>NZ_CEEDDH010000020.1:0-73097 GCF_979253165.1 Pseudomonas sp. AC083
CGATGGCCGAGGAGCCAGCGCCGCGTGCGCTGATCGCACCGCTGTTGTTCACCGTCACGTCCGCCGCGCCGCTGGCCTGGGCGACGATGCCCTGACTGTTGCTGGCCCCGAGCGTCTGGATCGCCCCGGTGTTGACGATGTTCTGCGCACCAGTGACCGACAGCGTACGGATGCCGCGCTGCTGATCGCCACGCGCAACCAGCTCACCGCTGTTGCTGATGCTGATCGTGCCGAGGCCGCTGCCGCCATTGAAGGCGTTACCGGCCAACAGCGCCGCGCCCGCGCCGTTGACGTCGATCAGCGGGCCGGTGAAGCGGATGCCGACGTCGCCGCCGAGGGTCAGCGCCTGGATCCCGAAGGCGCCGATGCCGCTGCCATCGCCCGTTCCGGCATCCGAATGGGTGATGATCGTGCCGCCAGCGTCGACGTTCACTGTGCCGGTCGGCGACTGCGTCGAGGCGTAGAGGCCGTTGGCATTGCTGTGCAGGGTTTCGATGCGATCGCCGCGATAGTTGACCTGAACGTTACCGCCGGTCGAATCAACACGGATGCCGCCGGCACCGAAGCCGCTGGCGAACAGATCGCCGGAATAATCGATCAGGGCATTGTTGTTCTCGGCACTGACGATGATTGCGTAGGCACGGGTAGTGTTTGGGCTGCCAAATACATTGATGTTGCCGCTGCCGGATACGCTGACGTCGCCAGTCCCCCGCTTGATGACGTAGATCGCCCGCGAACCGGCAGTATTGGCGGTGCTGCCAACGTTGAGTTCGGCGTTGTTTTCGATGCTGATCGAACCGGTTGCGCCAACGTTGTCATTGGCGTAGATGCCATGAGCGGCGCCACCGGTGGTGGTGATCGCGCCGTTATTGACGATGGCGATGTTGCCGACCGTGGAGAACGAGCGGATGCCGAAACCGTTCAAGCCGTTGGTGCTGATCGTCCCGCTGTTGGTCAGGCTGGTGTTGCCGCTGCCGCCCTCGGTAAAGATCCCGAAAGCGTTCATGCCGACGCTCTGCAGGCTGGCAGCGTTGACCACGGTGGTGTCGCCATTGATCGCGCGGGTGTGCACGCCGGCGTGGTTGCCGATGCCAGCGGTCGGCAAGGTTTCATCGCCGATCGGTGGGCCGGCGGACAGTGCGTCATCGTTGTTGACCAGGATGTTCACCCCGGCGCCGACATTGACGTTGGTCTCGCCAGTGCCGGTGGCCTTGGTCCAGATGCCGTTGCCACCAGACACGGTAATCTGGCCGCTGCCCTGATGGCTCAGGTTAATCGCCCCGCCACCGCTGCCATTGATATCGATGCCGTCGTGCTCGTTGCCGACCACGGTGTTGAGGATATTCAGCGTGGTGCCGGAGGTAACCGAGAATGTCGACGAACCTGTACCGGCGTTGGTGATTGCCAGAGCGTCCAGCCCGCTGCCAGCGACACTGACCGTGTTGCTGCCGCCATCGAGCGTCAGGCCGGCGTTGCCGCTGCCGCCGATCACGTTGGCGAACACGGCATTAGCCGCTGTCGGCGGTGTGCTGTTGATCGTGGTACCGCTGAGGCTCAGCGTCGAGTTGGCGTTATTGCCTCTGCTCAACAGTGAAGAGCCGGCGGTGGTGGTGATGGTCGTGCCGGGCTGGGTGGTGATGGACGCATCCACGCCGGCAGCGGGCAAACAGGTTTGCGAAACGCTGTAGGCCCCCGCTGCCAAAGGACCGCATGCAGCTTGTGCGTCATTCAAGATCAAGGCATTGGCGATGGCGATGAGTAAGGCGCTGCGCATGAAGTGCGGGGCGCCATGTCCCTGTATACCGTCCATTGAAACCTCCCTGTCTCACGCTGGATGCTTGCGCCAACTGTGGGACCGAGCAGGCTCACTCCCACAGTGGTTTGCGTTGTCTGCGCTATCAACTCTAGTCGGTATTTTCAGGTAAGCGCAGCCGGGCAAAAAGAATGAACCCAACGCCCCTCTCGTCGCCTAACGCACAGACCATCAGGAGTTAAGCCTATGCAAATCGAAACCGTGTGGATCGTATTGGCGGTCATTCTCGTGCTGATCGAGCTTTGGGCCATCAACCGGGTGCGTAAAAGCGAGGGGAAATCGAGCAATAAAGGCGTGTGGATCGTGCTGATCGTGTTCGTGCCGCTGTTCGGCCTGATCGCCTGGGCGTTGGCGGGGCCCAAGCATGTCGGTCGCGGCTCGCCTTCCCAGGCCAGCCGTTAAGCAATGACGCAGGCCCGTCTCAAGCATCACCCGCAGCCCGGCTTTTGCCGGGCTTGTTATATGCAATGCCCGCCGCGCGGATTTCTTGCAGGCTGCACGAAAGCATTGTGCCTGCTTCGATGCCAGCCCTTGATTTAGAAGGGTTGCGCTTGATCGGGGAGTTGGCATGAGTCCTGCGATAGCCTCTTCCTGAATACACAGCAGCGCGAAAAAGAACGCTGTGTTCAATCCGTGAAAAGCAGAGGCCTCAAAAAATGAATGCCATCGACCTTCTCAAAGCCGACCATGAAAAAGTCAAAGCCATCCTCAGCCAACTGAGTGAGTCCACCGACCGCGCGCTGAAAAAACGCGTCGAGTTGCTGGGCAAACTGGAAATGGAAATCACCATCCACACCCGCCTCGAAGAAGAGATTCTCTACCCTGCGTTCAAGGAAGCCGGCAGCAAGGAAGAAGACATCATGTATTACGAAGCCAAGGAAGAGCACCGCACCGTGGACTCACTGGTACTGCCTGATCTGAAAGAAACCGATCCAGGCACCCCGGAATTTGCCGGTCGGGTCAAAGTGGTCAAGGAGCTGCTGGAGCATCACATCGAAGAGGAAGAACAGGAAATGTTCCCGAAAGCGCAGAAGCTTCTGGGCAAGGCCAAGCTCGAGGAATTGGGCGCACAGATGGAAGCCATGAAAGCCAGTCACAAAAAGGAAATGGCGGCCAACAAGATCGCCGCGTAAAGCGTTGAAGACACCAAAGCCCGGCAGCAATGCCGGGCTTTTTTGTGCGCCCAAACTGGGCCTCGCTCTCACATTGGATATTTGGGCGTTCGGGAGTTTCTGAGCAAGCCACGAAACCTGTGGGAGTGAGCTTGCTCACGAAGGCGTCAGGTCAGCCAGACCCTCTATGACTGACACTCCGCTTTCGCGAGCAGGCTCGCTCCCACATTGGATATACGTATGTTCGGCAATTCCTGAGCAAGCCACGAAACCTGTGGGAGCGAGCCTGCTCGCGAAGGCGTCAGGTCAGCCAGACCCTCTATGACTGACACTGCACTTTCGCGAGCAGGCTCGCTCCCACAGGGCCAGTGTCGGATTTGATGCAGGTTGTGATCAAACCGCCCAAGGTGGCCCGGTCTCGAATTTCGCTTCAATCCATTCCTTGAACGCCACCACTGCCGCCGCGGGAAACCGCGAAGACGGCCTGACCAGATAGACGCCGCCCGCCGAATCCAGATGCCAGTCGGGCAGCACGTGAATCAGCTGCCCTGCCGTCAGATCGCGGCTCATCAGCCAGTCGCCGGCACCGAGTATGCCGGCATCGGCGCGGGCGGCGGCGAGCAGGGATTCACTGTCGCTGGCGGTCAGGTTGCCGTGTGGCGTAATGGTCTGCACTTCGTTGCCGCGATGCAGACGCCACAGCGGGAACGACGCCAGCCCGCTGAAGCGCAGGCAATTGTGCTGCAGCAGATCCTGCGGGGTTTGCGGCATGCCGTGGGCCTCGATGTAGCCCGGTGACGCGCAGAGAATCCGGCGATGCTCACTGAGCTTTTTTGCAATCAGCCGATTGTCATCAAGCTCGCCGATGCGAATAGCCGCGTCGAAGCCCTGTTCGATGATGTCGACCAGGCCTTCGCTGTAATCGGCCACCAGCGAGACCTGCGGGTGAGCCTTGAGAAATTCCGGCAGCAGCGGCCCCAGCCATAACCGCCCCATCGCCGCCGGCAACGCCAGGCGCAGGGTGCCGCGTACTTCGCTGGCACCCTGCACCGCTTGCTGCTGCGCTTCGTTCATCAACTCGACGGCTGCGCGCAGGCGCTGCTCGAGTTGCAGCCCAGCCTCGGTGATACGCACGTGGCGCGTCGAGCGTTCCACCAACCGCACGCCCAGTCGCTTCTCCATCGCCGCAAGGCGCTTGGAAACGATGGTCGGATGACGCTGCAACAAACGCCCCGCCGCGACAAACGAGCCTTGCGCGGCGACGGCGAGGAAAGCAGCGATTTCATCGCTGTGCGGGTTGCTCAGAACATCCAGATTCATGGTTGTAAAATGATCGCCCCTGATGATCGGCCCGATTCAAGATCGGCGTGCGCTTGTGCCGCGTCAGCCAATGAATAACGCGCGCGGATTTGCGGCGTGATGATACCGGCGGCAACAGCGGCCAGCACATCTTGCGCGCGCTCCTGATATTCGGCTGTCGTGGCGGTGTGCGCGGCCAGCGACGGACGGGTCAGGAACAGCGAGCCCTTGGCGTTCAGCGTGGCCATTTCCACCGCCGCCGGCGCGCCGGTCTGCGCGCCGAACGAGACCATCAATCCGCGTGGGCGCAAGCTGTCCAGCGAGGCCTGAAAAGACACCCGGCCAATCGGGTCATACACCACGTCGACCTTGCGCCCCTCGGTAATACGTAACACGTCGGCGGCTAGGGTCTCGGCATCGAACACCAGCACTTCGTCACAGCCGGACGCGCGAGCTTTGTCGACACTGGCCTGCTTCGACACCACACCGATTACTGTTGCGCCAAGGTGTTTGGCCCATGGCACCATGATTTCCCCAAGACCTCCCGCGACACCGTAGAGCAGCATCGTCGTGCCCGGCCCGACCGGGTAAGTCGCCTTGAGCAGATACTGCGCGGTGATGCCTTTGAACAACACCGCCGCCGCCTCTTCGAACGACAGCTCATCAGGGATCTTCACCAGACGCTCTGCCGGAAACAGCCGCGCCGAGGCGTAACCGCCCAAGGGGCCAGTGGCGTAAGCGACCCGATCACCGACGCGGACATTGCTCACACCGGCACCGACCGCCGCCACCCGACCCGCGCCTTCCAGACCCAGCCCCGACGGCAACGCCACGGGCACTGCACCTTTGCGCTGGCTGACATCGAGGTAATTGACGCCCACCGCCGCTTGCTCCAGCCAGACCTCGCCGGACCCGGGGGCCTGTTCGCTGACAGCGTGCAATTGCAGGACATCCGGTGCGCCCGTTTCGGTGAAGCGAATTGCGTTGGCCATGGTCATCTCCATTGATTTGTTAAGCGTTGAGCTCAGTCTGAAAGCGCAGCACTCAACGAACAACCCAGCCTGAATGCAGTTCATTGCTGCACTTGATGCAGCTATCCACGCATAAAAAAGGAGCGGCATTGCTGCCGCTCCTCTTTGAAAAATTAATCGAACGCGCCGTTGAGCACCTCGTAGATCAGCCCGGTGGCCAGCGCAACAAGGATCAGGTCGGTACCCACCTGTTGCCATTCGTAGCCGTCATAGTGCGGCAAATGGCCGAGCATGCGCCCGTCCAGCTTCTTGGCGATCCCCGGGGGCAATGGCTTGCCCCGCGCCAGATTCTTTTGAATACCCGGCGGCAGCGGCGGCCCCGGATTCCAGTATTCGCCGCGATAACCGCCGACGATGCCGAGAATATTGCCGCGATCAATGCTCGGCCCGCCGCGATAGCCAGAGGGTTGCTGGCCCTTGTTGCCATTGCCTTGGCCGCCCCCGCCCTGTTTGCCGTGATCCTGCATGTTTTGCGGTTTGCCCTTGCCGTTGCCCTGGCCGCCCTGACCACCCTGCCCCTTGCCATTGCCGGGGTCAGCCAGTGCCGTCGTGCTGCCGATTACAAGCGCGAGGCAAGACAACGCGACAATCAATCTGCGAGCTTTTCTCATGTGCGATTCCTTCGGTGTGGGGGATGCTTTGAAGTATGGGGTAATGTGCTCAGCTTAGTGGATTTCTTCTTGCTGACCACTCGGCCTTGCGTCAGGATTCCCACCCTCTCCACCCCTGATCGAAAAATCATGAATCGCCAAAAGAAGCTGCAGCAGTTGTTCAAGGAAAAGGCCAAAAAGGCCAATGCCAAACTGGCTCCGAAAAAGCCCAAATACATCTGCAAGGCCGACCGCCTGAAGCTGGAAGCCGAAGCGGCGCAAGCGGCGGCCGAAAACAGCGAAAGCTGATTCAGGCTGTCTGCCGCGACGTCAGCCAGGTCATCAGCGCCGCCAGCACGAGCAATGCCGCGCTGGCGAAAAACGTCAGCCGATAACCGCTGCCGTCGAACAGCAGACCACCGATGGTAGAACCCGAGGCAATCGACAACTGCACCACCGCCACCATCAGCCCACCGCCGGCTTCGGCATCGTCGGGCAGCGTGCGCGCCAGCCACGACCACCAGCCCACCGGCGCGGCAGTGGCGATCAATCCCCACAAGCCGAGCAACACAAACGTCGCCACCACTGAACTGCCCATCCCTATGAGCGCCACCGCGATGATCGCCATCAACAGCGGGATGGCGATCACTACTCTGTACAGACCTGACTTCAGCACCGACCCGATGATCACCGTGCCGATAAACCCGGCCACACCAATGACCAGCAAAATCATCGACAGCACCGAAACGTCGACCCGGGTCACGGTCTCCAGAAACGGTCGCAGGTAGGTGAACAGAACAAACTGGCCCATGAAGAACAGGCCGGCGCCAAGCATGCCCAACGCCACCCTGCGGCTTTTGAACAACGCAAAGACATTGGCTGCGCTGGACTTGCGCGGCGCGGCCGGGAGCGCGGGCAAGCTGATCCATTGCCAGAGCAGCGCAATCAACGCCACGGGTATCAGGCAGAAAAACGCCCCGCGCCAGCCAATCACACTGCCCAAATAACTGCCCAACGGCGCCGCCACGACGGTCGCCAGGGCATTGCCACCGTTAAAAATGGCCAGTGCCTTGGGCACGCTGGCGGAGGGTACCAGACGCATGGCCAACGCCGCTGACATCGACCAGAAGCCGCCAATCACCACACCGATCAATGCGCGGCCAATCATGTACACCGTGTAATTGGGCGCTAGGCCGACCACCAGCCCGGACGCACACATCAGCGCGGTCAACAGCAGCAACAGGCGCTTGCGATCCATCGAGCCGGCGAGCCTGGTGATCGTCAGGCTGGTCAGCACCGCGAACGCGCCGGAGATGGCAATGCCATAGCCGGCCAGGCCTTCACTGATGTGCAAGTCCGTAGCCATTGGCGTGAGCAGACTGACCGGCATGAACTCGGAAGCGATCAGGGCGAAGACACACAAGGTCATCGCGAATACGCCGCTCCAGTACGCCCGTTGTTCGCCGTCAGTGGACGCTTCCATGGGCTGGGCTGTCGGGGTATCGATTACTTGAGCCGTCATGCGAAAACCTGTCTTGAAGAAGAAATCATCGAGGCACTTCTGCCCCGTTACTCAGGCTGCAAAGCTTGACGGATCGGGCTTAACTTGATTAGTAGCGGTAATCTTCATGTGCTTTTGAGAGAAATTCAGCAATGAGCAATGCCAAAGTCAACGACCTGCAGGCCTTTCTGGCGGTGGCCCAGGAGCAAAGCTTCACCAAGGCTGCCGCCCGCCTCGGCGTCACGCCGTCTGCGCTGAGTCATACGGTCCGCGCGCTGGAGCAGCGTCTGGGTATCCGCTTGCTCGCTCGTACGACGCGCAATGTCTCGCCGACCGAGGCTGGCGAACGCTTGATGCATTCGATTGCGCCGCTGTTCGAGCAGATCAGCGCCGAGCTCGAAGCCCTCGGCGAATTGCGCGACAAGCCCAGCGGCACGATCCGCATTTCCTGCACGGACGATCAGATTGAATTGTGCATCCGGCCGATGCTTGCGCAGTTTTTGCAGGACTACCCGGACATCACCCTGGAATTTTACGTCGATTACGGATTTACCAATGTGGTCAAGGAACGCTTCGATGCAGGCATCCGTCTCGGTGAATCGATCAGCAAAGACATGATCGCCGTGCGCATAGGCCCGGACTGGCGCCTGGCCGTGGTGGCCTCGCCCGAGTACTTCGCTCGTCACCCGGCACCCGCCACGCCGCATCAGTTGACGGAGCACACTTGCATCAACATCCGCCATCAACCGGCCGGCGCCATTTACGCCTGGGAGTTTGCGCACAAGGGTCAGGACTTCAGCGTGAAGGTCGACGGGCAACTGGTGTTCAACAGCATCATGCATGTGCTCAACGCCGCCGTGGATGGCATCGGCGTGGCGTACGTGCCCGAACAATTGGTCGCGCCGTATCTGGCCGACGGGCGACTGGTGGAAGTGCTGGAAGAATGGTGCCCGACGTTTCAGGGCTATCACCTGTATTACCCGAACAGACGCCAGAGCTCGGCAGCGTTTGCAGCGTTTGTCGAAGCGCTGAAATACAACCGCTGACAAACGCAACTCTTCAATCCAACTCAAATCCCTGTGGGAGCGAGCCTGCTCGCGAAGGCGTCGGCACGTTCAACCTCATCATCGCCTGACCCACCGCTTTCGCGAGCAGGCTCGCTCCCACAATGGTCCGGGGCAAGGCCACAATCTTCAGCGCAACCCAAATCCCTGTGGGAGCGAGCCTGCTCGCGAAGGCGTCGGCACATTCAACCTCATCATCGCCTGACCCACCGCTATCGCGAGCAAGCTCGCTCCCACAATGGTCCGGGGCAAGGCCACAATCTTCAGCCCAATCCAAATCTCTGTGGGAGCGGGCTTGCCCGCGAAGGCGTCGGCAAATTCAACATCATCATCGCCTGACCCACCGCTTTCGCGAGCAGGCTCGCTCCCACAGGGAATGCAGGTGAATCAGAAGGCCGCAACCCATCTGAATTTTCCCGTCAATCTGCCCCCTAAATTCTGAGCGGTCGATACACGTCCGCCGATGCAAGGAGGGTCAGCATGCATGTCGGATAACCAAAAGCCTTTGCCGCGCAACACACAGGAATTCACCCAAACACTATTGAGCCGTTTGCTCATGGCACGCGGGCCCGGCGGTCAGGAGGACGAGGTCCGGGCGATCTGCCTGGAAGAACTGCGGCGCCATTGCGACGAGGTGTGGACCGATCGGGCCGGGAATGTAATTGGTTTGCTCAAGGGCAGCGAACCCGATCCGGACGGCGAGCACGCTGTGCGCATCATGGGCCACATGGATGAGATCGCCATGCTGGTCAAACGCGTCGAGCCGGACGGTACGTTGCGGGTGGTTGCCCTCGGCGGTGCGAATCCGGTGAATTTCGGTGTGTGTCCGGTGGATATTCTCGGCGATGCGCAAACCCTGCCCGGCGTGCTCTCATTCGGCTCGATGCACGCCACCACAGGCTCGCCGCAGGGCCAGGATGTGATGAGCGGCGCGGTGGAGTGGAAAGACGTGCACATCATCACCCGCCACGACCCGCAAACCTTGCAAGACATGGGCGTGCGTCCCGGCACCCGCGTCGTGCTCAGCCAGCACTGGCGCACGCCGTTCCGGGTGGGTGACGCCACCGCTGCGCATTTTCTCGATGACCGCGCGCCTGTCGTCGCCATGCTCCAGGCCGCCGAGCAACTCAAGCGCAGCCCGACCGAATTGGCGCACAACACCTACTTTGTCTTCACCACCCTCGAGGAAGAAAGCAACGCCGGCGCAATGTACGCCGCTGCGCACCTGCCCGGCGACACCACAATCGCGGTGGAAGTCGGCCCGGTGATGAGCGAGTACGCAACGCGATTGAGCGTTGACCCGATCATCGATACCGGCGACCAGAAAGGCTATTACTCGCGCGGCGTGGTCATGGCCTTGGCCGACGCAGCCAAGCGTTGCGGCTTCGATCCACAGTTCGCCCTGCTGGTGGATTTCGCCTCCGACGCCAGCGCGGTGATGAGCTCAGGCATCAGCGCCCAGGCCGGCTGCATCGCAATCCCGACCGAAAATACCCATGGTTTCGAACTGGTGATCGACGGCGCGATTGAAGCGTGCGCGCAGACGTTGGTGAAATATCTGCAAGGCCCGCAGAACGAGGTATCGACTTGAGCCGCAGCCCAATAAAAAGGGAGGCCCATTACAGGCCTCCCTCGTTTTTCACCCTCAAGAAGTTCCCAACCCCTGTGACAAATCCGAAGACGACGGCCGCGCCGGATCCGGCTTGGTTTCAACCTCGGTCTGTTCAGTGGTCCGAGTCACCGTGTCACGCACTGCTTCATACCCTTCCTGAGCTTTCTGCTTGGCCTTGTCGACCATGCCCGCGCTGGTACGGCCCATGTAGCGCTGTTCAGTGGAAGTAGTCGGCAACGCCGCGCCGAGCAATGCACCGAGCGCAACCCCAGCGGCAGCGACCATCAGCGGTTGCTCCTTGAGCATGTGACTGAACTGCTGGCCAAGCACTTGCGAATTACGCGACAGTCGATCACTGGCGTCATGCATCGCATGGCTGAGGTTTTCCTTCGCTGCACCAACGTTTTCACCGAGGTGGCTGGCCTTGCCTTTCAGCGCCTCATAGCCGCCCTTCAGCGAGTCTGTAGTCGAGTGCAAATGCGCGCGGGCGCTGTCGATGCCGTCGGCCAAACCGTCGGCCCACTCGCCGGCCTTGTCCTGATCCGGCCCGCTGCGATAGGTCGGTTGCGGCACGGGCGGGCGATTCTGGCTCATCATCAACCAGAGCAGCCCCACCGAAGTCAGCACCGCCGGCACCGGGTTATTACGCACGCTGGTGCCGAGGTTGGTGAAGAACGTCGAGCCGTTGCTCTGCATCATTCCCCAAGCCTGATCGATCATTTGCCCGGGAGTGAATTTGCTCTCCAGTTGATCGACGATATTGCCGATGCTCGCGCGTTGCGCATCGATTTCGCGTTCGATCTGCTCCGGGCTTTTTTCCGCTTCGATATCCAGTTCGCTTTTCATGAGACTTTCCTCCGCAGCGCTTCCTGATCCTTGTTCAAGGCGTCGAGGGTGCGATCAGGTTTGAAGTGAGATGGCTCGAATTGCTTCTTCCCGGATTGCAGCATGGCGAAGCCGATGATCATCACCACCACGCCGACGATCAGCGCGGCCAGCCATGGCGCCATGAACATACTCAGGCCGTACACCGCCGACATCAGCAGAATGATGAAGCCGGCGAGGAACACGATCGCACCACCAGCAACCGCACCGATACCCGCCTTCAGCGTGCTGAGGCTGTTCTGCAGTTCGGCTTTTGCCAATGCCAGTTCCTTGGTGAACAACGCTGGCACCTCGCGCGACAGTTGTCGCAACAGGCCGACCACCGAAGCGTCATCCGTTTGGCCGAGGGGCCTTGCCCCGCTCAGATCAGATTCATCTCTGTTCATCACAGTTCTCCTTTGGCGTCGGATGCGTGCGGTACGGAAGCCGCGGCAAAATCAGAGGGGTGATCGCTGTCACTGGGTGAGGTCGGAGTGATGCCGGTGGCCAGTCCCGGATTAGCGTGGGTCGACGGCGGCATTGACGATTCATAAGGCCGCTGCGCGCCGTAATCGGCTGGCGGTGGCGTCGATGTCGTGCCCGCCGCCGGATCGTGCTCGGCGCTGACCGTCGCTGCTGCGGCCGTGCCGGCTTTGAGAAACCGCGACAGGCCGAAACCGATGGCGATGCTGCCAGCGATGAATAGCCCCGGATTGCTGCGCGCCAGATCCGCCGCATCATGCAGCAACTGCTCGGCACTCTTGCCGCGCAGGTTGCCCGCCAGCCCGGTCATGGAATCCGCCATATCCGTCAGGTAGTCGGACATGCCCAGCGTGTCCTTGTCCTGCAACTCCGAGACGAAGCTCTTTGCGCCTTGGGCCAATGCTTCTATCTGTTCCGCCGCGGTGTCGCGGTACTGTCCGAATTGCGCGTCGGCCTGTTGCCGCGCGCCGCCAATTGCTTCGTTGACGTCGTCCTTCAAATGTTCAAAACCCTGTCCAGGCTTGCTGTTCGGATCACCTGATTCAAAGCCTGCCCTGCTGTCTTGAGTATTCATGTGGCCCCTCGCGTTCTGACTTGAAAACGGAAAAACGGGACTACACGGCAACATTGCCTCGAGCCCCCACATAGAAGATGACGGAGCAGCTTGCGCGAGAGTTCAAAGAGGTTGATGAGCGTGCGACATCAGGTCTGGATCAGCGACGAAAGGTTGCGCTTGGCACGATTGCGTTGAGCTTCTGCGCCTGACTGCGGTCAAGACAAGGCACAAGCATTTATCTGCAACACGACGCTGAAACCCGCAACAACGCCGATAGATGGCAGAATCCCCACACCCTGATCACTTCGGAGACCGCAATGCTTCGCCTGTTTGAAGAAAGGCTCGACCCCTTCCCGCCCGATGAGGCGCCGCCACCGCCAGTCGGCCTGATGCGATTTCTGTGGGCCTGCACCCGGGGGGCACGCGGTTACATCCTGGCCTTCGCCCTGCTCAGCGCCAGCGTGTCGATCTACGAGGCATGGTTGTTTTCGTTCCTCGGGCAAGTGGTGGATCTGCTCTCGACCTGGCAATCCGGCGGCGCCGCGGGTGATGAGGAAAGCCGCGTGTTGTGGGGCATCGGCATTGTGCTAGTGGTCAGCATCGGGCTGGTGGCGCTACGCACGATGGTTCAGCACCAGATCCTTGCGATCAATCTGCCGCTGCGCCTGCGCTGGGACTTTCACCGGTTGATGCTGCGGCAAAGTCTGTCGTTCTTCTCCGACGAGTTCTCCGGCCGGGTCACGACCAAGGTCATGCAGACTGCGCTGTCGGTGCGCGAGGTGCTGTTCACCCTGATCGAAATCCTCCCCGGCATCGGCGTGTACTTCATTGCGATCATCGCGCTGGCCGGTGGCTTTGCGCTGAAGCTGATGCTGCCGTTTCTGGCGTGGATTGTTCTGTTCGGGCTGGCGATGGTGTATTTCGTGCCGCGTCTGGGCAAGGTCGGCCAGGAACAGGCCGATGCGCGCTCGTCGATGACCGGGCGGATTGCCGACGCCTACACCAACATCACCACGGTCAAACTGTTCTCGCACTCCAAGCGTGAAGCGCACTTTGCCCGTGCAGCGATGGAAGATTTCAAGCTCACCGGATTCCGCCAGATGCGGCTGGTCAGCCAGTTCGAAATCGTCAATCAGGCGCTGGTGGTCGCGCTGATTCTCGGTGCCGGCGGTTATGCGTTGTGGCTGTGGCATCAGGGCGAAGTCGGCACCGGCGCCGTCGCGGCGATCACCGCCATGGCGCTGCGCATCAATGGCATGTCGCACTGGATCATGTGGCAGATGACCTCGCTGTTCGAAAACATCGGCACCGTCCAGGACGGCATGGCCACCCTGACCAGCGGCCCGAAAGTCCAGGATGCGCCGGATGCCAAAGTGCTGGAGCCGGCCGGCGGCGAAGTGGTTTTCGACAATGTCAGCTTCAACTACAACGGCGAACGCCAAGTGCTCGACGGCTTGACCCTGCACATTCGCCCCGGCGAAAAAATCGGCCTGGTCGGCCGCTCCGGTGCGGGCAAGTCGACGCTGATCAACCTGCTGCTGCGCTTCTACGACGTTGATCGCGGCGAGATCCGCATCGATGGGCAGAACATCGCCGAGGTCACCCAGGACAGCCTGCGCAGCGTGATCGGCATGGTTACCCAAGACACGTCGCTGTTGCACCGTTCGATCCGTGACAACATCGCCTACGGTCGCCCGGACGCCACCGACGAAGACATCCATCGCGCGGCAGTGAACGCCCAGGCCGATGGTTTTATCAGTCAGTTGAGCGACAAGCAGGGCCACAGCGGTTACGACACGCTGGTCGGCGAACGCGGTATCAAGCTCTCCGGCGGGCAGCGCCAACGCATCGCCATCGCCCGGGTGATGCTGAAGAACGCACCGATCCTGTTGCTCGACGAAGCCACCAGCGCACTGGATTCCGAGGTTGAAGTCGCGATCCAGGAAAGCCTCGATGAAATGATGCAGGGCAAAACCGTGATCGCCATCGCCCACCGCTTGTCGACCATTGCGGCCATGGACCGGCTGATCGTCATGGACGAAGGCCGCATCATCGAACAAGGCACCCACGCGCAATTGCTGGAGAAGAACGGCACCTATGCGCGGCTGTGGCAGCACCAGAGTGGCGGGTTCCTGGGTGAGGATCGCGGTTTGGTTGAGGTGATGGAGGAGTGATCAGGCTGGAGGGCCGGGGCCGGCCCTCCAGCGATTGGCCTATATGGTGACGGGGCTTTCGGCATCAATCGGAAGCTTTACGCGAAACACGGTTCCGCCCTTCAGGTCAGAGCTGACTTCGATTGAGCCGGCATGCGAGGCGACGATTTCCGAGGCGATAAACAGGCCCAGCCCGAGGCCAGCGACGGGCCCGTGATCAACTACGGAGCGCTGCGAGAAGCGCCCCATCGGGTTGAAGATGAACGGCAACACGTCTTCCGGAATCGGCTCCCCGCCGTTGTGCACCGTGAACACCGCGCAATCCTCCCGAGCTTCCAGTGCAACCGTAACCGGAAACTGATTATCGCCGTGGGTCACCGCATTGCTGATGATGTTGGAAAAGACCTGTTCCATCCTGGCGCCATCGAACGCTCCCATCACCGCTTCCGTCGCATCGAAACGCACGTTGGCCTGCGGATGAAAGGCGCGGATTTCCTCGATCACCCGCTCGCACACAGGGCTGAGATCGATCAGGGATTTTTTCACCGGAATCCCCGGCCCCATCTGGCAGCGCGTCAGATCCAGCAGGTCGCCCACGATCTGGCTGGCGCGCTGCACGCTGGCGTAGATCTGCCTGGCCACTTTGCCGGTGCGCGGGTCGGTAGCTTCGGTACGACGCAACATATCCGCACCGAGCAGAATCGCCCCCAGCGGCGTGCGCAAGTCATGGCCGAGAATCCCCAGAAACACGTTTCGCGAAGCCTCAACGGCACGGGAGTAGCTGGCAATCGACTCGGCCAGCGCCTGGTCGATGGCTTCGTGAAAACGCGTCATGTCGTCAACATTCACTGATTTGCCATCCTTGACCTGACGCAGCCACTGGCTCAGCACACTGGTGCGCAGCGCGCGGTATTCCGACACCATCTGATCGATGGTGAAGCCGGCCATCAGCCGCGTCACCGCGTGGGTTTCCGCAGCTGTTTCTTCATCGTCGCGCGGCGCTTGGCCCTGGGCTTTGGCGATTTGTTCGCTCATGGTCTGCTTGGTCCGCAGATCGATGACGATGGCGCGCAACATCTGCTCGGCGTGATCGCGCAGCGCGACGTTATCGAGCTCCACCCCCGGCGTCTCGATGGTGCGGGCGAAATCTTCCCAGGCCTGCAGGATCGGCTCTAGGTTTTCGAGAATGAAATCTGGCAGGCGCATGGCTGTAGTCCGCAGGGAAATCCATCAACGCCAGCAGCTGAGCCGGCGCAGATTTCGGAAAGGGCAATTCAGGAGTACAGAAGGTACGGCTGACGTTATGCAGCCTACCACCAAAGCGCTGGGCTAACGTTGGAGGAAAATCGAGGGGCTGAAGTGTCGCGGGGCTTACCTACTCCGCGGCCCGGACCGGCCGCTCACCTAATCGCTCAACCAGCCTGACGAGATAACCGTCCGGGTCCTGCACAATGAATTCCCGCTGCCCTGTTTCGACAGTATCTGCCCGATACCAAGTATCGCGGCAGTTGCGAAAGAGAGGAAAACCGGCTTGTTCGAGTCTTTCGAGGACAGCCGCGACCGCGACTACATCTATTTGCAGGTTGATGCCTCGCCCAAAAGGTGTGCTCAGGGGCGCGGTGAGCCACTGGCCAGCCTGCGGGTCGAACTGCTCCAGCATCACCTGCGCGCCGTTCAGATCCAGGTAAGCGAAACCGTCTTCGAGGCGCTGATAGGCCACTTCAAAGCCCAGACAGTTCACCCAGAATGCCAAGCTCTTCGACAGCTCGGTGACCATCAGTTCAGGAACCAGTTTGTTTCGTTCAAGCATGGCGAGAAATCCGTTTCAGAAGCTTATGCAGCGAGGGTTGTTTCACTCCAGGCATCGCTTGGGTGTCAATCGAGTTTGCTCGGCATTCTGCACCTCAGCACTGACATCTGCCTGTTTACGGCTGCTGAATTCAATCGGATAAGGCCCGGTCTGCGCCAGAGCTGCCTGCACACGGCTGACAAAGGCCGCGTCGTCCAGGGTGTAGAAAACCCACACCTGACGCTTTCCGCCGGTGACCGTGCACCCCCACTTCGCGACCCCATCCGCCGTTACGGCCGCCTTTATCAGGCGGTCCACCTGCATCATCCGCGCGGATTCCTTTGAACTCGGCAGGAAGCGATCCGACACGTATTTCCAGCTGATGCGAGCCTTGTACGGAAACGCCTGGATATCCTTGAGATTGAGGTCGGAAGGCATGCGAAAACTCGCTGGCATCGGGTCGTCAGGAAAATCAGACGGTTGGAAATCGCTGTCGCCTGGCACGGCCACTTGCCGTTGCGGATTGTCAGCAGGATCATCACTGAGCAGTATTCTGAGCGCTTCAGCTTGGCGCTCTTCCCGCTCGCTCATGCATTTGTTGTAGGCCGTTGTATGCGCTGGACCGGCATCCAGACAAGGATCGCGCTCTACCGGTTTTGGAGTATGGGAGCGCGTGCAGCCGGTCGTGATCAGGCTTGCCAGCACCAATAAAACAACGGCTGGCCAGATATCAGGGCGCAGGGAAGCGTGGGGAGTGACTTTCAAGTGGCCTTCCTTGGATGAGCAGCAGTACGAGACATATGGAAAACGGCGCATTTTGCCTGCCACCCCTGCCCCATGAACAGGCCAAAGAGGAATTAAAGTGGCAATTCATCACAAGCAGTGCTAGACCAGTCACAGCCGCGTGTGACGAACAGCCACATACTCCCTCAGATGCCTACGCTGGCACCGTTGTCCGGTACGCCAAAATCGCCACCCGGATAAGCACCACCCTCAATGTGATACACGCTCGGCTCTGCGGAAAAATAATCCTCCAGCCCCAGCATGAACCGCTGGTGGTCTTCACTGTCCTCAAAGCCCGGCGAGTGATCCTCAAGCGATTGCCAGCGCACGATAAGATTGAACTGCTCGGGGGTTTCAATACCTTGCGCAAGCAAGTGGCCGCCGTAACCTTTGGCGCGGGTGAGCAACGGTTCGACTTCGGCAAATGCGCGTCGGAAGGCTTCAGTCTGTTGCGGATGAACGGGCAGCACAGCGATCTCGTAAACCATGATGTTTCTCCAAAATCAGTGAGCGGATTCAGACGATGAGTGAAGGCTCGACGGCGATGGCGATTTTTCCCAGCAGACCGTTGTTGGCGCTCTCCAGTCGGGCATGGGCGAGCGGGATGTCGGCAAGGGAATAGACCGCGCCAACGTGGGGCCGCAACTGGCCGCGCTCGACCAACGCGCTCAATTCATCGAGCTTGCCGCGATTCTGCCGGGTGAAAACGAAGTGGTAGCTGGCGTTCTTGCCCCAGGCCTGAACGAGGTTTTGTGGCTGCGCGATGTCGACGATCGAGACGACGCGGCCAAGCTGGGCGAGCGCGTCGGCACTGCGAGACAGGGTATCGCCGCCGATGGTGTCGAACACCACATCAACGCCATGCCCGGCGGTATCGCGCATGATCGCTTCGACGTAGTCCTCTTGGGTGTAATCGATCACCACATCAGCGCCCAGGCTGCGGACAAACTCGGCGTTGGCCTCGCGCACGGTGGTGAACACTCTGGCGCCCATGGCTTTGGCCACCTGAATCGCCACATGGCCGACCCCGCCCGCGCCGCCGTGGATCAGAATGCTTTCGCCAACGCGGAGCACGGCGCGCACGGTCAGCGCTTCCCAAACCGTACCGCCGACCAGACTCAGACTGGCCGCCTCAAGGTGGCTCAGCGCGGCAGGCTTTCTGGCGATGATGCTGTCGGCTGCGACGTGGTACTCGGCATAACTGCCCTGCCCGTCGAATATCTGCGGGGTGTACCAGACCTCGTCGCCCGGCGCGAAAGCGCTGACGCCCGGCCCGATGGCTTCAACCACGCCCGACACGTCGTGACCGGTAATGGCTGGCAGCGGCACCAGATCGGGATAGTCACCGCGCCGAACCTGATAATCCAGCGGATTGATGGAAGTAGCGTGCACTCGGACCAGCACTTGACCCGCTTGCGGAACCGGTTTTAGAACGTCGCTGAGTTCGAACGAATCAGGACCGCCGAAGGATTTCAAAATCATCGCTTTCATGGCAAAACCTCGTATCGATAAAGAGGGATATCGAGAATTCTCGATATCCTAAAGTAAAAAAATTTACAGTTCTTTCCCTATGACCTCTGCAAGCGCGCTGATAGCAGCCTCATTGCGTTTGTAGTAGGTCCATTGACCGATGCGTCGCACTTCCACCAGCCCCACCCGCTGCAACGTGGCCAGGTAACTCGACACCGTCGACTGCGACAAGCCGATACCTTCCTGGATGCTGCTGACGCAGACACCCTCGACGAGAACGTCACCCTCATCCTGCGGGGGGAAGTTCTTGACGGGATCCTTCAGGCCTTCAAGGATCTTGAGGCGCGTCGGGTTCGAGAGGGCTTTGAAGATTTCGATCAGTTCCATGCGCCGAGGATATCGAGATTTTTCGATATGTCAATGTGGTTTTTTGACTCGTTTCTTTCAGGAAACAATCGGGTCCTGAAGAATGCGCGCGTCGGTGCAAGGCCGACCGTCCAGATAGAGCTGTTGGAACTGTGCGCACTCCATGGCTTTCGCAAACAGCCATCCCTGTGCATAGCGCACCTGGTTGGCGCCCAGGAAGTCCAGCTGTGCCGGGGTCTCGACACCCTCAGCGACAAGTGTCAGCCGTAGCGCATGGCCCATCTGAATGACGTGAGTGACCAGTAAGGTCTTCTCCTCTGCTTCGCTGATCTGCTCAACAAAGGATCGGTCGATCTTGAGCACGTCCAGCGGTAATTGCTGCAGGTATTGCAAACTCGAATAGCCGGTGCCGAAGTCATCCAACGCGACAACAAACCCGGCGCTCCGCGCGCGCTCCAGCGTTATTTTCGCTGACGTTAGATCGACGAGGCTGCGCTCTGTCACCTCAAGCCATATCTGCGCGGGTTGCACGTCGAGGCGACGGCTTTCATTCAACAAAGCAGGGATCAGTCGCCCGGAGCTGACGTCGGCTGCGGCCAGATTTAACGCTACGTGCAGTGAACGATCACTGGCGAGCATGGCGCCAAGGTCTGCGAATACGCGGTGAACCACTTGGTCAGTGATCGCTTCGATCAAGCCACTGGATTCGGCCAGCGGGATGAACACGTCCGGGTAGACCAGCGTGCCGTTGGGTTTGCGCCAGCGGATCAAGGCTTCGGCGCCGATGCAGCGCCGGGTCTCAATTTCGATGATCGGCTGATAATGAACCACGAACTCCTGTCGCTGCACCGCGCGCTCCAGTGCCGCCAGCGGGGACAGCTTGCGACGCCACCAGCGCAGGCTCGCAATGACCAGGCCTACGCTGATGACAAGACCGATCGGCAGCAGATAAAGCACGTGCTGCCAGAGGCTGCGCAGCAGTTCCTGTCGCGGGATTGCGGCAATTACGGTGAAGTTGCCCTGGGCCACCAGTGTGTAGAGAAAGCCGTCCTTGAGGCCATGCGTAGGCCCCTCATGCACCAAGGCAAGGAAACTCGCCATGTTCGGGTCCGCCGGGCCGAGCAAGCGGCCCTGACGTGTGCCGACGGCCAGCCTGACGCCTTCATCCAGTACGACTTCGCGAAACTGCTCCGGGTCGACCAGCACGTTGAACGCAGCAAACTGCAACGCCAGCATCGGTTTGATCAGCTCGTTGTCATCCTGCGCATCGATGGACACCTTCACCCCGTCGTCGGTGACGAAATCCTCCGCCCATTGCTTCGACCGCGGCGGCGTGGCGCCCCATGACGTGCAGGCAAATACATCTTCTTCGTAGCCGACCGTCTCGACCGAAAACGTATTGATGGCAATCATGCGCATCTGCTCGATGCCCTGTGGCGAGCAGGGTTCGAGGTCAGTGACAGCAATGCTTTTCAGTGCCTGGGAGGCCTGCGCAAATGTCTGACTGGCGCGATCGTTGGCAATCGCGGCGAGCGTTTGCAGGCGGTCATGAGCCGCGTAGATCGACAGCATCCAGCCAGCCGCGAGGGTCATGCCCAACGGGACGATCACCGCAAGGGCCGTCAGCAATATTCCCCGCCGCATGATCTTGGAACGCTTCATTTCACCGCCCGAATGATTTGGCCCATGACGCGTCTTCGCGACTGCCGGACGCGCCGTTTGCGCGGCACCTACCGCTGCTTTTAGCGTGGAATCGAGGCAGAATCAATAACTCTGCCGATTAGTTGAAAGCCCCGTGACATGCATCAATTTGTAGCCTCATTCGGAATCGCTTGAGGCCATCGACAAGTAAGATTCCACTCGATTGCGTCCACCCTGTTTGGCGCGGTAGAGGCATTCATCGGCTTTCTTGAGGACGATTTCTGCAGTAGTCGGTAAGTGTTCACACGTCGCCACGCCGATCGAAGCGGTAATGCGCCCCACGGTCGGAATATCACTGGTCGCAATGGCCTGACGTATCCGCTCAGCGATGGCACTGGCTGACTCGACACCGGTTTGCGGCAAAATCAGCAAGAACTCCTCTCCCCCGGCTCGGCACGCCAGGTCGCCGACGCGGGAATAAGTTTGCAGCGTATGCGCGACCTGTTTGATAGCCAGGTCGCCCTTGTCGTGGCCAAAGGTGTCGTTAACCCTTTTGAAATGGTCGATGTCCAGCGATAACACCGAATATGTCTGCCCGGTGCGCTCAAGGCGGCGCAACTCCTGATCCATGGCTCTGCGATTGGCCAGTCCGGTCATGGGGTCGGTCAGCACCTGCTGGTTAAGGTGGCCCAGCTTCGCTTGCAACAACTGCACGCCGGCAAGCATCGCCTGGCGAATGGAAAACGCCTCGTGATACCAGGCCTTGACGTGGCGAAGTTGCTCGCTGGCCTGGGGCGCTGACAACTGCCGGGCAATACGCGACAGCTGGTTGAGCGGGCGACAGATCAGCAAGGTGCCGAACCAGATCAGTACGAAGCCGATCAGGGCGGCGGGCAGCATTCCCAGCAGCACATCGCGCATCAAGGTGTTCAGCGGCGCCAGACTCACTTCGCGCGGCTGCTGCGCGACCACCGCCCAGCCAGCGCCCGGCACCTGAGCGTACCCCGCGAGCATGGGTACGCCTTTGTAATTACGCACGCTCATCGAGCCGCTCTCGCCACGCAACGCCGCATCGACGGTTTTGCTCCAGCCCAGGGTGTCGCCAATGCGCGCCGCCTCAGGGTGAAAAAGCAGTTGGCGATCCTGATCCGCTACAAAAGCAAAGGTGCCTTCGTGGTGAAAATGGCGGCTGATCAGGGTGTGCAGCGCGTTGTCTTCGCGCAGATAAACCGAGCCGCCGATGATGCCCACGTAACGCTCAGCAGAGTCGTAAACGGGTTCGGAGATAAATACGACGAGATTGCCGGCGGCAGACGTATACGCGGAGCTGATGAAGGGCCGCTTCGCATCGATGGCTTTGAGAATGGCATCCGAACGCAGCGTTGAGCCGTTGATTTGAAGAGTATCCGGATACGCCTCCAGCACCTTGGCAGTGCTATCGATTATGGCAATCGAGTTGAAATCGGCATCCTGTTTTTGCAGGCGCAGCGCTTCGGCGCGCATGACGCTGGGGTCACCCCAGGCCTTGCCCAATTCACTGGCGCTGTAACGCAGATGGTTCTGTGCTGAATGAATGAATTCAGCGAGGCTCGAGGCGACCTTAGCTGCATAAGCACTGTTCGATTGCAGCGCATGATCAACCAAGGCATCGCGCTGCACGCGGTAGGCTGTGACAAGGCTGTTGCCCAACGTCGCCAGAACAGACAGCAGTACCAGGGAGAGAATCAGCCAACGCAAATTCAGCGCAGTTACGGGCTGCGTGGCACCCAGCGTCTCGTCGCTGGCCGATTCATTTGGGGGGTCCGTTCTGTCGATCATCGTCTGCCCTGACAGGTCTCTTTGGGAGTTCGCAGCGAAAGCGCCTCAGCGAGTATATGCGCTTGTGCGTGACACGCCTGAGGGACTTCCAATACGAGAGCGTCTGCCAGCTGCGTTTGAACTTCAAGCCGGGTCCAGCAATACCCACAACCGCACGATTTTCCCTTCGCTGATTTCCGCCACGTCGACACCGCTGACAACAGTTGACCCAGCGCTCGGGCCCGCATGCCAGCGCAGGTAACCCAGGCCATGATGCCCAACCGCCGGCCCCTCGGGAACAAAAGCGAAGTCCGCCCCGAACTGATCCAGCAACGCACCGGCCACCTCTGAAATCGCCGCCCGCCCGGTGACGATGCCAGTCGGTTCGTACATCGTCGGTGTGCCTGCAAAAAGCTCATGCACCGCCGCAATGCGCTTCTGTGCATCGCGCTCGTTGAACACGCGCTGCAGGTTGGCCCGCAGCAAGGCGTCGTAGTTTTCCACCTCATTGATATTTCGCGAATCTGAGCCAGACATTTTTGAATCCTCGATTGGTATGTGAAGCCCGGTTGCCCGGGCTCAGCGGTCAACCATGTTTGACCAGGTTCAAGGCTGGCAGCGGTCCGCCCGGAAACTGCGCAAGCATTCCCTGCTGCACACCGCCCAGGTCGATGCCGTAAAAACCCAGTTGAGTAATCAGCTCTGCAACTTTGGTTTTGCTCGCGGCATCTTCACCGGAATAAAACAGCACCCGCTTGCCGCCCTCGGCGGAGGGATCGCTCAGCAGAGCCGCGAGCAAATGGTTGAAGGCCTTGACCACGTGCGCACCGGGCAGCATCTGCGCCACCACTTGCGAAGACGGCTGGCCGCCCAGATCGAACGGTTTGAACAGTGGCGCCTCGATCGGGTTGTTGGCGTCGATCACGATACGTCCATCCCAAGGCCCGAGATCGCGTACCGCGTCGGGGATCTTCGACCAGTTCACCGCCAGAAAAACAATGTCCGCCTGACTGGCTTGCCGAGCGGTCACCGCTTGCGCGAGTGGACCCAATTCGTCGACCAAACCGGCAAGGCTCTGCGGCCCACGGCTGTTGGCCAGACTGACCGGCAGGCCTGCGTTGACGAGCAACCGAGCGATGGCGGTGCCGATGGAGCCTGTACCAATGATGCTGATAGTCATGATGCTCTCCTTACGCTGTGAAGCCGCCGTCGACGATTAATTCTGCGCCGGTGACAAACCCGGCGTCCGCACTGGCCAGGTACGCCACCGCGCTGGCAACATCCTTGCCCTCGCCGTACCGCCCCATGGCGATGTTCGGGCGTAGGAAGTCCGCAATAGGCCCGTCGGCCGGGTTCATGTCGCTGTCGGTCGGGCCAGGATGGACGGTGTTCACAGTGATGCCGCGCGGCCCAAGATCGCGCACCAGTCCACGACTGAAACCGGTCAGCGCACCTTTGCTCAGGGTGTAGACGGAGGCGGTAGCGAACGCAGCGTATTGCACCATCGAGCTGCCGATGTGAATGATGCGACCGCCCTGCCCCATGTGTTTGAGCGCTTGCTGAGTGGCGACGAAGACGCCGGTCACGTTCACCGCAAGGATGCGTTGAAAGTCCTCAAAGGCGATGTCCTCGGGGGCACCGAGCAGGCTGATACCAGCGTTGTTCACCAGAATGTCGATCTTGCCAAAACGCTGTGCAACCTCGGCAATCGCTGCACGTACAGCCTCGGGATTGCCCGCATCGGCCGCCAGCGCCACAGCCTGGCCGCCCGCCGCGACGATTTCCTGCACGACCGCTGCGGCGCGATCTGGCGATGCGTTGTAGGTGATAGCGACGTTGGCGCCATCTGCCGCGAGCCGCTTGGCGATTGCTGCGCCGATGCTGCGTGAGCCACCGGTAACGATGGCGATTTTGCCGGTCAGTGGAAGCGTGGAAGTGTTCATGGTCAAGCCTCTGGGTGGTTGGAGTTGATGAGGCTATGAGACGCCTTTTGATCTTCCACCAGTAGTGGAAGCCCACTAGAATCACTTTCAATCATTCGTTGAAGGTGCGCAGATGGAAACCTTAGGCAATTTGCTCTCATTCGTGCGCAGCGCCGAGGCGGGAAGCTTCTCTGCCGCCGCGCGGCGCCTGGGCCTGACTCCCGCGGCGGTCAGTCGCAATGTCGCGCAACTGGAGGCCAACCTCGGCGTACGCTTGTTTCAGCGCAGCACGCGCAAACTCACGCTGACCGAAGCGGGAGAACGCTTTCTGGCCAACGTCGGTTCGGGACTGGAAAGCGTTCAGGCGGCGATCGCCGACGTGGCCGGCAATGCCGGAGAGCCTTCAGGGCTTTTGCGTCTGAGCGCAGCACCCGGTTTCGCCAGGGATTTTCTGCTGCCGCTAATGCCCGAGTTTCTCAAGCAATACCCCGCCGTGACCCCTGAATGGCACGTCGACAATCGCCAGGTCGATCTCATCGCGGATGGATTTGATGCGGCTATCGGCGGCGGCATCGAACTCGCGCAAGGTGTGGTCGCCAGAGCCATCGCCCCGGCGCATCTGATTCTGGTGGCATCGAAGGAATACCTCTCGGCACACAAGCGCATCCGGCACATCGAAGAGCTGGCGACGCTGGATCATCTGGCCATGCGCTCGGTGCAGACCGGCAAGGTGCGCAGCTGGATGCTGCAAGGCCCCGACGGGCAACGGGCACCGCTGGAGTTGGCGCCGCGCCTGTTGGTCAACGATCCGCAAGCGCTGTGTCAGTGCGCCCGACTGGGGTTGGGGGTTGCGCTGTTGGCAGTTCCGGATGTTTTGCCTTATCTGCAGGACGGTACGCTGGAGCGGGTTTTGCCGGACTGGCATGTCGATGCGGGGCAGATTTATTTGTACTTTTCCAGCCAGAAACTGTTACCGGCCAAAACCCGGGCGTTTGTGGATTTTCTGGTCGGTCAGGCTCGGGAGGATGGTTGGGCCGCTCTTCTCGATGCTCGGGCTTAGAAGGCAAGTTATACGACCTCTAAAACTCAACCACCATCACGCCCAAGCGTTTATTCAAGCCTTTCGAGCTTGCCGCGTCTGCTCGATTACGGTACAAATCGGGCAGTTGTACGACAACATAATAAAAACCTGAGCCGCCCCGAGTGGCTATCATTTTTGAGATCTGCCATGTCCCGTCCTGAGTTTGCGCCAACCGTCCCCCCGCCCTTCCCCCGTTATCTCGCCGTGATCATTCTGTTGTGCATGGGTTGTGCCTTCGCCGGCAACCACGTCGCGGCACGGGTGGCTTTTGATGACGGCGCGGGTGTGCTGCTGGCAATTCTGATGCGCTCGGGCGGGACCTTGCTGGTGCTGGCCATTCTCGTCCTGTGGCAGCGGCAAAGCCTGCGTCTGCCGACGGGCGCCTGGCGTTGGCAACTGTTGTTGGGCCTGCTGATTACTGCGCAGAGTCTGTGTCTGTATTCCG
Source organism: Pseudomonas sp. AC083 (assembly GCF_979253165.1). Taxonomy (NCBI): domain Bacteria; kingdom Pseudomonadati; phylum Pseudomonadota; class Gammaproteobacteria; order Pseudomonadales; family Pseudomonadaceae; genus Pseudomonas; species Pseudomonas sp. AC083. The sequence continues at coordinate 25,373 of NZ_CEEDDH010000020.1, forward strand.
CCGTAGCACGGGTCCCGGTCGCTTTGGCGCTGCTGGTGGCCAACGTGTTTCCGATCCTGCTGGCCTTGCTGACCTGGGCGCTGGGCGGCCCACGACCAAGCGCGCGCACCGCGATGTTGATGGGCTTGATTCTCGTCGGGCTGGTGTTCGTGCTGGACGTTCCCGGACGTCTGTCAGACAGCGCCAGCGTCGGCCCGGAATGGCTACTGGGCGTCGCACTCGCCTTCTGCGCCGCGAGCGTATTCGCCTGCGCGCTGTGGATCACCGACCACAAACTGTCGCAAGTGCGCGGCTCGGTGCGCAGCCTGCTGACCATCTTCATCGTGTTCAGCAGCGTCAACCTGGCCGGCCTGACCGGCGCCCTCCCCGGCGGACTCAACCTCCCCGCCACCTCAACCGGCTGGCTGGCCCTTGCCACGCTTGTCGTGCTCTATGGGACCGGCTTCATTGTGTTGTTCATTTCCGTGCCCAGGCTGGACATGCCACGCAACGCCCCGGTGATGAACATTGAGCCATTGGCGACGTTGTTGATGGGCTGGATTGTGCTGGATCAGATGCTCAGCAGAGGACAGATCGTGGGCGGAGTGATTGTGGTGAGCGGGATTGTGTTGCTGACGTATCGCAAAGCGCCGGTGAAGGTTGGGGTGAAGGCTGAGGTTTGAGGGGGTGTGGTGGCGGGACTCTTGGTTGGCGAGTCCTACTTATCGCCCCCGGCTCGATACCGAATCAGCGGAATTGCAGGCTCTCGAGGTCTACCTGGGCATAGCTTCCTATTTCACCCTTGTAGAGATAAATCGCAGTTACCTCCAGCTCCGTCCGTAAGAATCCCGCCAGCGTTCTGAGTCTGGTGCTTGTGGTCATGGCAGGGCGTACAACCGTCGCGCTACCGGGGTGGTCATCGTAAGTTCTGACGAGAAACTGATCGACACCATCCAGAATCAGGTAATCGAACCCTCGATACTCATAGCCTGCGTCGTAGTCGACATCATCGAAACGGTCGGCCTTTCCTATTCTCAAGACGCCGCCCCTAATTCAACTCAAAGAAGTGAAACGGTCTAGCAGTTGAAAAGTGGACGGCGCTCCATCCACGTCATTTACCAACTACCGTACGGGATGCCGAACTTATCAATGTAACGCTTGGCCTTCTCACTCACGGGATAGGCATAGCGCCCGCCATGCTTGCCCTGCTCCGGGCCGAGAGGTTCGAGTTCGCCTTGAGCATGGGAGACTTTTATCGGGCGGTGGCAGGAGTCCCTGACCCACGCTTGAAGCACTCCCCCCGGGGCGAGCCCCACAAGCAGCGTTGCGGAGTAACGTGCGGTTCTTTCGGGAGTCTTCGGGCACCGCTGATGTGTGGACTGCACCATCAGTTGCCTCGCTTCTTCTGGAATCTCTATGAAGCCTTTATAGGTTTTCTGCTCCGATATCGACTGCCAACGGACAAAAATCATTCGAGGAAGGTCAGCACCGGTAACCAAAACTCCAGAACCACCGACTGTTCCCCAACCACGGGCAGACTCCGTCCCATCTTCTGGTTCGCCTCCGGGAGCGGATTTTCCACCGACTCTGAAAAACATTCTGTTATTGATATCCAGCACCGAGCTGTCCTCAACCCAGATCTTCATGTAATTCGGCTCAACGAATCCTATTTGCCACCAAGGAGACTTGGGGTCATTTTCTCCACTTTCGAAACCTCCTTTCTGGCAGCCCATTAACAATAAGGCGACAAGCAGAGCGATTACAGACTTCATTACCAGAGCTTCCAATCAGCTACGTGAGGATGTTGTACACGGATCGCGTCGTCCGTCGGGGCGTTGATGTAAACAGCATCAATACCGCTCCCGTCTCTTCTTCCAAGGGGATGATTCCAGTTTGCAGAGGTATGAATGTACTTCAGCTTGAGCAAAGCCTCTTCTTCTGCAGTTGTTCTGTAGTTTCCGGTGAGAAATCGGTCACAAAGAGGCTGCAGCTCTGCCGGCACGGAGTATTCGTCATCTTCCGGTATATCAATGAATTGAACACCCTTTTCTTTTGCCAGCTGATACATGACTCTTAAATAAACTCTCGAAAGTTTTCCACTCACCGGACGTTTCAATTGTAGAGCGGCATATACGCGCTTCTGCCCCGGTGAAAGCCTGTCTTGATGCTCCTGCGGAATTTTGAAGGAAGCCGGGGTGACAATATCCAGCAGATGCGCAGGCCATCCTTTAGCAAGCCACTCGCTTTTTACGCGCGCGGCGTCGTGATAAATCGACGTCGTTGAAACGTCTACGTACCGAGGTACATCGAGAGTTTGCATCGGACTGACAAGCACGCGTTCCTCTACTTCATCAAGATAGCTGCCGCCAATATCCGAATGAACCCCGGGAAGAGTGTACTCAGGGTGCGCGGGCTTCACTCGGCTGAGCGCAAAATTAGCGCGACACTCATCACGCGCTACGAGATGTACGACATCCGTGAAGTATTGACGGTCCAGGTAAAGCCTCACACCGGGAGCTATAGGACTTTTCACCCGGCCAAGATTGGTGAAGCCGGCAATTGAGGGCACCGTGTCAAAGAGCCCGATAAATCCCATTTTGATGCCGTTTCCGTATTTATTATCAAAGGTGCGACTGAAATCTGCGGCGTTCCGGTTTAGGAGATCTCCTAAAGCTCCTTGCTTACCCCGCACCACTTCATTTGCGAAGTGCCGTGCAGCAGCAGCCCCACGACTGAAGCCAAATGTATCGAACGTCAGGGACGCAATTTCACTGTCGGGGTTCTCTTGCAGTGCCTCTTCGATAGCTTGTTTTATCTGCGTGAAGGACGCTTGTACGCGACTCGTAACACCAGTCTCACCTCGCCCCGTTCCAGCACCTACAGCGCTATCCATCTGATTGCTTTCAGTGCCTATACCTTCGACATATATTGGGCTTGAGACGTACTTAAGAAAGCCATCACCTTCGGCTTTCTGGGTCTTTTTATACAGAGAAAACAATTTTTTTATATTCGTAGGCCCGGCGCCATAACTACTATCCGGATCACTCATATAAGGCATGCAGCTAGCTGGTATATCTTCCGGCGCAATCGGATGCTGAGCACCGCACAACAACCCCGCAGCAGAGTTGTTCGCATTGTTGCCAGTGCCATCAAAGAAAACCCCGATCCTCAACGCAATGCCTATTTTCTCAGGCTCGCGCGCGGGCTCTTTCCCGTATTTCTCATACTCGGCCCAATGCTGGGCGTGTATGTCGACGGGTTTGGCTTGTTCGTAGCGGTAGTTTTTCGGCGGGTTTGGAACGTAACCACTCAATCCTTGATTCCTTGTTCTGATCCTTGAAGAACGGCCCGAAGGGTGACAGTCGAGGCCGGGTGGTGCAAGCCGTGGCCGTGTGCCAGCCGTGGTGCGCCCGGGTGTTGCGACGAGGTCTTGCGCTCGTCGCATTGCGGGTTATTTGGCTATTTCGACTTTGTCCAAAGCCTGATTGACCGCGATTTCGCCGAGCATGACGACCTGGGCGATGCCTAGAAGGGTTCTGCGGCGCGGGTTGTCGAGCAGCGCGGCGAAGTCGTAGAGCATGGTGGTGGCCGAGCCGAGGGATTCGCTGGCGTTGGCCAGCAGGGACTCGGTGTCGTATTTCGGGTTGGCGAGGAACATCTGTTCCGGCGTGTTGGTGCTGGCCAGGATTTCGGCGGGGCCGAGGTAGTGATCGAGGGCGCGTTCGGCGGCTTCGTGTAGTTTTTTCGATGCACCGGATTCGTAGGGTGATGCGGGGTCGCTGGTTGGGGGATTGGGTGTGACTTTGAACATGGTGAAACTCCTAGTTAGGAAAAGGAGCCTTCACATTCGCTACCAAACGAAGGTGGCGGCCATACGCGGGTTGGTAGACCGGTAACTAGGAACCGGCACACCCGAAGGTGTCCTGCGCATGGCCACCATTGAGCAGAGACCTGAAGCAGGCCTGCGAACGGTGCGCAATGCGACTAGTTATGGCGGGCTACCAAACCCGATCACTGTTTTTCAGCGACCGACAGACGATAGAACCCGCGACCTAGACGCACAAGCCGGCGGATTCTGGCGTAGTCGTAGGGAATGGCGCAAGGCGTTGTAGCCGTTTGCTTAATGCTTGAGTTACTGTTTAAACGGGCTAAGGGTTTTCTGTTTATGTGGCGGTGAATGGGCTGGCGTCATCGCGAGCAGGCTCACTCCTACAAGGGGATCAGGCGATGGGCAGTCACAGCATTCTGCTCCTGCACATTCAACTGTCGCTTCTTAAGCAGCCGGTCAATCTCCATTTTGCTCCTCGGTCGTGTGCCGCTAGTTGTCCCTGATACTTCAAAGCCTCAATCAAAAAACCCAGCGCTCGACGAAACACAGGATCGCAATCGTCATACGGCAGGTGATCGAGCGAAGCCCAGAAAAACTCGAAAACATGGCCATGATCATCCAGTGTCTGATGAGACCATCGCTCTGGCTGTGGCTCACGCACCTCGCAAAGTTGGAACGACCAGACTTGTCCATGGTGGCAAGACTCCCAGCATCCTAAATCTTCACTGATTGTCGCATTGTGGATACCGGACTCTTCCGCCAGTTCTCGCAAAGCGGCCTCGGCGGGTGTTTCTCCGCGCTCAATGGTTCCTTTTACTAACTGCACGCCAGCCTGTGGATGTCGAAACAACAGGATTCGCGGGCGCTGTGCGAAACAAAGCACAACAGGACAGGCCTTGTCAGGATGCATAAAGATTTCCTTATCGGTTTAAACGATCAATCGGGGTGGCATCAACCCTGCGTTACGAGCGTCAACTTCGGCCAGATCTCGAGCCATCTCTTCGACTGCACGCGCTCCAGAAACACCGCGTTTTTATCACTTTCAAATCGGGCGGTTGGCCGCACTTTCAGCGCAAACAAATCCTCCAGCCCCAACGGCGCCGAAACCTCTATCGCACCATGCCGATCAAGCCTGACACCTACTGCCGTAGCAGTTTCCGGCCAGAAAGTAATTGCATCCGCAGCCGCTCCATAAGGCGCATCGGCGTTTCGCTGGTGCATGCGTGCCTGATTTTTCACCGACCAGTTCAAGCCACTGCACAGTGCTGCAAGCTCGACCTCCAAGGCCAGGTCTGTTTGCGCACTGGCACATGCTGTGTCAAACCATACGACATCAATGTCCTCGGGCAACGGCGAAGGTTGGCGCTGATGCAGATGATCCCAAACCAGGCTGCGCACAAAACCTGCGGCAACCCAGCAGTCCGGCAAGTTTAGATCCCTGACTATTCGCAAGATGTGCATGCGGACGGGATCTTCAGCAATCAGATCCCGCAGTTGCGCTTCCAGATTCATTTATTTCAATCCAATGACCATGGTTGCGAGAGCCAATCAGTGGTCTCTGTAAGCGCTCGGTCCCTTGTGCTGAATGACGAGTGCAGGCGAACTTTGCAGGATAGGGCCAACTGCCGCCCACTGCTCAAACCTTGAACTCTTCCTTGAGCAAATCGGCAAACTTGTCTTTTGCGCGATGAGATTCAACGTGCCTGTTCCAGATAAAATAATTCTGCACAGGCTTTAAGTCATTGAAGAAGAATCCTTGAATACCGCCGAGCTGGCGGAACTGTTCAAACATGCCTCTCGGCACCAACGATATCCCGGCGCCTGAACTTACGCAGCCAAGGATGGTGCCATAACTGGCTATGCTTGTTATCGGGTTGAAAACTTTGTACCGCTCCAGCCAGGTTAACAAAGCCTTTCTGTAGGGACATCCTTCAGGCCACATGAATAAATCCACACCGCGCAGGTCCTCTGGCTGGTTTATCACCCCCGCGGACGGTGAGGCAATCACTACTAGATCCTCTTCATAGATCTCCAGACTCTCGATGTCCGGATGTTCTGGCCTGACGGCAATTATTGCCCCGTCCAACGTGTAGTTGACCACTTCTGCGGATAATTGTGACCAATCGCCAGTGCTGAATTGCATTTGTACAGCCGGATAAAGTTGATGATACCTGGATAGCACCTTGGGTAACCGGCCGGTAGCGGATGACTCAATGGCACCAATCCTGAGTTCTCCCGAAGGAGCTGACAGCGGATCAAGCGCTCGTTGCGATTCTTCGCACAAAGACAGGATTTTGTTGGTGTAGCCGAGAAAAAGCCGACCTGAAGGACTGATGATCAATCCTCTGCCTTTCCTAATAAACAGGTCAACTCCAAGCTCACGTTCCAGAAGCTTGAGGCGGTTGGTGATGTTGGACGGCACGCAGTGCAATCGCTCCGAGGCACGGACGATACTGCCCAGATCGGCTACTGCCTTGAACATGACCAGTTGCGAAAACTCCATGTAAACGCTCATTAAAAATGAATGATTGGGTCAGTATAAGTCACTTGTCGCAGGTCAACAAATCGGGCTAATTTCACCGCTGCAAGGCAAGAAAGTGCGTTAAAACCAAACATTTCATAGGTCTTTAGGGAGAAGGACACATCATGAGCTCGGCATCGCCACAGAGTCGTTTGGAACCGCTTGAACATAAATCCATGCAAGATTTTGGCGAGACATTTATCCAGGCCCTGCCCAAGCACATACGCAACTTGAAAATTCCCGGACGTACCTTAGAAGAAAACCAACGGCGTCAACCGTTGCTGGCCTGCGTCGGCAACGTTTCTGAGATAAAGGACGCCATGCTTGAGGTACTCAATCATTCCATCACGCAAGACGCGCAACTGGCGGCTGAAAGCGCATTCAGGGCGTTCCTCGAAAAGCCAGTAATAGATTCGTCGGTATTGAGCTTTTTCAATGGGTGGAATGAAACCCATAAAACCACCAGCCTTGTCTCGGCAAAAATCATCATGCGCCTGTCGGCGGATGCGATATCGGTATCTGCCGACAGACGTGAGGGTTACCACAATGTCATGGCGCATATGCATGAAGTGGCGAAAGATGATTTCGGTCTCGGACATCAGGGCCATGACGGAATGTACAACTACATGACTGCAGCTTTTGGTGCGTCAGCCTGGGTTGAAGAACAATTCAGAATTGCAGAATGCAATGACTTCGCGGACTTCCTATACAACACCGGGGTCGCCAAGCATAAAACGGCACTAAACTCGCAGGAACACAAATCTTCAATTATGGATGCGATGATGGTTTCAATCTCATCTGAACTGTGGAACGGTCGTGAATACAATTTCATCGCTCAATATATTGAAGCAAAGCTCCTCGCGGCCAATCCGTTCTTGAGGACAAACACGCAAAACCTGCGTAACGCCAAAGGCTACGTAATGGGGCACTCCGGAGAAGTTGAGAACAAACACGGATTGCATGCCTTGGCGGCCGCGCAAGCTTACGGTCAGACGGTAGGTCTGGAATTCAAGCCTGCGCGACTGAAGGGCATCATGCTCAATTACAATGAAAGAGTCGGCAATGCATTCTCCGCCATGCATCGGATTATGACCTGTTGATCTCTATGGATTAACGAAGCATGCCGATGAACTCTCATAATGTGAGCTTGGAGAATGATCGGCATGTTTTGACGATATTTAAACCAAACCACGAGCGACTCATGAACCTTCCGGCCAAATGACGTTCCGCAGGGATCTATCGCATGGATGTTGAACACGCTGTTTTTGCATTGGGTTTCTTCGCGTTTTGTGGTGGCCTGATAGACGCTGCGGTCGGTGGCGGAGGCCTGGTACAGGTGCCGGCACTTCTACATGCCCTACCCCAGTACAGCCTTGCCACCATTTTCGGCACCAACAAACTGGCCGTTCTGGCAGGCAATATTTCATCAATATCGGGTTACCTGAAGCGCATAAAAATCCGCTGGAATTTAATGCTTCCGACCATGCTCGCCGCTTTTTTATTTTCTTTTCTCGGAGCTCTCTCAGTATCCCTTGTCCCTAAAAGATTGATGGAGATCGTTGTCTTTTTCATATTGATAGTCATGGCTATCTACACGTTTATGGAAAAAAAACTTGGTTTGGCAGGCAAAGACCGCCACTTCGGAACGAAAGACATTTGCCTTGGAGTTTTCTTCGGCAGCCTGATCGGTTTCTACGATGGTGTCTTCGGCCCGGGCAGTGGCAGCCTGCTGCTGTTTATCTTCGTCAAGGTCTTTGGCTTTGATTTCCTCAATGCATCAGCCTCTGCAAAACTGGTTAATCTGGGGACGTTCAGCGCTGCGCTCATATTTTTTATCCCCTCCGGTAATGTCTTGTGGGCGATTGGCGGCATAGTTGCTTTATGCAATATGGCCGGTGCACTGACCGGTGTCTTTTTGGCATTACGGTATGGGAGCAGTTTCATCAGAGTTTTTTTCCTGATTCTGCTCGTATTCCTGATCGGCAGAATGGGGGTCAACATTTTTTCGTAGACTCTGGTCACGTCATACCATCCGCCGCGAATCCCGCCGTACCGCCTGCGGCGGCACGCCAAAGCCGCGCATGAACACCTCGCGCATGTGCCGGCGGTCACGAAACCCGGTTTCCCTGGCGACTACATCCAGACTGTGACTGCTCTGCTCGATCAGCAAACGCGCTGCTTCCAGCCTTAGGCTCTCTATCGCCTTGGCTGGAGACTGGCCGGTTTCGGCGGTGAACACGCGGGTGAATTGCCGCGGACTCAGGTGCACCACTTCGGCCAGTTCTTCGACGCTCAGCGGGCGATTGAGGTGCTTGCGCGCGTAATCCAGCGCACTCTGAATGCGGTCGGATTTGGGCGACAGCGACAGCAATTCCGAATGTTGCGACTGCCCTCCGGACCTACGCTGATGCATCACCAGTCGATGGGCGACCGAGCGGGCGATTTCGCTGCCCAGATCCTTCTCGACCATACCCAGCGCCATGTCGACACCAGCGGTCATGCCCGCCGATGTCCACACCGGGCCGTCGATGATGAAGATGCGGTCGTCCTCGACATTCACCGACGGATGCATCCTGCGCAGCGCCGGGGCGAACGCCCAGTGCGTGGTCACGCGGCGGTTATCCAGCACACCAGCCTGCGCCAGTACGAACGAGCCGGTGCAGATGCCGGCCACGCGGCGTGCGCCGTCGGCGAGCCCGCGCACGCTGTGCAGCACGTCAGCATCGGGCGGCGTCAGCGGTGTCAGCGTGCCAGCCACCAGCCAACTGTCGGCCAGCCCCGCCTGCGTCAACGGCAACGTATCGACGTGCAAGCCCAGCGAGGAGCTGACGATGCCGCCGGCCTGGGAAAAGTTCTGCACCTTGTACACGGCTTTGCCCGTGACGATGTTGGCGAACTCGAACACCGACTGGGTCGCCAGCGCCATGACCTGAAAACCTTCCGTGAGTAGATAGCCGACTCGATGCATGGTCGCGCTCCGTTTGTTGAATGTCCTGAAACACTACCACATACGTCATTCAGGTCGGAGCAGGTTTTCTCCATCATGGCTCACATACCAATCAATCCACTTGCGGGACGCAGCTCATGAAACTTGAAGCGAACACGATCTTCATCACCGGCGGCACTTCCGGCATCGGCCGCGCACTGGCCGAGGCCCTGCATCAGCGCGGCAACAAGGTCATCATCGCTGGTCGTCGCCAGACCCTGCTGGCAGAGATTGCCCAGGCGAATCCGGGCATTGACACCGTGCAGCTGGACATCAACGATGCGCAGCAGATCAAGGACGTCGCCGCCGAAGTCATCCGCCGCCATCCGTCGTTGAACGTGATCATCAACAACGCCGGGATCATGCCCTTCGACAACGCGGGTTCCGGCGACTACAACGATGAACAGGCCGTCGGTCTGTTGCAGACCAACCTGCTCGGCCCAGTGCGCGTCAGCGCGGCGTTCGTCGAACACCTCAAGCGCCAGCCCGAGGCCTACATCATCAACAACAGCTCGGTGCTGGCCTACCTGCCGCTGGCGACCACGGCGCTGTATTCGGCGACCAAAGCGGCGATCCATTCCTACTCGCTGTCGCAGCGTTTCATGCTGCGCGACACCAGCGTCAAGGTCCTGGAAATCGCGCCACCTTGGGTTGATACCGACCTGATTCACAAGAGCGGCGACGAGCGCGCCATGCCGCTGGGCGAGTTCATCGAGGAAACCCTGATCAAGCTGGAAACCGCCACTACCGAAGTGCTGGTTGACCGAGTCTTGCCGCTGCGAGCCAACCAGGGCGCGAACGAGCACGGGTTGATCGAGCAGTTCAACCTGTCGCTGCTGGAAAATCCTATTCCGGTGGCTTGATTAAAGCGCCGAATACTTCCGACCACTTGGGTTTGTGATCCAAGTGGTTTTTGTTGGGACAAGGTTCAAGGCTCATCGGTGACCATCCTTCGGTTGCTGTGTACCCTTTCTGCATCAAGCAAATCTGTGCAGAGGAAAGGGTGTTGGCATATCTGGATTGGGTGCAATGGCCGGCGATGCTGGTCACCGTTCTGGCCGCGTGGCTGATCGGTTCGCAACGACCGCAACGGCGCATGAGCGGTTTCGTTTGTTTCAGTCTGAGCAATTTGCTGTGGGTGATCTGGGGCGTCCATGCCGGGGCTTACGCGCTCATCGTTCTGCAGCTCTGCCTGTTCCTGATGAACCTGCGCGGCTTCATGAAGAACCGCGTTTTAGAGCGCTGAGTGACGCTGATCATCCGGCCAGAAAATCCTTTGAATTTTTCTTGTCGGACAAAATCATTTACGTATGAGCGTAAGGAGGAACTCATGCGTAGCACCGATATTTTCGTCATCGAATACAAACATCACGACCAGCCAAAATCATTCGTCATCCGCGCCAAGAGTATGCGCAACGCCGACGCTTGGCATTGGGCGAGCTGTGACGCCGGTATTGCGCCGATTCCGAAACCGGGTAAACCACCATTGAAAGTGGTTTCCAAACCCCAGGCCGAGCGTTATGGGATCACCGACGTGAAATGGCGCGAGACGGCAGCGCTGGACTGGACGGAGGCTTAGGCAAATCGGGTCGCCTGGCTGAGCTTGCACGTCAGCCAGGCGCTCCAGAACAAACTGCTGAAAAACCGTGTTGCATCGCCGAATCCGGCACCATGTAACAAGGCCTGCACCGCCGCCTCCGAGTGCGGCGGATCAGCGCCCTGCAAAATCTTCCCGAGTTTCGCCTGCACCTCGTCAGCGGTTGCGCCCTGCTGTCGCCAGCGCTGGCTCCAGGCTTGCAGTAGCAACGGCTGACTGGCGTAAGCGTAATGATTGCCGGCCACGATCAATGGCGCGCCGGGTTTGAGGCGGGCCTGAATGGAGCGCAGTATTTGTTGCTTGGCCTCGTCACCGCCCAGGTGATGGAGTACACCGATCAGGGTGGCGGCGTCGAAAGATGCGTCGGCCGGCAAGTCTTCGACATGACCGAGATGTATCTGGACTCTGTGCAATAGATCATTGGCGCGCAGATGTTCGGTCGCAGCATCGAGCATCGGCCCGGAAGGATCGACCGCAGTGAAGTGCCAATCCGGCTCCAGCGCGGCCATGGCGATGATTTCCTGCGCGGTGCCCCCCGCGCCCACCACCAGCACGTTTGCCGGACGCGACTGCCCAAGGCTGGCGGCGAGCATGCAGGCCGACAGGTCGTGACAGGCATCGTAGCCAGCCAGGGCAATGCGGCTTTGCCGGGCATATTCGTTGGCGCGGGAGGTGTCGAATTTGCCGGCGGCGTCAGTGGCGGGTTGGGTCATGGCGATTCTCCTTGTCTTTGCGACACGCTACGCGGTGAGCGTGGAGAAGAAAAATCCAATGATTTCATGGGGGGCATTCCGCTGGGGAATGTGTGGATGTCATCCCGGCGAAGTAAAAGTGATGCAGAGCGTCAGCGGATGCGTCCCCACGCAGGAGCGTGGGAACGATCCATAACAACTAAGACCAGAACCCTTTATGCGGCTCAGCCGCCTCTGCCTCCAGCATCGGCCCGAAGACACTGACCGTGCGCTGCCCTCTGGCAAACACTTCGCGACACGGCAACGAGAACGTCGGGTTCTCCGGATGATCGCCGGTCAGCCCGAGCAAAGCATGTTCCGACAACGCATACACCACTCGCCCGACACCGGTCCAATACACCGCGCCCGCGCACATGCAGCAAGGTTCGGCGCTGGTGTACAGCGTGCACGCCTCCAGCTCCGTGGGTGACAACCGCTTCGCCGCCGCAGCGACCGCGACCAGTTCGGCATGCTGGGTGGGATCACCTTCCGGCGGCATCGAATTGTTGCCCGCTTCGGCAATGACCTTGCCGTCGCGGTCCGCCACCAGCGCCGCGAACGGGTGCCGGCCACGTTGTTTCGACGCCTGCGACAGGGCGATGGTCTGGCGCAGCAATGCCAGGTCCAGATCGCTGACGCCGGCCGGGACAAGCTGAGTGAATTGATTCATGGGTAACTCCTGGGCCGTGGGAAAAGACAAAGGTCAGTCAGCCAATTCGGCCGTGGAAGCGCCGACGGCGTCGGTCGATGGTTTTTGTTTGTTGAGCAGCACATTGAGCAGAATGGCGGTGATCGCACCGAGGAAAATGCCGCTATCGAGCACCAGTTTCAGCGTCGGGCCGACATGTTCGAACAGGGCCGGAAACGACATTGGCAGGACGCCGACGCTGACCGACACCGCAACAATGATGGCGTTGCGTGTACCTTCGAACTGCACCCGGGACAATTCCTGTATGCCCGCCACCGTGGTCATGCCGAACATGACGATCGCGCAGCCGCCCAGCACCGGCGTCGGCACCGCCGCAATCAGCGCGCCGAGCTTGGGGAACAAGCCCATCAACACCATGATCGCGCCAGCGGCGGCGACGACGAAGCGGCTCTTGATGCTCGAAAGCGCAATCAGGCCGGTGTTTTGCGTGAAGGCGTTGTAGGGAAAGCTGTTGAACACACCACCGAGCATGGTCGACAAGCCGTCGGCGCGGAAGGCGTTGCCGAGGGTCTGCTGCGTAGTCGGTTTGCCAACCAGTTTGCCGATGGCCAGGCAGTTGCCAGTGGTCTCGGCCATGATCACCAGCATCGCCAGGGTCATGATCAGAATCGGTACCAGAGAAAATTCCGGCGGACCGAACGCCATTGGCGCGCTCAACTCGAACCACGCCGCCTCGCTGACCCGATTGAAGTGCGTCATGCCGCAGGCGGCAGCGATCAGGCTGCCGACAAACAAGCCGATGAGCACGCTGAGGTTGCCGATGAAACCGCTGAATTTCGCATAAATCACCAGCGTCACACTGACCGTGGCCAGGCCCAGCAGCAGATTGGCCGGGCGACCGAAGTCAGGCGAATCGGGATTGCCGCCACCCAGCCAGATTGCCGCCGCCGGCATCAGTGAAATACCGATGATGGTGATCAGGCTGCCAATCACCACGGGCGGAAAGAATCGCAGCAAGCGGCTGAACACCGGCGCCAGTGCGATGGTCAGGAAGCCGGCGGCGATCACCGCCCCAAAGATCTGGCTGAGGCCGAACTCCTTGCCGATCATGATCATCGGCGCCAGCGCAATGAACGAGCAGCCCTGAATCAACGGTAACCGCACGCCGAACTTCCAGAAGCCGAGGGTCTGAATCAACGTCGCCACACCGGACGTCAGCAGGTTGGCGTTGATCAGTAAAACCACCTGGGCCGACGTCAGCCCCATCGCACTGCCGAGAATCAGCGGCACCGCCACCGCTCCCGCATACATCACCAGAACATGCTGCAGACCGAAGGTGACCAGCTGCCGCAGGGGCAACACCTCGTCGACCGGGTGAACGCGCTGTGTAGTCATGGCACAAGCTCCTGAAGGGGCAGCGTTGGTTGTAATCGCGGGCGCTCAGGGACAGATGCACAGAGAGAATCGGCCCCGGCGTTCGAAGACGCGGGGTCATCCTTGAATGTTTTTAACGATGAAACAAATTGGCAACCATCGCTTTTTTCGATGGCAAAGACGCGGCACAATCGCCGTCTCGCTCAACCTCGGAGTACACCGCGTGCGCTTCTCACTCGATCAGTTGCTGATGTTCGTCCAGGTGGTGAAAAGCGGCTCGTTCTCCGCCGCCGGGCGCAAGCTGGGCAAGACGCAATCGACCATCAGCGCAGCGATCGCCAATCTGGAAACCGACCTTGGCGTCGAGCTGTTCGACCGCCGCAATCGCAGCCCTGCCCTCACCGCCAGCGGGCATAAATTGCTGGTCCAGGCAGAGGCGGTACTGGAGCGCTGCATGACCTTCGAGGCCCACGCCGATTGCCTTTCCGATAGCGTCGAACCGAGCCTGACTCTGGCGATTGAAACGCCGTACGGCCCGATCATGCCGGTGCTGCAAGCGTTCGAGCGGGCCTTCCCGTTTGTCGATCTGATCATTCGCCACCCGGTCTACGGCGATGTCAGCGAACTGGTCAGCAGTGGCGAGGCGGTGCTGGGGGTGGCGTTTTCGCAGCCGGGCTATCCCCGGGAACTGGCGTTCCAGCAACTGGGCAAACTGATCATGCTGCACGTCTGCCATCCCGATCATCCGCTGGCGAAACTGGACAACGTCACCTTCGACGATTTGCACGTGCACCGGCGCCTGGCGTTCAGTGCGCACGCCAGCAAACTGCCGAGCAGTGAATACCTGCGTTCGACGCAACTGTGGCAAGCGGAAAGCTATCTGGCCCTGCTGGAAATGGTCCGCGCCGGCCTCGGCTGGGCGACCCTGCCGCGCCAACTGATCCAGCGTGAACTGGGCAATGGCGAACTGGTCGAGTTGCAGCTGTCGGCGTACCCGCATACCGACTGGCAAATCGGCGTCGACCTGTTATGGGCACGCCAACGGCCGCTGGGCACGGCCGAGCGTTGGCTGAAGGAAAAGCTGCAGGCCAACAAGGTTTATGAACGCGATCGCAACGGCCAGACCACCACGCTGTGATCATTTGGCAAACACCTGACTCATGTCCTTGAATGCCTTGAATTCCAACGCATTGCCGCAGGGGTCGAGTAGAAACATGGTCGCCTGTTCGCCGACCTGACCCTTGAATCGAATGTAGGGCTCGATCACGAATTGCGTGCCGAATGACTTCAGTCGCTCGGCCAGTGCCTCCCATTGCTCCCACTGCAAAATGATGCCGAAGTGCGGGACCGGTACGTCGTGACCGTCTACCGGGTTGCTATTAATGCTTTGCTGGGCAGCCGTTTTCGGCTGTTCGTGGATCACCAATTGGTGGCCGTAGAAGTTGAAATCGACCCATTGCGCGCTGGACCGCCCCTCCTCCAGGCCGAACACTTCACCGTAAAAACGCCGGCAAGCGGCGAGGTCGTAAACCGGGATGGCGAGGTGGAAAGGTGAAAGGCTCATCAGGCACTCCGGTAATCGCGTTGCTGGAGATATGGCAACGGCGCACCGCTGCTGATCGAGGATCGAAAACAGCCTAGATCAAAAACCCGCCAGACGCCGACCCGACATGTCACGAGAAGGCGCGGCTATCGATACGCGCCACGGCTATCCGCCCGGTTTCACTGCCCGCGCCTGACGACCTGTCGGTGACAATCCTCCGGGCTCAGCACGGCACCGCCTCTGGAGCGTACGACAATGGTTTCAACGGGCTCGGCCCGTTCATTGTCGAGCAGAATCGAATGCTCCTCGCCTTCCGCGAACAGGAAGCGCTCGCCCCACTGCCGCAGGCTGACGACGATTGGGAACACCGCGCGGCCCATGTCGGTGAGCACGTATTCCTTGTAGGCGCTGCCATCGGACGCGGGCTGAATCTGCAACACGCCGAGCTCGACGAGCATTTTCAGTTTGACCGTGAGGATGTTCTTGGCCAGGCCCAGACGTTTCTGGAATTCGCTGAACCGGCGCACGTCATCGAACGCATCGCGAATGATCATCAAGGCCCAGCGATCGCCAATGGCTTCGAGGGTTCGGGCCACCGGGCATTCGCTCTGCGCCAATGTTTGTTGTCGGGCCATGTGGTTCCTGATGGATCGGCTATTGAATGTGGTTGCATTTAACAACCCGAATGAATAAAGATCAACGCCTCGGTTTCAATTCAAAACCACACTACGAGGAAGCACGGATGCCCTGCCAGACGCGAACCCTGGTCAATGCGCAAGCCGCAACTGACAGCGCAACGACCGGGCTGAGTCGTTTGCAGACTTTGCTTTTTGCAATCACCTGCGCGATGGCGGTGGCCAACGTTTACTTCGCACAGCCATTGCTGGAATCGATGGCCGCCAGCCTCGGGGTTTCATCCGGTGCAATCGGCGTAGTGGTCACGGCCACGCAAGCCGGGTATGCGGTCGGGCTGCTGTTCATTGTGCCGCTGGGTGATCTGCTCGATCGAAAGAAACTCATCGTCAGCCAACTGCTGTTGTCTGCAACGGCGCTATGTGCCGTGGGCCTGTCCGAGAGCTGGGGAGTGCTGCTCGGCGCCATGATGCTGGTGGGTCTGCTGGCGGTGGTGGTGCAAGTGGTGGTCGCCTACACCGCCAGCCTTGCTCGCCCGCAGCAGCGCGGCGCCGCCGTAGGCACCGTCACCAGTGGCGTGGTACTGGGCATTTTGCTGGCGCGTTTCGTTTCCGGCGTAGTGGCTGATCTGGCCGGCTGGCGCGGCGTTTATTTTGTCTCGGCAGTCATGATGATCGGCTTGGCCCTGCTGTTATGGCGCACCCTGCCCGCCTCGGCAAAACCGCCCGCACAGGGCAGTTACTGGCGACTGCTGCGCTCGGTATTGGAATTGTTTTTGACTGAGCGGGTACTGCGCGTGCGCGGCATCTTCGCCCTGCTGATCTTCGCCGCCTTCAGTGTGTTGTGGACGTCGCTGGTGCTGCCGCTCAGCGCGCCGCCATTGTCGCTGTCGCATACGCAGATCGGCCTGTTTGGTCTGGCCGGAGTGGCGGGCGCGCTCGCCGCCGCACGGGCTGGGCGCCTGGCCGATCGCGGCTTGGGCAATCGCACCACTGGCATCGCCTTGGCGCTGCTGACGCTGTCCTGGCTGCCCATCGCATTTGTCGACAGTTCGCTGCTGGCGATGGCCGTCGGAGTGATCCTCCTAGACTTCGCCGTGCAAGCGGTGCACGTCACCAACCAAAGCCTGATCTTCGCCGCACGGCCCGATGCGCAGAGCCGACTGGTCGGTGCGTATATGTGCTTTTACTCGGTGGGCAGTGGTTTGGGCGCTATCGCGGCGACGTATACCTATGCGCACTCTGGCTGGGTGGCGGTGTGTTTTCTCGGAGGCGGGATCAGTGCTGTGGCGCTGATGTATTGGGTGTGGCTGGAGTACGTTTATTCACACGAATGAACCAATGTGGGAGCGAGCCTGCTCGCGAAGACGGAGCATCAGTCAGCACCGAATTGTCTGACCCGACGCCTTCGCGAGCAGGCTCGCTCCCACAGGGATTATTGGCCAGCAGTTACTTTCCCTCCTCAGGCTTCTCGGTCTGCATCTGCACCGACGGTTTGCTTTTGTCACCGTCCTTGTTGGGTGCATCGTTGGAATCGAAGCAGCCGCTCAACAGAAACATCGAGCAGAACCCCAGACATACGCAGATTTTTTTCATGACGATCTCCTGTCAGCAGTGGTATCGCTACCCGGTTCAAGCTTGACCTTGATCCAGCCGGATTGATGTTGATCAAACGCCTTGAACGCCGAAATCGCGTCAGTCAAAGGCTCGTCCTGAGTCAGCACTTTCGCTGGATCGACGCGCCCGGCGAGGGTCATTTTGATCAGCTTGGGAATGTATTTGCGGTGATGACAGTTGCCCATGTTGATGCGTACGTTCTTGTTCATCGCCTCACCGATCGGGAAGCTGTCGAACCCGGCGGGATAGACACCGATGATGGAAATCGTGCCGGCCTTGGCCACAGCCTTGACCGCCCACTCCAGTGCCTGCGCCGGCGCATCGCCCGGTTGCCACTGCGCAGGATGATGATGGCCGTGATGGGAATGGTTGGCGTCGATGCCCACGGCTTCGATCACCCGATCGACGCCAATTTCAGCAGTCAGGCGCGCAATGGTTTCAACTGGATCTTCTTTCTCGAAGTTGATGCACTCGGCACCCAAAGCCTGCGCGCGAGCGAGGCGATCTTCCAGGCCATCAATGGCGAACACCCGGCCGGCGCCCATCAGTTTCGCGCTGATAATCGCAAACAGTCCGACCGGCCCGCAGCCGAACACCGCCACCGTGTCGCCGTCCTTGATCCGCGCCATGTCGGCGCCGAACCAGGCAGTGGGAAAGATATCCGACATGGCAATCGCCTGATCGTCGGTGATGGCGTCCGGCAGTTTGATCAGACCAATGTTGGCGAAAGGGATGCGCGCTTTCTCGGCTTGCAGGCCATCGAACGGCCCGGTGGTTTTCGGCCCGCCAAAAAATGACGTGCCAGCGGTTTTACCGTTGGGGTTGGCCACGTCGCACTGGGCGAAATAGCCGGCGCGGCAGTACGAGCAGTTGCCGCAGGCAATGGTCGAAGGAATCAGCACGCGATCGCCAACCTTGAGATTGCGCACGTCTTCGCCAAGTGCTTCGACAATCCCCACACCTTCATGCCCGAGGATCGTACCGGGCTGCATGTCCGGCGCACTGCCGCGAATAAAATGCAAATCAGTGCCGCAAATGGCCGACGCGGTCAGCCTGACAATGGCATCGGTCGGCGCTTGAATGGTTGGCTCGGGCACATCGTCCAGGCGGATGTCCCCGACGCCATGAAATACAACAGCTTTCATCGTTCACCTCCCATTTTCCGGATGTGCGCAAATCAGGATTCTTAACCCTTACTGTGTTCCGGCGACGAAGGCCCTTCCTTGACGCCGCGCGGGCCGGCGATGCCCCACACGATCAGGCCGAGCACCGGGAATACGATCAAACCGATCGCCCAGGCGGCTTTGACGCCGACGCTTTTGTTGCTGCGAAACACACTGACAATCGCCCACAGATCGACCAGCAGAATGATCACCGCCACGGCGATGGAGAAGTAACTGGCTGCCTCGTTCATTTCGCAATCCTCCGATGACTTGTAAGCATTGGGCTGTGAGGCTTTTTCAGCGTTCAAAAAAATTGCGGCCGTGCGGCGTCAAAGGTTCAGCCGCCTTCCGGATCCTGGCGGATCACGGAAATCTTGCCGTTGCGTTCGATGATTGCGAATTTGATCTGGTCGATGGTTTCTATGCCCTGACTGGAGCGCGCCGCCTCCATGACATCTGCCTCGACCAGCCGCGCATGGCGCAGGCGCCGGTGCAACAGCTTGCCATTCTCGACAATGATCGTCGGCTCGCCATCAATCAGCCGCGACACCCAACTGGAACGCTGTTTGAGCAGGGAAAAACCGACATCCACAGCGATCAGCGTAATGATCACCAGAAACGCATTGGTTAGAGAAAAATCATCACCGAGCAGCGCTTGCTGGGTGGCTTCACCGATGATCATCAGCAGGACGAAATCAAACGTCGTCAGCTCGGCCAGCGAACGCCGGCCGGCAATTTTGAACAGCACCATCAGTGCCAGATACATCGCGAGTGCGCGCAACACCGAGTCCATGGGTCACCTATGGATAAATGAATTGAGTGAGCTTCACTTCGCTCGAGCCCGGCACGCGGATATGGCTGCGAAACAGGCCCAATCCGTCACCGCGCAGCGTCACATAGAGCGTCGCCTGGCCCTGGGCATCTGCCTGCAACCACAAGCGCATGCCCTGTTTTGAGCTGCGCATACGCACCGGGGCCGGTTGCATGGTTTCGACGCTGAAGCCATCGAGCATCTCGCCACCGATGTCGAGTTCGACAGTGGCATCAGGCGCCGTGTGCACGCTGAGTTTCAGCGGGTTGGTCGAGCCGTTGCGATGGAACATCTCGTATTCGATCTGGACTTTACCGTCATCGCTGCGAGCGTCCTGCGAACTGAGCACGCCCCGGGAAAACAGCCCCAGCAGGCCCAGCAGCATGCACAGCACCAACAGGTACCAACCGATGTGCTCGAAGCGCCAGACCTTCAACTGATAGGCCATGTCCTCCTGCACCGGGAACTGCCGACTGCGCAGATCTGGATGGTCAGCGTCGTGCTTCATCGGCGCCACCCTCCTTCGCCGCGCAAGGCGCGACGGTGATAATCGGGCAACTGCTGCAGGGCGAATTCAGAAGCGAGGGTCTGCACTTCACTGCGCGATCCGGCAAACCATTGCTGGGTGCTGAACAGAAAATGTTTGTCATCGAACTGGAACGCCCAGGCGAAACACACCGTACCGGCCTTGATGCCGTCCATATCGTCGGGTCCGAGAATGCCGGTGGTGGCGACGGCAACGTTGGCGGTGCTGTCGCGCAACGCACCGATGGCCATTTCACTGGCCACTTCCACGCTGGTCAGATTGAAGGTGGCCATGGTCGCCGGGCTGACGTGCAGCAGGCGCTGCTTGGCTTGCGGCGAATAGACCACATAGCCGCACTCGATCAGCTCGCCGCTGCCGGGTACTTCCGACAGCAACATGACGATCTCCCCGGCCGTGCAGGATTCGGCGGTGGTGATGATCAGTGAATGTTGGCGCAGGTATTCAATCGTTTCCTTGGCAATGGACATGGCATGCTCTCGAAGCTGTTATTGCCGGTTGACCGCTCGCTGCGCGGATCATTCCGCCGGATTGGATGAGCGTGTAAGCGCCTCTTGCAGAGAAAGTTTTCCGCCCCGTTCGGCGCGATCACCTACCCTCATAGACTGTGTAATCCACTCGAGCCCGCCGCCCCCATGCGTTGTTCATTCAAGTCATTGTTTTTGATTCTGTTGCTGCTACTGATGCCGGGCAGCGCTGCGCTGTGGGCGGCGGATGTTGCCGCGCCGGCAAACTCCGGCGCAGCGCCAATGCCGGTGATTTCGCAAAGCGATCTGCAAGCCCTGCAACAACGCCTCGACGGGCTCAAGCAGCAGATTTCGGCGGCAAACAATTACAACCAGCTCGAAGGCCCGCAGGATCGGGTGCAGGCGTTCATTCTCGATGTCGATCGATTGTCAGCAGCGCTGTTGCCGCAACAGGCGCAACTGGCGGTGCAACTGGGCGTGCTCGGCACCGCTCCAGACGCCGAGGTGGCCGCCGAGCAAGCCGATATCGTCGCCCAGCGGGCGGCGCTGGCGGAGCAGAAAAGCAAGATCGATGGCACCCTGAAAAGCCTCGCCGCACTGAAACAGAACGCCGCCGACCTGATCACGCAAATCGCCGGCATCCGCCGCACCCTGCTGGAAAGCGAACTGACCCTGAGCACGCGCAGCGTATTGAGCCCGTATTTCTGGGCACCGCTGGTCAATCCAAGCGAAGACGACCGCCAGCGCCTGCGACTGTTCGTCGAGCAGGTGGCTGACGTATGGGCCACGGTCTGGGCGCCGGGCGAGCGGTTTTACACCTGCGTACTGGTGCTGTTGGCGCTGCTGATCTGGACCTTCGGCCGACGTCTGGCTGAGCGCGGGCTGACCTGGTTCTGCATTCATCGCGTGGCGGAGGGCCGACTGCGCAGAAGCGCTTTGGCCTTCGCCTCAGCCATAGCGACGTTCGTCACCACCGCCATCGCCCTGAAGCTGTTGTTCTACGCCTGCACCCGCCACGACGCACTGCCGCCGGTGCTGGAAACCTTCTCCGAAGAGTTCGAGAAAGTCGTCTATGCCTGCGTGCTGATCACCGGGCTCAGCCGCGCATTGCTCTCCACCGCGCACCCGTCCTGGCGCCTGCCGTCGATTGCCGATCCAGTGGCGCTGGCTCTCAAGCCTTATCCGCGAATCCTCGCCTGCTCGTTGCTGGTGTTGGTGACGCTGGTGCAAGTCGCCAATGCCACAGGCATGAGCAGCCACATCGTGATGGCCGGGCGCGGCGTGATTTCCATTGTGGTGTTGGCGATCATCGGCACGATGCTGTTGCGCGTCGGCAAAGTGCGCAAGGCTTTGGTCGCAGCCAATGACGCGTCGGCTACGAATAGCGTGTTCGCCGGGCTGATCTACAGCGTCGCCAGTCTCTCGATGTTGGTGACGGCTATTGCGCTGCTGGCCGGCTATGTTTCGCTGGCACGGTTCATCAGTTATGAGCTGGTGTGGGGCTATGTCGTGCTGTCGGGCTTCTACTTGCTGATTCAGCTGGTCAAGGACGCCTGTGAGCACCTGTTTTCGCCGAAACACGCGAGCGGCCAGGCGCTCAAGCAATTGCTCGGCGTCAGCGACCGGCGCCTTGAGCAGACGTCGATCCTGTTGTCCGGGGTCAGCCGCGCCGGCCTGATGCTGATGGCGCTGATTTCGTTGTTTGTCGGCGGCATCGGCACCACGCTGGGCCAACTGGTCACCAACATCATGTCGATCCTCGGCGGCGCCGGGTTGCGCAAGCTGAATATCGTCCCGGCGCATCTGCTCAACGCACTGCTGGCACTGCTGATTGGCATCTGGCTGATCCGTGCATTAAGCCGCTGGCTCGACAACGAGTTCCTGCCCAAGACCGACATGGACCCGGGCATGTGCGCGTCACTGAGCACGCTGTTTTCCAATATCGGCTACGCCTTTGTGATTCTGCTGACGCTGTCGTCGCTGGGCGTGCAGTGGACCAACCTGGCGTGGATCGTCAGTGCGCTGTCGGTGGGTATCGGCTTCGGCTTGCAGGAAATCGTCAAGAATTTCGTCTCCGGCCTGATCCTGCTCACCGAGCGCCCGGTCAAGGTCGGCGACCTGATCAGCATCAGCGGCGTCGAGGGCGACATCCGCCGGATCAACGTGCGTGCCACGGAAATCCAGCTCAGCGACCGCTCGATCGTGATCGTGCCCAACTCGCAGCTGATCTCGCAGAACCTGCGCAACGTTACCCTCGGCGGCAGTGCTCAAGGTGTGGCATCGCTGGAGCTGATGTTTCCACTGGATATCGATCCTGAGCAGGTCAAACAACTGCTGCTCGACGCCTATCATGAGAACGAAACCATCCTCGATAAACCGGCACCATTCGTGCGCTTCAGCAAATTGTCGCCGGACGGCATAACCCTCACGGTCACCGGCTATGTCGGCAGCCCGAGGATCGTCGGGCTGACCAAGAGCGATTTGTTGTTCGAAGTGTTGAAGCGGTTGGGTGCGGCGGGCATTGCGCTGGCGAAGCCGCCAGCGGCGTGATTCGGTTAGCGCTTGCCCGAGTTGTCGATGCGGGCCGTGCTGCTGCGTGGTGTCAGCTCGAACGGCAAGACGACATGCCGCTCTGTCAGCGGCTGTTTTTCGATCAGCGCAATCAACATCTCGACCGCCTTGGCCCCGAAGGCCTCGGCCGGTTGCGAGATGGTGGTCAGCGGCGGATCGCAGTACGCAGCCATGGGAATGTCATCGAAACCCACCAAGGAAATATCCTCGGGCACACGCAGCCCGGCCTGCCGGATGCGCTTGAGCGCACCAATGGCCATTTCATCGTTTTCGCAGAACAGCGCGCTCGGCCGCTCGGCCAAGCCGAGCATCTTTTGCGCGCCTGCATAACCTGCCTCGAGGCTGAAATTGCCATGGCAGATCAGTGCTTCATCGAAGGCAATCCCGGCTTCGCGCAATGCCGCTTCGTAACCCGCCAATCGATCCAAAGTCAGCGGGCTGTTTTTCGAGCCTTTGATCAGGCCGATGCGTCGGTGTCCCAATGCGATCAGGTGTTCGGTCATGGCTTTGGCGGCGGCAACGTTGTCCAGGCTGATGGTTGGATAACGCCCGGCCTTGAGCACTTCGCAGGCGTTAACGATCGGCGGCACATCGGCGTCGGCCGGGGCGTTTTCGAAAGGATCGTAGGCGCGCAACTGGATCACCCCGTCGGCCTGATAGGCGTATACCAGCTCGGCGAATTGCCGCTCCAGTTCTTCCCGGCCCTGGGTGTCGCACAGCAGCAGGCGATAACCGGCCGCCTGCGCCGCTTGCTGCGCGCCGCTGATGACCCGGGCAAAAAAGGTGTTGGCGATGGTCGGCACCAGAATCACCAGATTGCCGGTGCGCCGCGAGCGAAACTGCACGGCCATCAGGTTCGGCCGATAGCCAGCCTGCTCCACCGCAGCCATGACGCGCTCACGGGTTGGCGCGAGCACGCGCTCGGGCGATTTCAAAGTCCTCGAAACCGTCGCCACGGAAACCCCGGCCAGCCGAGCCACTTCGCGAATATTGGACAAAAACACCTCGTTGATTCATGCCGATCAGGCGCGGAGCTTACCGCAGGCGACGAGCGATCGAAACGCTGTCGATCATCCGCTGGCATTTGACACTCGGCTAATTCAAGCCTAGATTTCGCCCACGATGTAACCGGTTACATCACATATCAACATTGCATCCAGCTACCGAGACGACCGCCATGTACGCTGCCGCAAAAATAAGAATGGGTTTTGTTGGAGGCGGTGAAGGTTCATTCATTGCCCGTGCCCACCGGCAAGCCGCCGGGCTCGATGGACGCTTCGAACTGGTCTGTGGCGCGTTCAGCCGCGACTCGGAGAATAATCAGCGCACCGCCGCGGCGTTGGGTGTCGCGGCCGAGCGTTGTTACGACGACTGGCAAACCCTGCTCGCCCGCGAGGCCGCCCTGCCCGCCGAGCAGCGCATGCAACTGCTGGTCATCGTCACCCCCAATCATTTGCACGCCCCGATTGCCCGCGAAGCATTGAGCGCCGGTTTTCACGTGTTCAGCGAGAAACCCGCGGCGCTGAACCTCGCCGAGGTGCAGGCGCTGCACTCGGTGGTCATCAACAGCCAGCGAATTTACGGGCTGGCACACACCTACCTCGGTTACGCGATGGTCTGGCAGGCCCGCGAAATGGTCGCCAGCGGCGTGCTCGGGCGCGTGCGCAAAGTCCTCGTCGAGTACCCGCAAGGCTGGCTCAGCACCGATGTCGCCGGGCAGGGCAACAAGCAGGCCGGCTGGCGCGACGACCCGACGCAATCCGGGATCGGCGGCTGCATCGGCGACATCGGCACCCATGCGTTTTCCCTCGCCGAGTTCGTTGCCGGCCAGTCGATCCAGTTCATCAGCGCGATGCTTGGCGCCCATGTCGAGGGGCGGCAACTGGATGACGATGTGGCGATGCTGTTCAAAATGCGCGACGGCGCCAGTGGCGTATTGCTCGCCAGCCAGGTCTGCGCCGGTGAAGAAAACCCGCTGAAGATCCGCGTCTACGGTGACAAGGGTGGGCTGGAGTGGCGCCAAGAGGACCCGGCCAGCCTGATTCATCGACCGTTGAACGAGCCGATGCGCGTTCTGCGCTCCGGGGTCGGTCAGCCGTGGCTGTGTGCCGCCGCAACCCGACGCATGCGCCTGCCTGCGGGGCATCCCGAAGGTTATCTGGAAGCCATGGCCAACCTGTACGGCGATCTCGCCGAAGCGATTGTGCATGGCGCCGAGGGCCATCAGGCTCCAGGCGTACCGGGCATCGAGACCGGCCTGCGCGGCATGGCCTTCATTGAAACCGCGATCGCCAATCACCTTGGCAATGAAAAGTGGAGCGAGATACCCGGCCCACTGACAGGAGCCCAGCACAATGCACAGTGATCAGCAAAATTCGACTGGCCTGAAAGGTCCGGGGATTTTCCTCGCGCAATTCATCGCCGACGAAGCGCCTTTCGACTCCCTCGCCAACATCGCCGAATGGGCCGCTTCGCAAGGCTACAAAGCCATCCAGGTACCGACCCTCGGCACGCGGTTCATCGATTTGCAGCGCGCCGCTGAGAGCCAGGATTACTGCGACGAACTCAGCGCAGTCTGCGCCCGCGCCGGTGTGGTGATCAGCGAGTTGTCGACGCACCTGCAAGGGCAATTGGTCGCGGTGCATCCGGCGTTCGACAGCCTGTTCGACGACTTCGCCCCGCCAGCGTTGCGCGGCAAGCCGCAGGAGCGCACCGAATGGGCCATTGAGCAGTTGAAACTGGCCGCTCGTGCCAGCAAGCGTTTGGGACTTACGGCCCATGCGACCTTCTCCGGCGCCCTCCTCTGGCCTTACGTGTATCCGTGGCCACAGCGTCCGGCCGGTTTGGTCGAGCAAGGTTTCGCCGAACTGGGCAAACGCTGGCTGCCGATTCTCGACTGCTTCGAAGAGGCTGGCGTTGATCTGTGCTACGAAATCCATCCCGGCGAAGACTTGCATGACGGCGCGTCGTTCGAGCAGTTTCTTGAAGCGGTGAATCATCACCCCCGCGCCGCAATTCTGTATGACCCGAGCCACCTGCTGCTGCAGCAAATGGACTACCTCGGCTTCATCGACCGCTACCACCAACGCATCCGCATGTTCCACGTCAAGGATGCCGAGTTCCGCCCCGATGCGCGCTCCGGTGTCTATGGCGGCTATCAGGGCTGGGTCGAGCGTCCCGGGCGCTTTCGCTCGCTGGGCGATGGCCAGATCGATTTCAAATCGATCTTCAGCAAATTGTGCCAATACGACTTCAACGGCTGGGCCGTGCTGGAGTGGGAGTGCTGCCTGAAAGACTCCGCACAGGGCGCGGCGGAAGGCGCGGCGTTCATCGAGCGACACATGATCAGCAAGACCGCCAAGGCCTTCGACGATTTCGCCGGAGTCAGCGCTGACGCTGCTTCCAACCGACGCCTGCTCGGTCTGACTGACGATTGATTCATCCGCGTTACCGACATAAAAACAATACGGTGATCTGAAATGAACGTAATGAATGCGCGACTCAGCGTGATGATGTTTTTGCAGTTCTTTATCTGGGGCGGCTGGTTCGTCACCCTCGGCACTTTTCTGGCGACAACGCTGGCCGCCAGCGGTGGTCAGGTCGGCATGGCCTTCGCCACGCAATCCTGGGGCGCGATTCTGGCACCGTTTGTCATTGGCTTGATTGCCGACCGGTTCTTCAACGCCGAACGCATTCTGGCAGTGCTGCATCTGCTTGGCGCAGTGTTGCTTTATCAGCTCTATCGCGCGGCAGACTTCAGCGCGTTTTATCCCTATGTGCTCGCCTACATGATGGTCTACATGCCGACATTGGCACTGGTGAATGCCGTGGCGTTCCGCCAGATCAAAGACCCGGCGCTGGAATTCTCGCGCATTCGCGTGTGGGGCACGGTGGGCTGGATCGTCGCCGGCGTGGTGATCAGCTTCGTGTTCGCCTGGGACTCGCAGCAAAGCATCGCGGCTGGAGGCTTGCGCAATACGTTCCTGATGTCCGCCGGCGCGTCGCTGTTGCTGGGGCTTTACAGCTTCAGTCTGCCGAACACTGCGCCGCTGAAAAGCGCAGCGGGCTCATCAAGCCTCAAGC
The DNA here is from genome assembly GCF_979253165.1 of Pseudomonas sp. AC083. Classification (NCBI taxonomy): domain Bacteria; kingdom Pseudomonadati; phylum Pseudomonadota; class Gammaproteobacteria; order Pseudomonadales; family Pseudomonadaceae; genus Pseudomonas; species Pseudomonas sp. AC083. Next base: position 52,470 of record NZ_CEEDDH010000020.1, read on the forward strand.
AGATGCTCGGCGTCGATGCGTTGGGTTTGCTCAAGGATCGCAGCTATCTGGTGTTCTTCCTCGCCTCGATCCTGATCTGCATTCCGCTGGCCTTCTATTACCAGAATGCCAACCCGTTTCTGGCCGAGATAGGCGTGACCAACCCGACAGCGAAGATGGCCATCGGTCAGGTGTCGGAAGTGCTGTTCATGTTGCTGTTGCCGCTGTTCATCCATCGCTTCGGCATCAAGATCGCCCTGCTGGTCGGCATGGCTGCCTGGGCGTTGCGCTACGTGCTGTTTGCGTTCGGCAATGACGACGATCAGGCATTCATGCTGCTGATCGGCATTGCCCTGCACGGTGTGTGCTATGACTTCTTCTTCGTGTCCGGGCAAATCTACACCGATGCCAAGGCACCGGAACGCTTCCGCAGCTCGGCGCAAGGTTTGATCACCTTGGCTACGTACGGATTGGGCATGTTGATTGGTTTCTGGATCGCGGGACGGATTACCGACCACTTCACATCAAGCGCGGGGCATGACTGGAGAAGCATCTGGCTGTTCCCAGCCGGTTTTTCCGTGGCGGTGTTGCTGTGTTTCTGGGCGACATTCAAGAGCCGCGACCGCGACAAGGCTGTGCTGCCGAGTGCGGTTTAGAGCAGAGTTGTAATGCATGAATAGAACGAATGCCGCCTGTGGTTGAGGCGGCATTCGTTATCGATGCTCATCGTTGCGCTCAAGCGGTGCGACGTTCGAGCAGACGGTCAGCGCCACCTTCGGCGACCCGATTGCCTTGCAGATGATCGGAGCCATCAGAGGCTACTGCATCGCTGAACAGTGGATCGGTTTCGGTTGCGGCTACTGCGTCGCTGAACAAGCGGTCTGTTTGAGTGGCGGCCGCGACCGCATCACTGAACAGCTGGTCGGTTTCGGTGGCGGCGAAGGCATTCAGTGCAAAAACCGAGAAAGCGATACCGAGGATAGTCTGGCGTTTCATGATGATGTGCTCCGAGTTGCAGTGGTTGGGTATGGAGCCGATCTTACGCCGCACCGTGGATATGAGAACTTCATTGACTTAATGGTTGCTATTGACGCAATCAATGATTGAAGAAACGAAGGCCGCTTTTTATCACACCGTTAAGCTGTTGCTTACACATCCAGGCGAAACGCCCTACAACATGCAAAGCACCAAACTGACAAGTCGTACTTCTGACAGTTTACCCAAATAAAAAAGACCCGAATCGATCGAAACCGAAACGGGTCTTCCCCACTCAGACGAGCCTTATTTCAGGTCGTCAAAGCGGTCTCGCAGGAACTCGTCAAAGCGCAAGGCTTTCAACAATCTCCATACAAGGCTCAGCGTACGCAGCAAAAGCTTCATACGTTTTGGCCTCCAGGGCTAGCGGCCAAACCTCCAGCAAACTTACCGGACCATGCGTGCCTTCAGCCGACTGGCTAGGGTGGCTGGTGAGGCGGCCGGTTGAAATCCCTTCGAGACATCATTCCGGCACGGGTGCGAATCCGCGTCGAAGGGCGTAAAAACTTTTGCGCCCCCAGCCAAACCTCTCCGCCGCTCTATCAGTTGAGCGCGGGCATATTAACCTGAAAACTCCAGGACAAAAGCGTCACTCACACCGTTATTCATCAAACACCGACACGCCTTTGTTAAATGTTATTTCTGCCAGACAACTTTCAACAAACATAAACATATAAACTCTTCGCAGGGCCGAAGACGCACTTGTTTCGAACGGCTGTTCAACCGTTGCAAGGAACGGTAAAACTCCATACCATGGCAATCCTGGTTAGGGTGGCTGGTGCAGCACCTGGCTTCGATCGCAAATCGAGGCCTACTAAAAAACCGCCCCGCGAAGGCGGTTTTTTTTCGCCTGCATTTTCTGGTAACGCCCGAACCAAGACACCCTGTCTGACTCGCCCCCTCTCACCTGCACAAATCTTCTAAACACTCTCCTCCGCCACGCGGTATTTTAAAAACGCCCCTGCTCAACCGCCCCTGGAGTGCTCCCATGGACAAACGCAACTGGATCTCTCTCTCGCAGGATGTCGATACCGGGATCGAGTCGATTCGTGCGCATTTCCGTGGCCATGCCTACGATCCGCACTGGCATGACAGTTTTCTCGTCGGCGTTACCGAGCAGGGCGTCCAGCAATTCAACTGCCGCCGCGTGCGTCATCGCAGTACGCCGGGGCATGTGTTTCTGCTTGAGCCGGGAGAAATCCACGATGGCCATGCGCCGACCGAGGATGGCTTTACCTACTCGATGCTGTACCTCGATCCGCACTGGCTGGAGCGCGAACTGCACGCGCTGTTCGAAGAGGCGCCCGCCGACAGTCAGCCAGGCTTTGCCGACACCCTGAGCCACGATCCGCGCCTGTCGACGGCGATCGTGCGAGCCTTCCACGTGTTACATGACGGCGATCTGCGCATCGTCCGGCAGACTGCGCTGGATGGCCTGCTGGCGTCCCTCACCCGCCATCTCGACTGGCGCAAGCGTCAGGACTTCGATCCGCGCCTGCCACTGGTTGCGCAGGTTGCGCGCGACTATCTGCATGCCCACACCTACGAAGACATCGGCCTCGACGACCTAGCGCAAGCCTGTGGTGTCGATCGTTTTCGCCTGACCCGCGCGTTCAAGGCCGCTTTCGGTCTGGCACCCCACGCCTACCTGATCCAACTGCGACTGGCCAAGGCGCGGCAATTGCTCGCGCGCGGCGAGACGCCAGCGCAGGTGGCCAGCGTGCTTGGTTTTGCCGATCAGAGTCATCTGGGGCGCTGGTTCCGCCGCGCCTATCAATTGACCCCGGCGGACTACCGCAGACGCTGCTCAAATCTTCCAGACTGAGGCCCGCCCGCTGACGATCATGGTGTCCTGTTTCGACTTTCAGGAATTTGCACCATGGCTTCTTTACTGCCCTTTCTGCTGTTTGCTTTCGTCGCCTCGATCACGCCGGGGCCGACCAATATTCTGGTGCTGAGCCACAGTTCGCGGCGCGGATTGATTGCCACGTTGCCGATCATTTTCGGCGCCTGTGCGGCGGCGGCGCTGATTGTGCTGGTGGTCGGGCTCGGCGCTGGCGAAACCCTGTTGCGCTTTCCGCGCGTGCAGCAAGCCATGGCTTGGGCTGGTGTGCTCTGGTTGAGCTGGCTGGCGTGGCAGATCTTTCGCAGCCCGCCGCCATCGCTGGACCCGAATGCCGCCCAGGAACAAGGCTTGAGCGTATTCGGCGCGGCGCTGCTGCAACTGGTCAATCCGAAGGTGTGGATGATGGCCGTGGCCGTGGTCAGCGTATTCGTCGGTGGCGGCGACAAGACGCTGCGCCTGCTGGTGTTGTCGCTGGCGTTTCTGCTGGTATCGTTGCCGTGCATGACGCTCTGGGCATTGCTCGGCGTCGGCAGCACGCGGTTGCTCAGCTCACCGCAAGCGTTCAAGCGCATGAACGCGGCACTGGCCCTTCTTCTGCTGCTCTCGGCCTGGCTGGCCGTGTTGATCTAATGCCCGGTGGCTTGCCGGTATTCGCGTGGTGTAAACCCGGTCGAGGCCTTGAACTGACGGGTGAAAGCGCTGTGATCGGTGTAGCCGCATTGCAGCGCAACCTCGGTAATCGGCAAGTCGCTGTGCAGCAATCGATGCGCGTGTTCCAGGCGGACTTTCTGAATCATCTGCCGTGGTGTCAGGTGGAAAACGCGTTTGCAGTAGCGTTCCAGTTGCGCCACGGAAATCCCGGCGATCCGCGTCAGTTCACCCAGCGTCACCCGCCGGTTGAAGTTGCCGCGGATGTATTCATCGACCGCCGCCAGGCGCTCGAACGCCGGGTGGGTTTCACTGGCTGACTGCAGATCCACCGAGATCCCCACCAGGCCGATGATCGTCCCGTCACGGTTGTAGATCGGCCGCTTGTGGGTCAGGCACCAGCCCGGTTCGCGACTGCCATACAGATGCAGTTCGAGCTGATCCTCCAACACAAAACCTTCCTCCAGCACCTTGCGATCCTGCTCGGTGTAACCCGGGCCCAACTGCGCCGGGAAAACCTGCGCACTGGTTTTGCCGAGCAACGGGCGCAGGTCTTTCAAGCCACAACGCTGCACCAGCGTGCGGTTGGCCAGCACATAGCGCGCGTGCAGATCCTTGATGAAGATCGCCGCATTGGGGATCACATCGAGTATCGGCAACAGCTGCGCGGCACCGGCGACCATCGCTTCGAGGGTCTGCGGACGCAAGCCGTCAGTGCCCTGGCACAGGATCGAAAACGCTGACTGCATCAAACACTTCCCCTCGAATTGAACCACCGCAAATGTCACTCGCCAGCAGATTGCAGCAACGTCGCGGCCCTGTCGAGGCCGCGGATTCATCGGCGCCATTGTGCTGAATTCGTCATCGATCCCGGCATAAAACATCAATCGCCGCCACTGCCGAGCGGTGCAAAGTCTGCTCGTCCCCGTGACACAACTGCCTATCCAATAACTCACAAGAAGGCGATGCCATGTCAGGCCAAGGCAAGTTCAAAAAACAGCTTTCATTGATCGACCTCACCTTTATCGGACTCGGCGCGATCTTCGGCTCCGGCTGGTTGTTCGCCGCCAGCCATGTCTCGGCGATTGCCGGTCCGGCGGGGATTTTTTCCTGGTTGCTGGGCGGTTTCGCCGTGTTGCTGCTGGGCATCGTCTACTGCGAACTGGGCGCGGCATTGCCCCGTGCCGGCGGTGTGGTGCGCTACCCGGTTTATTCCCACGGCCCGCTGCTCGGCTACCTGATGGGCTTCATTACGCTGATTGCGTTTTCCAGTCTGGTGGCGATCGAAGTGGTCGCCTCGCGCCAATACGCGGCGGCGTGGTTTCCCGGCCTGACCAAGGCTGGCAGTGGCGATCCGACGATCCTCGGCTGGCTGGTGCAGTTCGGCCTGCTCTGCGTGTTTTTCCTGCTCAACTACCGCAGCGTGAAGACCTTCGCCAAGGCCAACAATCTGGTCAGCGTGTTCAAATTCATCGTGCCGCTGCTGGTGATCGGCGTGCTGTTCACCTTCTTCAAACCGGAAAACTTTCAGGTTCAGGGATTCGCTCCATTCGGCCTGTCCGGCGTGGAGATGGCGGTCTCTGCCGGGGGGATCATCTTTGCCTACCTGGGCCTGACGCCGATCATTTCCGTGGCCAGCGAAGTGAAAAATCCACAGCGCACCATTCCCATTGCGCTGATTCTTTCGGTGCTGCTGTCGACTCTGATCTACGTGCTGCTGCAAATGGCCTTTCTCGGCAGCATCCCGACTGAGATGCTCGCCAACGGCTGGGCCGGTATCAGCAAGGAATTCGCCCTGCCCTATCGCGACATCGCCCTGGCGCTCGGTGTCGGCTGGCTAGCCTATCTGGTGGTCGCCGATGCGGTGATCTCGCCGAGCGGCTGCGGCAACATTTACATGAACGCAACGCCGCGCGTGATCTACGGCTGGGCGCAGACCGGCACTTTCTTCAAGGTCTTCACCCACATCGATGAAAAGTCCGGCATCCCGCGTCCGGCGCTGTGGCTGACTTTCGCCCTGTCGGTGTTCTGGACCCTGCCATTCCCGTCGTGGGAAGCGCTGATCAACGTGGTCTCCGCCGCGCTGGTGTTGAGCTATGCGGTGGCGCCTGTATCGGTTGCGGCGCTGCGGCGCAATGCGCCGGACATGCCGCGCCCGTTCCGGGTCAAGAGCATGGGCCTGCTCGGGCCGGTGTCGTTCATCATCGCCGCGCTGATCGTTTACTGGTCGGGCTGGAACACCGTGTCGTGGCTGCTCGGCCTGCAAATCCTGATGTTTGTCATCTACCTGTTCTGCGGTCGCTTTGTGCCGACCGCACACCTGAGTCTGGCGCGTCAGGTGCGCTCATCGGCGTGGCTGATCGCGTTCTACGCGGTGACTATCGTGCTGTCGAAACTCGGCACCTTCGGTGGCCTGGGCATCCTCGCTCATCCGTTCGACACTCTTGTCGTCGCCGCTTGCGCCACCGGTATTTACTACTGGGGCGCAGCGACCGGCGTGCCTGCCCATCTGCTGCGCCTGGACGACGAGGACGAAGAAAGCGAAAGCCCTGCGCCCTCGCCCACCGTCAACGCCCGCCCTGCCGGCGCCTACTGAAATCATCCAACGGGATCTCTTCATGAAACGAGTACACGTCATTGATTCCCACACCGGCGGCGAGCCGACACGACTGGTGATGAGCGGCTTCCCCGAGTTGTCCGGCACCAACATGGCCGAGAAACGCGACGCCCTGCGCAGCCAGCACGATCAGTGGCGCCGCGCCTGTCTGCTCGAGCCACGCGGCAACGATGTGCTGGTCGGCGCGCTCTATTGCCCACCGGTGTCGGCGGACGCCACCTGCGGGGTGATCTTCTTCAACAACGCCGGATACCTGGGCATGTGCGGCCACGGCACCATTGGCCTGATCAATTCGTTGCAGCATCTGGGGAAAATCCAGCCGGGCGTGCACAAGATCGACACACCGGTGGGGCAAGTCAGCGCGACTTTGCATGACGATGGCTCGGTCACCCTGGGCAACGTGCCCGCCTACCGCTATCGCAAACAGGTACTGGTGGAGGTGCCGGGTTATGGCCGCGTGGTCGGCGATATCGCCTATGGCGGCAACTGGTTTTATCTGGTCTCCGAGCATGGCCAGAGATTAACGATGGACAACGTCGAACACCTGACTGCGTACACCTGGGCGATGCTCAAGGCGCTGGAAGACCAAGGCATTTGTGGCGAAGACGGCGCGGTCATCGACCACATCGAACTGTTCGCCGATGACGATCAGGCTGACAGCCGCAACTTCGTCATGTGCCCCGGCAAAGCCTATGACCGCTCACCATGCGGCACCGGCACCAGCGCCAAACTTGCCTGCCTGGCCGCTGACGACAAGCTGCAAGCGGGCGCGCCGTGGATCCAGGCGAGCATTACCGGCAGCCAGTTCGAAGGGCGCTTCGATTGGGAAGGTGAACGCATTCGCCCGTTCATCACCGGCCGCGCCTACATGACCGCCGACAGCACCTTGCTGATCGACGACAGCGACCCGTTCGCGTGGGGCATCTGAGCCGCCACACCGCTTTTTCACCACGAATCAAACGAAATGCCAAGGAGTTGAACCATGAGCGACAACATCTTCACCGGTTGCATGCCGGCCCTGATGACCCCGTGCACCGCCCAGCGCAAACCGGACTTCGATGCGCTGGTGGCCAAGGGACGCGAGCTGATCGATGTCGGCATGAGCGCCGTGGTCTACTGCGGCTCGATGGGCGACTGGCCGTTGCTCACCGAAGCCGAGCGCCAGGAAGGCGTGGCGCGCCTGGTCGCTGCCGGGGTGCCGACCATCGTCGGCACTGGTGCAGTGAATACCCGGGAAGCGGTTTCCCACGCAGCGCATGCGGCGAAAGTCGGCGCGCAAGGCTTGATGGTCATCCCGCGCGTGCTGTCCCGTGGCGCTTCGGCGACGGCGCAAAAGGCCCACTTCGCCGCCATCCTGCAAGCCGCGCCGAACTTGCCGGCGGTGATCTACAACAGCCCTTACTACGGCTTCGCCACCCGCGCCGATCTGTTTTTCGAACTGCGCCGTGAATACCCGAACCTGATCGGCTTCAAGGAATTCGGCGGCGGCGCGGACCTGCGCTACGCGGCCGAGAACATCACCTCCAAGGATGACGACGTGACGCTGATGGTCGGCGTCGACACGCAAGTGGTGCACGGCTTCGTCAACTGCAACGCCACCGGCGCCATTACCGGCATCGGCAACGCCCTGCCCCGCGAAGTGCTGCAACTGGTGGCGCTGAGCAAGCAGGCCGCGCAAGGCGATGCCAAGGCCCGGCGCCAGGCGCGGGAACTGGAGTCGGCGCTGGCGGTGCTGTCATCGTTCGACGAAGGTTGCGATCTGGTGCTGTATTACAAGCACCTGATGGTGCTCAACGGCGACAAGGAATACACCCTGCACTTCAACGAAAGCGACGTGCTGAGCGACTCGCAACGGCGCTATGCCGAGAAGCAGTATTCGCTGTTCCGTCACTGGTACGAAAACTGGTCCGCCGAGCAGAACTTCGCCTGACCGCCACCTGCCGCGAGTCATCACGATTCGCGGCAGGCCTCGCTCATTTCACAGGAAGACACCATGACTCTGACGGGCAACATGCTGATCGGCCAACAATCCGTGGCGGGCAATCGTCCGGCCTCTCGCGGGATTGATCCGGCGACCAACCAGGCACTTGAACCGCAGTACGCCGGGGCGTCAGCCGAACAGGTGGAACATGCCTGCGCCCTGGCCTGGGCGGCGCAAGACGCGTACCGCGAAACCAGCCTGAGCGCCCGTGCGGCATTTCTCGAAAGCATTGCCGAGCACATCGAAAACCTTGGCGATGAACTGATCGAACGCGCCCACGCCGAAACTGGTCTGCCGCCTGCACGCCTTCAGGGCGAACGTGGCCGCACCTGCTCGCAATTGCGCCTGTTCGCCCGTACCGTGCGCGCCGGTGAATGGCTGGACGTGCGCGTCGACAGTGCGCAACCGCAACGCCAACCACTGCCGCGCTCCGACTTGCGCCAGCGGCAGATTGCCCTGGGGCCGGTCGCGGTGTTCGGCGCTAGCAACTTTCCGCTGGCATTTTCCGTGGCCGGTGGCGACACCGCCGCAGCACTGGCGGCCGGTTGCCCGGTAATCGTCAAGGCGCACAGCGCCCATCCGGGCACCAGCGAACTGGTCGGCCGCGCAGTCGCGCAAGCGGTCAAAGCCTGCGCTCTGCCCGAGGGCGTGTTTTCCTTGTTGTTCGATTCTGGCTACGAAGTCGGCATCGCATTGGTCAGCGACTGGCGCATCAAAGCCGCTGGTTTCACCGGCTCGCGCACTGGCGGTCTGGCCTTGATGAAAGCTGCACAAGCGCGGCCCGAGCCGATCCCGGTGTATGCGGAAATGAGCTCGATCAACCCGGTTTTGCTGTTTCCCGCCGCGCTGGAAAATCGCGCGCAGGCGCTGGCCGAAGGGTTTGTCGCGTCGCTGACATTGGGCGCCGGGCAGTTCTGCACCAACCCGGGATTGCTGATTGCCCGCAAAGGCCCGGCGCTCGACGGGTTCCTCAGCGCGGTGGCTGAACTGATCCCGCGCAGCGCGGCGCAAACCATGCTCACGCCCGGCATCTTCGGTGCCTATCAAGCAGGCGTGACGGCACTGCAAGGCAATCCCCGTGCACGCGCGGTAGCGGTTGGCCAAGTCGCCGGCGGCCCGAATCAGTGTCAGGCGCATGTCTTCAGCACCGATGCAGCGGATTTTCTTGCCGATCAAAGCTTGCAAGCCGAGGTCTTCGGCGCGACAGCGCTGATCGTGCAATGCAGCAGTGACGAAGAAATCCGTCAGGTCTGCGCACATCTGGAAGGCCAACTGACCGCGACCCTGCACATGGATGACGCCGACCTTGCACTGGCGCGCACGTTGTTGCCAACCGTCGAGCGCAAGGCCGGGCGCTTGCTGGGCAATGGCTGGCCGACCGGCGTGGAAGTCTGCGATGCAATGGTGCATGGCGGGCCTTACCCGGCAACCTCGGATGCGCGCAGCACCTCGGTGGGCACTGCGGCGATCCTGCGTTTCCTGCGGCCGGTGTGCTATCAGGATTTCCCCGACAGCTTGCTGCCGACGGCGCTGCAACAGACCAATCCGCTCAACCTTCGGCGCTTGCTCGATGGCCAACGGGAAGCGACACGCCATGGCGAATAATCCTTCGCACGACATCGCCGTGGTCGGCGCCGGAATCATTGGCGTGGCTTGCGCATTGCGCCTGGCGCGTCAGGGTTTGCGGGTGGTGGTCATCGATCAGCAGGAACCGGGGCATGGCGCTTCGTTCGGCAACGCCGGACATCTGGCCACCGAGCAGGTGTTTCCGATCGCTGATGTTTCTATCCTCAAGCGCTTGCCAGCCATGCTGATGGACCCGATGGGGCCGCTGCGCCTGGACTGGAAATATCTGCCGCGCGCCCTGCCGTGGTTCACCCGCTTGCTGCTGAATCTGCGGCCCGAGCCTTTTCAGAAAACCGTCGCCGGCTTGCGCGCGCTCAATGAAAGCAGCCTGGATGCGTGGCAGCGCTTGCTCAGCGATATCCAGCGCACGGATCTGCTCAAGGTTGACGGCTCGTTACTGGTCTTCGAAAAACCTGAATCCCGTCAGGCCATCGAAGCTTTGCAGGCACGGCTGCATCAGCAGCAGGTGCCGGTGGATTACTGGCAGGCCGGGGCGATCCGAGAAACGGCGCCGCAACTCAGCGAACAGATTCAGGGCGGACTGTTTTTCCCGCGCACCGGGCATTTCCTTGATCCCTATCGGGTGGTCTGCGCACTGGTCGAAGCGGCTCGCAGCAGCGGTGTGAGTTTTCTCCAGCAGCAGGTTCAGGGCGGCTACGTGCAGGAAAAAGGCGTCTTATTGATAACGGGCAACGGCGGTGTGACGGCCAGCCGCGTGTTACTGGCCTGCGGTGCGCATTCGGCGAAACTGACTGCCGCGCTGACCGGCAAGCAAGTACCGTTGGACACCGAACGTGGCTATCACCTGATGCTGCCGCACGAGCATGATCGCCTGCCCTTCCCGGTCACCTCGCTGGAGCGCAAGTTCATCATGACGCCGATGCGCGAAGGCCTGCGCCTGGCCGGCACGGTCGAATTCGCCGGGCTGGAGCGGCCGGCGAACATGGCGCGCGCCTGGCAGTTGCAGCGCCTGAGCCAAGGCCTGTTTCGCAAAGATCTGAACGCTGATGGCGCGACACCGTGGATGGGCTTTCGTCCGTCGCTGCCGGATTCGCTGCCGGTGATCGACCAAGTTTGCGAGGGCAAGGTGTTGCTTGCCTTCGGTCATCAGCATCTGGGCCTGACTCAAGCGGCGGTCACAGCTGAGATGATCGGGAAAATGGTTTCAGGCGCCACCCTCGCATTGCCCAACGCTGAGCCCTACCGACTGGCACGTTTCTAAGCGTGCTTCAGCGCGTCGCCGTGATGCATGGCCAGGTGGCCGGTCTTGTCGCTCTTGACCTCGTACTGCGGCGCATCTTTCGAGGCCGGGCGGTGGCGGCCCATGAACTCGGTATCGCGAGTGTGCACCTTGACCACTTTGCCGTGGATCTCGCCGGCCTCGGAATTCCAGCGCACCGCGTCGCCGACTTTGAATGAACTGCTCATCATTGCGTCCTCGCCTCTGGCTGTTGGTTTATGGAGCCGCGCGCGTCGGAGAAATTCCGCATTTTGGCGAGGCGACCGAAGGCAGACAAAAAAATCGAACGGCGAAAATCACCCGCACCTCCAACCTGCACAAGCCGAAGAAAACGGCCATGACGAGGTGTGAGATGAATAACGATCAAGGCAAGCAAGGTGACGATCCGCTCCCAACCACGCCCGACTCGCTGAGTCCGGGGCGTACCGAGGTCGATCCGATGAAGGAACGCGGCATCGACGAGCTACCCGACAACGAAGGCGAAATCCCGCTGGATGATGACAGTACCGGCCTGGATCCGGAGCGCGTACGTCAGGAAACCGATAACGCCGAGATGGACGACCAGCCCAATCCGCGTTGAGCCTGAAACGGCAGCCATACGGCTGCCTTTCGGTTGCGCAATCAACAGCAGAATCAGGCAAGCATTTCACAGAAATGCACTACCTCGCGCTCCGACCCAGGCGCAACAATGGGCGTCCGACAACCCCATGGAGGATGCTCACATGCTCGTACAAGCCTACGGCGCCCACGCTGGCGACAAACCTCTTGAACCGATGCAGATCAACCGCCGTGCCCCGGCGGCGCACGACGTGCAGATCGATATCGCCTTCTGCGGCATCTGCCATTCCGACTTGCATCAGGTGCGCGCGGAATGGGCTGGCACGCAATTCCCTTGCGTCCCCGGCCATGAAATCGTCGGCCGCGTCTCGGCGGTTGGCGATCACGTCAAAAACTACAAGGTCGGCGATCTGGTCGGTGTCGGCTGCATCGTCGACAGCTGCCAGCACTGCGATGACTGCGAATCCGGTCTGGAAAATTACTGCGACGGCATGATCGGCACCTACAATTTCCCGACCCCGGACGCACCGAGCTGGACCCTCGGCGGCTATTCGCAAAACATCGTCGTGCACGAGCGCTATGTATTGCGCATCCGTCATCCCGAGGCGCAATTGGCCGCCGTCGCGCCGCTGCTCTGCGCCGGCATTACCACCTACTCGCCGCTGCGCCACTGGAACGCTGGCCCCGGCAAGAAAGTCGGCGTGGTCGGCATCGGTGGTTTGGGCCACATGGGCATCAAACTGGCCCACGCCATGGGCGCCCATGTCGTTGCATTCACCACTTCCGAATCCAAGCGTGAAGCGGCCAAGGCACTGGGCGCGGACGAAGTGGTGGTTTCACGCAATGCCGAGGAAATGGCGGCACACACCAAGAGCTTCGACTTCATCCTCAATACCGTCGCAGCGCCGCACGATCTCGACGCCTTCCTCGTCCTGCTCAAGCGCGATGGCGCGTTGACCCTGGTCGGTGCGCCTGCCTCGCCGCATCCGTCGCCGAACGTGTTCAACCTGATCACCAAGCGCCGCACCATTGCTGGTTCAATGATCGGCGGCATCCCTGAAACCCAGGAAATGCTGGATTTCTGCGCCGAGCACGGCATCGTCTCCGACATCGAGTTGATCCGCGCCGACCAGATCAACGAGTCCTACGAGCGCATGCTCAAGGGCGACGTGAAATACCGCTTCGTCATCGACAACGCAACCCTCGCCGGCTAAGCGCAAGCGCCCATCGGCAGCGCAAGGCTGCCGATGGCTTGAGGGATTCCATCGGCGCAATTTGACAGCGCCCGCGTTGCTCGCCAGAGTCGCACCCCTTTTTCCACCGCTGGGTGAACAGGGGTCGCCGTTGAACCAACAGACATTGTCCATGCGCCTTGAACGCGTCGCCGCTCACGTGCCGGTCGGCGCACGACTGGCCGATATCGGTTCCGATCACGCCTATTTGCCCGTTGCCCTGATGCGCCGAGGCCTGATTACAGCGGCGGTGGCTGGCGAGGTCGCGCGCACGCCGTTCCACGCAGCGCAACGCACCGTCAATGACAACGACCTGCACGGCCAGATCAGCGTGCGTCTGGCCGATGGCCTGGCGGCGATCAGGCCTGACGACGGCATCAGCGCCATCACCCTGTGCGGCATGGGCGGCGAAACCATTCGCGATATTTTCGACAGTGGCAAAGCCCATCTCAGCGGCCACGAACGATTGATCCTGCAGCCCAACGGCGGCGAGCAAGCGCTGCGCCAGTGGTTGATGGATAACAGTTACCGGATCGTTTGCGAAGAAGTGCTGCACGAAAATCGCTTCGACTACGAAATTATCGTTGCCGAGCGGGCCTCTGATCCGGTGACTTACGATGCCAGGGAACTGTTTTTCGGACCCCTGCATCTGCAGGCGCGCTGCCCGGCATTTCTGCACAAATGGCAACGCAGGCTGAAGCAGCGGCAGAAGACGTTGGGGCAGTTTACGCGAGCGCAACAGGCGTTGCCGGAGGACAAAATTCTTGCGCTGAAGCAAGAGATGCAGTGGATCAGCGAATTGCTCGGGTGACTGTGCCGCCGTCTTCGCGAGCAGGCTCGCTCCCACAGGAAATTGCATTTCTCCTGAAGAAACACGGTCAACTGTGGGAGCGAGCCTGCTCGCGAAAGCGGTGGGTCAAGCTACAGAGCAACCAAGTTGGCCGCAGCCGTCGGAAAAACAAAAAGCCTGCTGTTAAAAGCAGGCTTTTTCGTGGGCCGTGAACTTACTTCTGCTGCGTCAGCGCCGAGTAGCTGTTCATCAGGTTGCGGTAGTTGGGAATGCGCTGCGACAACAGATTGCCCAGGCCTTCAATGTCGTTGCGCCAGTCGCGGTGCAGCTCACAAGCCACCGAGAACCAGTTCATCATCTGCGCGCCGGCCTGAGTCATACGGCTCCATGCGGCTTGTTGCACGGTGGTGTTGAAGGTGCCGGACGCATCGGTGACCACGAACACATCAAACCCTTCCGCCAGCGCCGACAGGGTCGGGAACGCGACACACACATCCGTGACCACACCGGCAATGATGATCTGCTTGCGCCCGGTGGCCTTGATTGCCTTGACGAAATCTTCGTTGTCCCAAGCGTTGATCTGGCCTGGACGAGCGATGTACGGCGCGTCCGGGAACATTTCTTTCAGCTCCGGCACCAGCGGGCCGTTCGGGCCTTGTTCGAAGCTGGTGGTAAGGATGGTTGGCAGGTCGAAGAACTTGGCCAGATCCGCCAGCGCCAGCACGTTGTTCTTGAACTCGTTCGGCGAGAAGTCCTGCACCAGCGAGATCAGACCGGTCTGGTGATCCACCAGCAGTACGATAGCGTCGTCTTTGTTCAGGCGGTTGTAGGTTGGAGTGGTCATGGTGTGCGTCCCTTTTCAAGTTTTGAAGTTTGTTGTTGCGTTCAAGTTGGGTACAGATTACTGACGCACAGCAAAGGGATAAATCGCTTGAAAAGGGTTTCACCGTCCACTCAAACGGGACAATCATTCGAGGCCCGCTCTGATTAGATACACCACAGTACAAATGATGTACCTCAGCCCCCATTTATCAACTCGGCACAACTTCCTAAAGTCTCTTCCAACAGCCACCCGCCACCCTGACGGGCCAGCGACAGAGGAAATCATCATGAGCACATCGAAAAAAGTAGTTGTCATCACCGGCGCCTCGCAAGGCATTGGTGCAGGTCTGGTCGAAGGCTTTCGCGCCCTTGGCCATCAAGTGGTCGCTACTTCGCGCTCGATCAAAGAGTCGAGCGACCCGGATGTCCTGACCGTCGCCGGCGACATTGCCGATCCGCAAACCGCCGAGCGCGTGATTCGCGCCGCTGTTGCCCGCTTCGGTCGCGTCGATACGCTGGTCAACAATGCCGGGATCTTTCTGGCCAAGCCGTTCACCGCTTACAGCCAGGCGGACTACGCCCAGGTCGTGGCGACCAACATGAGCGGCTTCTTCTACATCTCGCAACTGGCCATCGCCGAGATGGAAAAACACGGCAGCGGCCACGTCGTCAGCGTCACCACCAGCCTGGTCGATCATGCAATCGATGGCGTGCCTTCGGTATTGGCGTCGCTGACCAAGGGCGGCATCAACGCCGCGACCAAATCCCTGGCCATCGAGTACGCCAAGCGCGGGATTCGGGTCAACGCCGTGTCGCCGGGCATCATCAAAACGCCGATGCACGCTGAGGAAACCCATCAGGCGCTGGGCAGCCTGCACCCGGTCGGCCACATGGGCGAAATCGACGACATCGTGCAAGCGATCCTCTACCTCGACGGGGCAAATTTCGTCACTGGCGAGATCCTGCATGTCGACGGTGGCCAGAGCGCCGGCCATTGATCGAAACCCTGCAACGCCGCCGGTGGATACCGGCGGCGTCGTTGGTTGTGGTACACAGAGGATGAACGTCCGTCGATCCTCGGTGCGAGCCACAATGAAACGCCATTTTGAAGATTTGCAGTTAGGCAGTATCGAACTGTTCTGCCTGGCCGCCGAAGCCGGCAGCTTCACCGCCGCCGCGCAACTGGCCGGGGTCACGCCGGCCGCAGTGAGCCGGTCGATTCTGCGTCTGGAGCAACGCCTGGGTTCGCGACTGTTCGCGCGCACCACGCGCAGCATTCGCCTCACCGACGCCGGCCGGAGCTTCTTCGAACAATGCAGCCAGGCGCTGACGCAACTGGTTGAAGCGCAGCAGGAAGTCATGGGCGCGCAGACTTCGCCGTCGGGGCGACTGCGCATCAGCCTGCCGACCACCTACGGGCATCACCGCATCCTGCCGCTGCTGCCGAAATTTCGCGCGTTGTACCCCGAGGTCACGGTCGATGTGCACTTGGGCAATCGCAATATCGACTTCGTTGAAGAGGGCTACGACCTGGCGATACGCGTGCGCGCGCAACCGGACTCGACCCTGATCGCGCGTCTGCTGGAAGACGCCGCCCTGGTGGTGGTCGCCGCACCTGAATATCTGCATAGAGCCGGCACGCCGCAGACGCTGGACGATCTCATCGCGCATGAGTGCATCCAGTTCGAATTGCCCAGCAGCGGGCGGCGGATTTCCTGGCTGTTTCAGGAAAACGGCCGAGACCTGGAAGTGATCTCCGACGGTGGCTATTCCTGCTCCGATGACGTGCTCGGCGGTGTGACGCTGGCCAAGCACGGCGCCGGGCTGTTTCAGACTTACCGTTTCATCGTCGAGCAGGAACTCGCCGATGGCCGCCTGATGGAAGTGCTGCAACCGTACACCGGACGTTCGCGCCCCTACACCCTGCTCTACCCGCACGGCCGCTATGTGCCGCAACGGGTGCGGGCGTTTGTGGATTTTCTGCTGGGGTTTCGTGAGCAATGGGCAGGACCCGCCCGGTAATCAACCGGTCTGACGCAGGCGGCTAAGTTCCTTGGACGGCGGGCAGCCGAACTGGCGGTTGTATTCGCGGCTGAACTGCGAAGCGCTTTCGTAGCCGACGCGGTAACAGGCGCTCGAGACGTCCAGCCCTTCATTGATGATCAGCCGCCGTGCCTCTTGCAGGCGCAGCTGTTTTTGATATTGCAGCGGGCTCATGGCGGTGACGGCTTTGAAGCGGTGATGCAGCGCCGAGTTGCTCAGGTTGGCCACCTGCGCCAGCGCGTCGATACGCAGCGGCTCGGTGAAATTCTTGTTCAGCCAGTCGATAGCGCGCGTGACCCGGTGGGTCTGCGAATCGTTGACGGCGATTTCATACAGCAGATGCCCGTGCTGGCCGCGCAGCAGGCGGTAATACAGCTCGCGCAACGCCATCGGCGCGAGCATGCCGATGTCGCGTGGATTATCCAGCAGGCGCACCAGACGCAGCATGGTATCGAGCAATGTCACGTCGATCTTGTCGAGAAACATCCCGCGACCGGCGTCCTGTGGCATGCCGGTCAGCGGCGATTCGGCTATCAGTTGCGTCAGTTGCGCCGGATCGAAATCCAGCCGTACGCAAAAATACGGCGCCTCGGGCGAGGCTTCGATCACCCGTCCCGACACCGGCAATGTCACCGACACCACCAGATAATTCAGCGGGTCGTAGAGGAAGCGTTCGTCACCCAGCCCGACTTCCTTGCGCCCCTGCACGATCAGGCACAGCGCTGGCCGGTGCACAACGTGAATCAGCTCGGACGGGCCATCGAGACGGATCACGTGCAGCGGCGCAATCGCCGTTTCGTAGGAGCCTGGCGCATCGAAGCGCTGAGTCAGCAAGCGCACCAGTTCGGCGCGATACACCGCCGTGTCGTGGAGGATGGAAGCGTCGTGGTTATCCATGCAAAGGGCCTCGAAAGCAGACGAAGGTGGGTCAACTGCGGAGGAAGATTAGCCAGTTTTATCCAGCGGCGACTAGATCAAAGATGCTGCAGATTTGCCTGATTCTGCGTGCTCGTCTTACTGGCAAAGCCATGGGCGCGTTATCACACGCGCCCTTGGCTTCTCACCCGACTATCAACCCGCCGTTACCGTCATGCCGCCATCGGCCATGACCACCGAGCCGACCATGAAACTGGCGCGGTCGGAGGCCAGAAAGGTCACGATCTCGGCGATCTCTTCCGGCTGCGCCGCCCGACCGATTGGCGCCGCTTCGCCGTGCTGCGCGAGGAAGCCCGGGCCGTCCTCGACCACATCGTTGAGAATATTGGTCACCACATCGCCGACGCCGATGGCATTGACGCGAATGCCGTGTTCAATGACTTCAAGGGCCAGCGTGCGGGTCAACTGTGCCAGCGCGCCTTTGGAAGCGGTGTAGGCGGCAATGGTCGGAAAGGCAAAGTACGACGCATAGGAAGCGATATTGACGATCGCGCCGGACTTGTTCGGGATCATCGCCTTGACCGCTTCGCGGCAGTGCAGGAAGGCGGCCGTGGCATTCACTGCCTGGATCTTTTCCCAGTCGTCGCGGCTCATGTCGATCACTGCTTTGTTGATAATGATCCCGGCGTTATTGACCAGAATATCCAGGCGCCCGAACTGCTCGACGGCAAGGCCTACTGCACGTTCGGCGGCGCCGTCCTCGGTGATGTCCGCCACCAGCGGCACCAGATCGGGACGAGCCAGTTCTTCGACAGCCGGGTTGAGGTCTTCGGCAATCACCTTGGCGCCGCGAGCGTGCAGCATCAGCGCAATCGCCTTGCCGATGCCACTGGCCGCGCCAGTGACCAGTGCAACTTTACCGGCGACTTCTTGTGGCAGGGTGTGGTTGAAATCAGTCATGGTTTTAACTCCTCGATAGCGAATCGGTGTTGCGCCTGATGGCGCGGTCGTAAACACGGCTTCACTGTCGCGCACTCTCCGCCGCCGGGCTTTCGGGCGATTGCCGGGACTGTCGGAGTTTTGCGCTGGAATTTCCTGCCCGCCCGCCCTAACCTGCAAAATCATTCACAGCCGAAGCTTTTGATGGAGCGTCCTGTGCCCCCTGCCAGCCCCGCTACACCGACAATCAGCCAGCCAGCGCGCATCGCCGCCGAAGCCATGCCGGAGCATCTGCCCGGTATTGCGGAAACGACCACGCCGCGGCCGCAGATCAAGGATGCAGTGGTGCAGCTGTTCCGCCATCAAACCCTGCTTGAGCCGATCCGCGTGCCATGCGTGGCCGAACCGCTGCTGGTGCTGGTATTGGCCGGCACTGCCCGGGTCGAAGAACGTTCGTTGGGTGGAGAATGGCAGGCGAGCCAGGTCACGGCGGGCGACTTCTTCCTGACCAACACCCGCGAACCTTATGAAATGCGCTGGCAGACCGAAGGCTGTGAGGTGCTCGAAGTCATGCACCTCTACCTCGGTCTGGGCCTGATCGAACAAGCGGCGCGCGAAGCGTTCGGCGAACAGGCCGGTGCAGTGACGTTTGTCGACGTGTCCGGTGCGCGTGACGAGCAGGTCAGCTTCATCCTTGAGCAACTGCGCATCGAACTGACCGAACAGCGCCAACCCAGCGCTCTGCTGGTGCACAGCTTGGCTCAGGCGTTGGCGATCCATCTGCTGCGTCATTACCTCGACCCCGACAGCAACCCGCGCCGCGACAACGCCCTGCCCGCTTACAAACTGCGCCGGGTGATCGAAGCCATGAATGCGAATCTGGCGGAGGATTTCAGCCTCAGTCATCTGGCCGCCATCGCCGGGCTGAGCGACTACCACTTCAGCCGCACCTTCAAGCGCGCTACCGGTTTATCGCCCTCGCAATACTTCATCCGCCTGCGCATGAGCCGCGCGCGTCATCTGTTGCTGGAGACCGCAGGCAGCGTGATCGACATCGGCCTGGAGGTTGGCTATTCCAGCCCCAGCCATTTTTCCCAGGTGTTCCGCCGCGAAGTTGGCGTCACGCCTAGTGCCTACCGCGATGCGCCACGCGGGGCCTGAAACCTGTCGAAAAGCGATGCAGCAGAATTGGGCAAATCCCGTGGAGAAATCGATTAATAGCCCATGAGCCGCCGCGCTTAACCTTCTTCCAAGCCCACTCACGGGCACACAGAAGAGGACGACATCATGCTGAACATTCAAGACAAAGTGATCGTGATTACCGGCGCCAGCAGCGGCATCGGCGAAGCCACCGCACGCCTGCTCGCCGAACGTGGCGCCAAAGTGGTGTTGGGTGCACGGCGCACCGAGCGTCTGGCAGTCATTGCCGTAGAGATCAATAGCGCCGGTGGCCACGCGCAGTTCCGCGCACTGGACGTCACCGATCAGCAGGATGTGCAGCGCTTCGTCGATTTTGCCGTGGAGCATTACGGCCGTGTCGATGTGCTGGTCAACAACGCCGGGGTCATGCCGTTGTCGCGGCTGGACGCGCTGAAGGTCGATGAGTGGAACCGCATGATCGACGTCAACATCCGTGGCGTACTCCACGGCATCGCCGCCAGCCTGCCGTTGATGCAGCGCCAGCGCGCCGGGCAGATCATCAACATCGCCTCAATCGGCGCTTACGCGGTCAGCCCTACTGCGGCGGTGTACTGCGCGACCAAATACGCCGTACGGGCGATTTCCGAAGGCTTGCGTCAGGAAGTCGGCGGCGATATCCGCGTCACCGTCATCGCACCGGGCGTGACTGAATCGGAACTGGCCGAGAGCATTTCCGATGAAGGCGGCCGCGAAGAGATGAAGTCATTCCGCAAGATCGCCATCCCCGCCGAAGCCATCGCCCGCGCGATTGCCTACGCCGTTGAACAACCGGCGGACGTGGACGTCAGCGAACTGATCGTGCGTCCAACCGCGAGCCCTTATTGAAACCAGGAGTCAATCTGTGGGAGAGAGCCTGCTCGCGAAAGCGCTGGGTCAGGCGAACATGATGTTGAATGCACCGCCGCCTTCGCGGGCAAGCCCGCTCCCACAGGTTTTTTGTGGCACCACCAAATCATTGGTCAACACGGAAAAATTGTGGGAGCGAGCCTGCTCGCGAAAGCGGTGGTTCAGGCGAATATGAAGTTGAATGTGACGCCGCCTTCGCGAGCAGACTCGCTCCCACAGAGGTGGTAGCACCACCAAATCATTGGTCAACACGGAACATTGTGGGAGCGAGCTTGCTCGCGAAAGCGGTGGATCAGGCAAACATGATGTTGAATGTACCGCCGTCTTCGCGGGCAAGCCCGCTCCCACAG
>NZ_CEEDDH010000020.1:73197-113396 GCF_979253165.1 Pseudomonas sp. AC083
CCCACAGGGTTTTTGTGGCACCACCAAATCATTGGTCAACACGGAACATTGTGGGAGCGAGCCTGCTCGCGAAAGCGGTGGATCAGGCAAACATGATGTTGAATGTACCGCCGTCTTCGCGGGCAAGCCCGCTCCCACAGGGGTTTTGTGGCACCACCAAATCAGTGGTCAACACGGAACATTGTGGGAGCGAGCCTGCTCGCGAAAGCGCTGGGTCAGGCGAATATGATGTTGGATGTGCCGCTGCATTCGCAGGCAAGCCCGTCCCCACAGGGTTTTTGTGGCACCACCAAATCATTGGTCAACACGGAACATTGTGGGAGCGAGCCTGCTCGCGAAAGCGGTGGATCAGGCAAACATGATGTTGAATGTACCGCCGTCTTCGCGGGCAAGCCCGCTCCCACAGGGTTTTTGTGGCACCACCAAATCATTGGTCAACACGGAACATTGTGGGAGCGAGCCTGCTCGCGAAAGCGCTGGATCAGCCGGCAAAGATGTTGAATGTGCCGCCGCCTTCGCGAGCTGGCTCGCTCCCACAGGCAATCGCGGTGCCGCTGACGAAACGGGCTGGCACTCATATCCAACCTAACGCGCTCCCGGCCCGATCAACATGCTTTCGATCTCGGCGCCGGGCATCATTTGCCGCAGGCCTTCGATGAGCTTGTCGCCGGCCTCGGTCAGCGCTTCCAGCGGCATCGCCGGCAGGCTTTCGAGGATGAACCACATGTGCTGCGCCTGCGCATCGAGGCGGGTTCGCACGCCTTGGCGCCAGTTCCAGCGCCGGCAGGTCACGCCTTGGTCATCGCGCCAGACCACTTCGCCGGCGTCCGGGAATTCATGCGCGGGCTGGCCTTCTTTCATCGTGTCGAACGGTTCGCTGCCATCGGCGACGACCAGACGCGGTGAGCCGACGTAGGCCTCGGCATTCTCGCCCCCCACGGGAATCGCGTATTCCAGACTGATGGCGTTGTACAGATCAACCACCGGATCGATGCTCGGCAACTCGCCGTCGCGCAACACCCGTTTGCGCAGAGCCTCGGCCGAGCAAGGCGTGCGCTGCGGCTTGGCGCCGAACTGGCGAAACACGTCCGCCCAGGCCTGCAAGTGCGCGGGCCCCCATGACGGGCCACCGTTGGCGACGATCTGACAGGCTTTGGCCAGTGCTTCACCGGCCACGTATGCCTGAGTAATCGGCGCCGCTTGCACGACAATACTCAGCGCTCTGAAGCCCGGCGCGAGTTGCGCAACAGCCGGATCGATTGACGGCACGACAGACAGCATCCCAGAATCCCCCTCATACCCGAATTTCAAACGATGCTAGCGATCAATGACCAAGAAAGTCAATATAACGACCGAGGCCGGCGCCGACGTCGAGACCGTCAGCGCGGCGGTGTCGCGCACGCTCAAACAGGCGCGCAAACAACAGGGCATCACCCTGGATGAACTGTCCAGGCGCTCCGGCGTGAGCAAAGGCATGGTGGTCGAGATCGAGAAGGGCTCGGCCAACCCAAGCATCGCGACATTGTGCAAAATCGCCGCGGCGCTGGGCTTGTCCGTGGCGGACTTCGTCAATGTCGCCGACACTCCGGCGGCGCATCTGATCGACAGTGATGACATCCCCACGCTATGGACCGGTGAGCTGGGTGGATCGGCACGACTGCTGGCCGGCACCAGCGGCCCGAACATGCTCGAGTTGTGGCGCTGGGAATTGTTTCCCGGCGAGTCGTTTTCTTCAGCCGGTCACCCGAATGGCACCACCGAGTTGTTTCATGTCGAAAAAGGCACGTTGCATCTGCAAGTTGGCGATGCCGAGCTGATTGTCGGGCCTGGGTGTTCGGCGGTGGCGCGGACCGATGTGGCGCATGGGTATGCCAACCATGGGCGAGCGAAACTGGTTTTCACGATGTCAGTGACTGAACTGCATCAGGGTGCCAGGGAAAGCCCCTCACCCTAGCCCTCTCCCCGAGGAGAGGGAACTGTCCGGGTTGACCATCACAGCGAGCGTTCCCCTTCAAACTGCACGGTCAGCGTGACGGCGGATGCTCCGTCGAAACCGAATTGGCCGCATCCACATCCGACATGTCTTCTTCTACAGGCGCCTCATCGTCCGGCGGCAAAGGCACCTCGGAGTTTTCGCGCTTGGGATCGTGCCCGGTCTCGTTGTCGGTGGGGCGCGTCACGGCTTGTTGCGACTGGTTGCCCGGTGCGTTTTCATCAATGTCCATGTCGTTCTCCGAGGTGTTCAGCGATAAGTACCTGAACGTGTGAAATGCCCTTGCGTGACAAGTGCCCGACAATGGACGAACGGCGTTCTGTAAAAAACGCAAAAAGCCTGCTTTCGAGGCAGGCTTTTGCTTTGGATTTAACGCTTACTTCTGCTGCGTCAACGCCGAGTAGCTGTTCATCAGGTTGCGGTAGTTGGGAATGCGCTGCGACAGCAGGTTACCCAGACCTTCAATGTCGTTGCGCCAGTCGCGGTGCAGCTCACAGGCCACCGAGAACCAGTTCATCATCTGCGCGCCGGCCTGAGTCATGCGACTCCATGCGGCTTGCTGCACGGTGGTGTTAAAGGTGCCGGAGGCATCAGTCACCACAAACACATCAAAACCTTCCGCCAGTGCCGACAGGGTCGGGAACGCTACACAGACATCCGTGACCACACCGGCAATGATGATCTGCTTGCGCCCGGTGGCCTTGATCGCCTTGACGAAGTCCTCGTTGTCCCAGGCATTGATCTGGCCTGGACGAGCGATGTATGGCGCGTCCGGGAACATCTCCTTCAGCTCCGGTACCAGCGGGCCGTTCGGGCCTTGTTCGAAGCTGGTGGTGAGGATGGTTGGCAGGTCGAAGAACTTGGCCAGATCCGCCAGCGCCAGCACGTTGTTCTTGAACTCGTTCGGCGAAAAGTCCTGCACCAGCGAGATCAGACCGGTCTGGTGGTCAACCAGCAGCACGATAGCGTCGTCTTTGTTCAGGCGGTTGTAGGTTGGAGTGGTCATGGTGTGCGTCCCTTTTCAAGTTTGGAGTTTTGTTGTTGCGTTCAAGTTGGGTACAGATTACTGACGCACAGCAAAGGGATAAATCGCTTGAAAAGGGTTACACCGTCCACTCAAACCGGACAATCCACTTCAATCATAGAACGGCTCAACCAACGCCCGACTACCGACAAAGAAACTGTCCGCCACCAAGCGCAACGGTTGCAGATCCAGGTCGCTGTCCTTGTCGCTGATCAATTGCTGGAAGTGGCGGTAGACCGCTGCGTACTCGCCCTCCTCCGAGACGCTTTGGCGCACGCCGTCGATGCTCAGCACGGCGCCGCCATTGTCCAGGCGCAGGATGCCTTCGACGCAGCGGATTTCGATGCTCCACAGTTCGTCGTGGCCATGGTCGAAGTCGAACTCGGCGCGTACGTCGAGCTGATGTGCATCAGACATTTTGATCGAGGCAGCAATCGGCGACTGGCAGTTGCTCGGCACGCGCAGTTCGGCGGCTTCGACAAACAGCGGCAGCGCCAGCAGGTGGGTGATGATCGACAAGGCGTTGATGCCCGGATCGAACACACCCAGGCCACCCGGTTGCCAGATCCATGCCTGACCCGGATGCCACTTGCGCACGTCTTCCTTCCAGTCGATCTGCACGCTTTGCAGGGTGCGGCTGGCAAGCCAGTCGCGGGCGGCGGCGATGCCCGGTGCGTAGCGCGAGTGCCAGGCGAACAAAGCGCTGACGCCTTGGTCGGCGACTTGATCGACCAGGGCCATGGCCTCGCCCAATGTTGCACAGGGCGGTTTTTCCACCAGCACGTGCTTGCCGGCCGCCAACGCCTGTTGCACCAGCGCGAAGCGCCCTTGTGGCGGCGTGCAGAACGCAATTGCGTCGACAGTCGGGCCGTTTTCGAGCAGTTCGCCCAGCGACTGGAAGTTCTCCACCCCGGCGCAAGGTTTGCCCTGGGTTGCGACCGCCACCAACTGGAACGCCGGGTTGGCGAGGATGGCGGGAACGTGTTGATCCTGGGCGATCTTGCCGTAGCCCACCAGGCCGAGACGAATCGGTTGCATTACAGACTCCTGTTGTTGTTTTGGTCTTTGCAGCGCAGCGGCAAGAGTACGTGTTTCTGCGCCCGCCTCCAATCGTCATACTATTTAAATCAAAGTTTGGTCGCGGCGAACGCATGGCTTATTCGTCATTTCTTCTTACACCTTTTGTCGTCCGATCCCGCACCGCGCGGCGATCGGCAGCCGGCGATCAGCCTCAGTTTGCTATCATGCGGCGCTTTTACGGTTAACCCCTCGCCAGTCCTGCCGACTGGCGGGCTGCAAAAGGCGGTATTAGATGACGGCTTTGTTGACTCGCCGCAAGGTACTTGCGGGAATGGGCGTGCTCGGGCTCGGCCTGCTCGCCGGTTGCGATACCCGTGGCCAACTGTCGTACAAGTACGGCAAGGATCTGAGCGACAAGATTCTCGGACGCACCTTCAAGCTGAAGAATCCCGAAGGCGAAACCATGTCGCTGTCGAGCTTTCGCGGGATGATGCCGATGATCTTTTTCGGTTTCACCCAGTGCCCGGCCGTTTGCCCCACTACCCTGGCCCGCGCCGCACAGATCAAGAAACTCATGGGCCGCGACGGCGATCGTTTGCAAGTGGTGTTCATCACCCTCGACCCGGAGCGCGACACGCCGCAGATCCTCGACGCCTACGTCAAAGCCTTCGACCCGAGCTTCGTCGCGCTGTACGGCACGCTTGAGGAAACCAAGGCCACCGCCAAGGAATTCGACGTGTTCTACGAAAAAGTCCCGGCCGGCGACACCTACACCATCTCCCATACGTCCACCAGCTACGTCTACGACTCGCGTGGTGAGTTGCGCCTGGGCCTGTCCACTTCGCTGACAGCCCAAGAGTGCACGGAAGATTTGCTTACTGTTATGGAGGTCTGCTGATGCATCCCGTTCTGAATCACCTCAAACGCACCGTATGTGCACTGTCCCTGCTCGGCCTGGCCTTTCAGGCGTCGGCGCAGACCAAAGTCGACGACGCCTGGGTCCGTGCCACCGTGCCGACCCAGTCTGCCAGCGGCGCGTTCATGACCGTCACTGCCGACAGCGACAGCAAGCTGCTCAGCGTTGCCTCGCCAGTTGCCAAGGACGTGCAGATTCATGAAATGAGCATGAAGAACGACGTCATGACCATGGGCCCGGTGAAGTCGGTTGAGTTGCCTGCCGGCAAAGCCGTGAGCTTCGACCCGAACGGCTACCACGTCATGCTGATGGGCCTGAGCGGTCAGTTGAAGGAAGGTGAAAACGTGCCGCTGAACCTGACCGTGGAAAATGCCAAGGGCGAGAAAGAAACCATCGAAGTCAAAGCACCGGTTCGCGCGCTGACCAACATGGGCGGCCACGATCACAGCAAGATGCATTGATCGCTGACTGAAAGACTGTTCGCCTGACATAAACCGGGGCGGCCTGATCGATGATCGGGCCGCCCCGTTTTTTATGGAAGCGATGCTCTGACCGAATGGAAAGCTTGCTTTACATAAGCAAAGATTTCGACGAGGATGTAAAGGGTCTTTTACATGGAGTTAAACATGAATCGCTATTACCTCGAAATGGGCGCCGCATTGACGCTGTACACACTCGTGCTGATCGCCTCGGTGGTTGCCAGCCAACATTTGCTGGACGCCCATCTGCTGTTGCGTTCAGCCGTCGCGCTGGCGCCGATGATCCCCGCCGGATTGATGTGCTGGGCTATCGTGCGCAACCTGCGGCGCCTGGATGAGATGCACCTGCGCATCCAGTTTGAAGCGCTGGGCTTTGCGTTCGCCGCTTCCGCGTTGCTGACGTTCAGCTATGGCTTTCTCGAAAATATCGGCGCCCCGCACATCCCGTGGACCTGCGTATGGCCGGTGATGGGCGCAATGTGGATCCTCGGTCTGCAAATCGCCCGACGTCGCTATCAATGAAAAATCACCTCAAGGCGCTGCGCGCCGAGCGCAAGTGGTCACAGGTCGATCTGGCGCAGCGCTTGAAGGTCTCCCGTCAGACCATCAATGCCATCGAAAATGAACGCTATGACCCAAGCCTGCCGCTGGCCTTCCAGATCGCGCGAGCGTTCGGGTTGCCGATTGAAAGCATTTTCGAGGATGGGGAAACGTCCATTTCCGACTCGCTGTGAGCGCTGCCACTGACGAGTATTAGCGGCAGACCACAGGAGCCTGCCGCACTCCCCTCCCCTCAACTCCCCGCACCACCATGCGCTTCTTCAAAGAAGTAATCCTTCCAGCTCCCCGCCTTGTTTTTCAGCACGCCCAATTCCTGCAATTTCTCGGCGTAGATGAACGTGCGTTGCGGTACAACGGTGAAGTCGATTTCCGGGTCTTTGACGATTTGCTCGACCAGGGCCAGCGGCAGTTTCGATTGCTCTACACGAATGTAGGCCTGGGCGGCGGCGGGCTTGTCGGCCTTGATGATCTTCTCGGCTTCGGCCAGTGCGTCGTAGAACGCCTTGTAGGTTTTCGGGTTTTCGTCGTGGAATTTTTCCGTGGTGTAGAGAACGTTGAACGTCGCCGGGCCGCCGAGGATGTCGTAGGAGCTCAGCACTTTATGCACGTTGGGGTTTTGCAGCGCCTGGTACTGGAACGGTGGGCTGGAGAAATGCGAGTTGATTTCCGAGCCGCCAGCGATCAGCGCAGCGGTGGCGTCCGGGTGCGGCAGGCTGACCGAAATGTTGTCAAACTTCTTGAACTGGTCATCACCGAATTCCCTGGCGGTTTCTATCTGCAGGGTACGCGACTGGAAGCCTACGCCTGCGGCCGGCACGGCGATACGGTCCTTGTCGCTGAAGTCCTTGAGGGTTTTGATGTTCGGGTTGTTGGTCAGCAGGTAATTGGGCATCGACCCCAGCGCGGCGATGGCTTTGACGTTCTGCTTGCCCTTGGTGCGATCCCACACGGTGAGCATCGGCGGCACGCCGGCCGAGACGACGTCCAGCGCTCCGGTGAGCAGCGCCTCATTCATGGCCGTGGCGCCGGAAATGCTGTTCCAGTCGACCTTGATCTCCAGGCCCTGGGCTTTGCCGTGTTTCTCGATCAGTTGTTGATCGCGCACGACGTCGAGAATCAGGTAACCAATGCCGAATTGCTGGGCGATGCTGATTTTGCCCTCGGCCCGGGCGCCGCTGCTGAACAGCGCGCCCGCTGCCAGAGTTGCGGCCAACAGAGTCAGCGCAGAACGTTTGAACGGTGTGGCCATGACAACCTCGCAGCATGGGGGTGGGCTGAAAGGCCTGACTTTATAGCTATAAAAAACAGAACTTAAATATCTTTATCGCATATCGATAGCACTCCGCGATTTAGCGTCTGCTGCTGAAATTCAGGAGCAGTGGATGGACCTACAACAGTCTGAAACAAAAAACTGCCCCTCCGAAAAACGGCCATACGTCCCACAACCCACGCCCGCTATGGGCACGCGCCGTTTCAGCGATCGCCAGCCGCAGGTTTTAATAGCCGAACAGCCTTCCTGCCCTTGGTATCATCACCCACACTTTTTTGACCCTTTGATGACAAGCAGGCCTTTTTTGTGAGCGCTCTTTTCAACTGGCTGCGGCGGCCGAACGCCCGCCTTTTTTCTCTCATCGTTCTGGTATTGATCGTACCGGTGTGCCTGCGTGCAGCGTTGGGCTGGTCGACACCGCTGGGCTTTTTGTCGGATCTGGCCGTGGGCAGTTTGCTGGTGGTAACGCTGCATCGCCGCGCATGGTGGCTGACCTTGCCGGTGGTGGTGTTTTGGGCGCTGCTGGCGATCGCCACGACAGAATTGGTCAGCGCCGTCGGCCGCCTGCCGACGCCTTCGGATATTCACTATCTGATCGACCCGCAATTCGTCGAAAACTCCACCGGCGGCGGACTTGCGCACCCTGCCCTGCCCATGGCTTTGCTGGGTGCCTTGGCTTTCTGGCTGCTGACTCAGTTTGTTGGTCGCGGCTTGTCTCGCCCTGCTCTGCCGCGCTCCGTCTGGGCCGCGCCTATTGTGTTGTTCGCCGCACATTGGGGCGTGCAAAACCTGTGGCCGAATGACGGCGACGCCTGGCGCCTGTACAACCTGCCGCATCAGTTGCTCGCCAGTGAAGTCGCCGACCTGCAGATCCAGGCCGAGGAATGGCTCGACGGCGACGTCGAAGAACCTACACCGGCGATGGCCGGGCTCACCGACGTCGATCTCAATGGCCAGAAGCTGCTCGCCGCGCCGGGCCAGGCGCGCAATGTATTGATCATCGCGCTCGAAGGCATCCCCGGCGCCTACATCCGTGCCAACCGTGAGGCGATCGGCAGTCATTATCAGGAAGACCTGATGCCCAACCTCAGCCGCTGGGCCGAGCGCGGCATGAACACCCCGGATTACGTGCTGCACACCCATCAGACCATTCGCGGTCTGTATGCCATGCTCTGCGGTGACTACGACAAGCTCAACAATGGCACGCCCAAAGGCGTGGAAATGCTCACCCTCAACGAACGCAATCAGGCCTGCCTGCCGGCACAATTGCGCGAGCACGGCTTCAGCACGCATTACTTGCAGGGCGCGGGCCTGCGCTTCATGGCCAAAGACAAGATCATGCCGCACATCGGTTTCGATGCGACCCATGGTCTGGAATGGTTCAGCAACAGCAACTATCTGGAGTTCCCGTGGGGCAAGGATGACAGGGCATTTTTCGAAGGCGCGCTGGATTACGTCGGCCAACTGAAGAAGCAAAAACAGCCGTGGATGCTCACGCTGCTGACGGTCGGCACCCATCAGCCCTACTCGGCACCGGACGATTATCTGCAGCGTTATGAGACACCCAAGCAGGCTGCCGTCGGTTATCTCGACGATGCGCTGGATCAGTTTCTTGCCGGACTTGAGCGCCAGGGCGTTCTCAAGGAAACGCTGGTAGTAATCACCTCGGATGAATCCCACGGCATCGACGGCGTGCGGCTGGCCTCCTCGTGGGGTTTCAACCTGACGCTGGCACCGGAGCAGGCGCAACTGCCGCGCTTGAATGCCGGGGTCTATGGTCACGTCGATCTGAGCACCTCGATCCTTGACTATTTCGACCTGCCGGTGCCGACTGCGCTGAGCGGCCGCTCTCTGTTTCGCGACTACGATTCGGGGCGCGAAATCATGTCGTTCACCAACGGCAAACTGCGCTACCACAACGGCCAGGGCATCTTCTCCGAGTGCGACCTGCCGCGCCGCTGCCGCTATTACCAAAGCGTCGGCTTCATCGCCGAAAGCGCCACTTACAAAGGCACCTACAGCGGTCACCCGGCCCGGCAGATCGCCGCGCGCGCCGATGCGCTGGACCTGTCCCTGCTGCGCACACCACTCAATCATCGCTACCAGTTCGGCAGCAACAACATCATCCCTCTGCAAGCGCAGATCAATGATGACTGGGCCGACAACCTGATCGGCGCGCAATACCTGGAAATGCCCAAAGGCTCGCACACCCGCGTGCGCCTGACCGTGCGCTCGGTCGATCCGCAGCAGGCGGCGTACATTCAGCTCAAGGCCAAGCAATTCGAACAGGACGTGCAACTGGGCCTGCCTACGGAAATGGTCGCCACGGCGGACCAGCCACTGGAGTTGGACTTCAGCTTTGAAAACCCCCAGCCGCGCAAGGCGTTCTCTTTTCATTTGCTGGGGTATGGCAATGGCGCGGTCGAGGTCTCGGACTTCAGCGTGATCACTGAACTGCCCGGCCAGGAAGACATCCTCGACGACGTGCCAGAGGACGACACCGCACAATCGAGCTAACCCCTGTAGGAGCTGCCGAAGGCTGCGATCTTTGCTTTTGATTTTTTGGTGAACAAAGATCAAAAGATCGCAGCCTTCGGCGGCTCCTACATGGGACGGTGAAAGAGTTTGCCTATCGGTATCCAATAGTCGGGCTATTAGCCGACTTGCCAACTCGGGTCTAGCCTTACCAGTCCGAAGTCGGCACGAGCCGGCCGCAGACCTGATAGGGATACGAACATGGCAAACGAATCGAAATGCCCGTTCAACCACGCCGCCGGCGGCGGTACGACGAACCGTGACTGGTGGCCGAATCAACTCAATCTGAAAATCCTCAGCCAGCATTCCCCCAAGTCCGATCCGCTGGGCCAGGACTTCGACTACGCCAAGGCCTTCAAAAGCCTCGACTTTCAGGCGCTGAAACAAGACATCAGAGCGCTGATGACTGATTCTCAGGACTGGTGGCCAGCCGACTTTGGCCACTACGGCCCGCTGTTCGTGCGCATGGCCTGGCACAGCGCCGGGACCTATCGCACCGCCGATGGCCGTGGGGGCGCCGGCTCCGGACAGCAACGCTTCGCCCCGCTCAACAGTTGGCCGGACAACGTCAGCCTCGACAAGGCCCGCCGCCTGCTGTGGCCGATCAAGCAGAAATACGGGCGCAATATTTCCTGGGCTGACTTGATCGTGCTTACCGGCAACGTCGCGCTGGAATCCATGGGCTTCAAGACCTTCGGTTTTTCCGGGGGCCGCGCCGATGTCTGGGAACCGGATGAAGACGTGTACTGGGGTTCGGAAACCGAGTGGCTCGGTGGCGATAACCGTTACGGCAAGAGCAATGGCCCAGTGCAAGAGCCCGGCGACGGCACGCTGGTGGCTGAGCCCGATTTGCATGGCCATGAAGAAAGCCGCACCGATCAGGGCGAACGCAATCTGGAAAATCCCCTCGCCGCCGTGCAGATGGGCCTGATCTACGTCAACCCTGAAGGCCCTGAAGGCAACCCGGACCCGGTGGCCTCGGCCAAGGATATTCGCGAAACCTTCGGCCGCATGGCCATGAACGACGAAGAAACCGTGGCGCTGATCGCCGGCGGCCACGCGTTCGGCAAGACCCATGGCGCCGGCCCGGCCGACAATGTCGGCCCCGAACCGGAAGCGGCCGGTCTGGAGCAACAGGGTCTGGGCTGGAAAAACGCCTTCGGCACCGGTAAAGGCGCCGACACCATCACCAGTGGTCTGGAAGTGACCTGGACCACCACACCAACGCAGTGGAGCAACAACTATCTGGAAAACCTGTTCGGCTTCGAGTGGGAGCTGACCAAAAGCCCGGCGGGCGCCCATCAGTGGCAACCGAAAAACGGCGCGGGTGCAGGCACCGTTCCCCACGCTCACGATCCGAACAAGAAGCTCTCGCCGACCATGCTCACCTCCGACCTGGCGTTGCGCTTCGATCCTGCCTACGAACAAATCTCGCGGCGCTTTCTGGCCAATCCCGATCAGCTCGCCGACGCGTTCGCCCGCGCCTGGTACAAGCTGATCCATCGCGACATGGGTCCGCTCTCTCGCTACCTCGGCCCGGAATTGCCACAAGAGGAATTGCTCTGGCAAGACCCGCTGCCCGACGTAACGCACCCGCTGATCGATGACAGCGACGCCACTGCGCTGAAAAACAAGGTGCTGAATTCAGGACTGTCGGTGTCGCAATTGGTCTCGACCGCGTGGGCGGCGGCGTCGACGTTCCGCGGCTCGGACAAACGCGGTGGCGCCAACGGCGGACGCTTGCGTCTGGCCCCGCAGAAGTTCTGGCAGGCCAACCAGCCCGAGCAATTGGACAAGGTGCTGAGCACACTGGAAGGCATTCAGAGCGAGTTCAACAACGGCGCCGCCGATGGCAAGAAAATCTCACTGGCGGACCTGATCGTCCTGGCCGGTAATGCCGGGGTGGAAAAAGCCGCGCAGAACGCCGGGCATTCCGTGTCGGTGCCGTTTTCACCTGGCCGCGTCGATGCTTCGCAGGAGCAGACCGATGTCGAATCGTTCGGCTTCCTCGAACCGATTGCCGATGGCTTCCGCAATTACAGCAAAGGCAAATACACGGTTGCGGCGGAAACCCTGCTGATCGACAAGGCGCAGTTGCTGACGCTCACGGCACCGGAAATGACCGTGCTGCTGGGTGGTTTGCGGGTATTGAACACCAATGTCGGCCAGACGCGGCATGGCGTGTTCACCGACAAAACCGAAACGCTGAGCAATGACTTTTTCACCCACCTGCTGGACATGGGAGTTGAGTGGACCCCAACGTCACGGGATGCCGATGAGTTTGAAGGCCGTGACCGCAAGACCGGGGCGCCAAAGTGGACGGCGACTCGAGTGGATCTGGTGTTCGGCTCGAATGCGCAATTGCGCGCGTTGGCCGAGGTGTACGCCAGTTCCGACGCGAAGGCGCAGTTCGTCAACGATTTCGTCAAGGCATGGACGAAGGTGATGAATCTGGATCGGTTTGATCTGCGTAAATAGCTGTTTGTTGTGCCAATAAAAATGCCGCTCGTTGAGCGGCATTTTTTGTTGATCGTCCCCACGCAGAGCATGGGAACGATCAACTCGACGGTTCCTACCGGATCGGGTTACGCCAGGCTTTTGCTTACCACTTCATACACGTCGCTGGACAACGCTCCGGACGCCAGAATCCGCTCCAGCTCAGCCTTCATCAACGCCTGACGGGCGCTGTCGTATTTGCGCCAGCGGGTCAGCGGGGCCAGTTGGCGCGAGGCGATCTGTGGGTTGAAGCCGTTCAGTTCGATCACCAGATCGGCAAGGAAGCGATAACCGGAACCGTCCGCCGCGTGGAAGTTGATCAGGTTCTGCCCGGCGAACGCGCCGATCAATGCCCGCACCTTGTTCGGGTTCTTGATGTTGAACGCCGGGTGCTGCATCAACGCCTTCACCCGCTCCAAACCGCCCGGCAAGGTGCTGCCGGCCTGCACGCTGAACCACTGATCCATGACCAGCGGATTGTCCTTGAAGTGCTCGGCGAAGCTGGCCAAAGCCAAAGCCTTCTGCTCTTCGAACGGCGAATTGACCAGCACCGCCAGCGCAGTCAGGCGCTCGGTCATGTTGTCGGCGGTCTCGAATTGCTCCAGCGCCGCCGCCAGCACTTCCGGCTTGCCGCTGAGCATCAAGTACGACAGGGCGATATTCTGCAATGCGCGACGGGCGAAGTGCTCGGCCTCGGCCACGTATGGAGTCTTCTTCGAGAGGTCGCGGTTGGCCTGATAACGCAGCCACAGCGCTTCGAACAAGCCTTCGGCGAGTTGCTTGCGAGCAAATTCGCGCGCGACATGAATCGCCTCGACGTCAGCCACTTCGCTGATCTCGGTGAGATAGGCCTCACCCGGCAGCGAGAGCATTTCGGCAACCATCGCCTGATCCAGCGACTCGTCGGACAGCACCGTGCGCAGCGCCGATACCAAACGCGGATCTAGCTTCAGGCTCTCGCCTTTCTGATGCTGGCCGATCAACTCTTGAAGCACTTGCACCGACAATTGCTGACCGGCATCCCAGCGATTGAAACCGTCGCTGTCGTGCTGCATCAGGAACATCAGTTGATCGCGGTTGTACGGGAAGCTCAATTTCACTGGCGCCGAGAAGCCGCGCAGCAGCGACGGCAACGGCTGTGCGTTGATGTCGACGAAAGTGAAGGTCTGCTCGGCTTCGGTCACCGAGATCACCCGAGTGGTGCCTTGTGCCGAGGCTTCGCCAGCCAGACGCAGAGCGATTTCATTGCCCTGGCTGTCGAGCAAGCCGAGCTCGACCGGAATCACGAACGGCAGTTTTTCTACCTTGTCCGGGGTCGGCGGGCAGCTCTGGCGGAAGGTCAGGCTGTAGGTTTTCGCCACAGCGTCGTAGGACTCGCTGACGGCCAGACGCGGTGTGCCGGCCTGGCTGTACCAGCGCTTGAACTGGCTGAGGTCAACGCCATTGGCATCTTCCATGGCCTTGACGAAGTCGTCGCAGGTCACGGCCTGGCCGTCGTGGCGTTCGAAGTACAGATCGCTGCCCTTGCGGAAGCCTTCGGCGCCCAGCAAGGTGTGGATCATGCCGACCACTTCCGAGCCCTTTTCGTACACGGTCAGGGTGTAGAAGTTGGAAATCTCGATGAAGCTGTCCGGGCGCACCGCGTGGGCCATCGGCCCGGCATCTTCGGCGAACTGGTGGGTACGCAGGTACGCCACGTCCTGAATGCGCTTGACTGTCGCCGAGTTCATGTCCGAGGAGAAACCGGCATCGCGGAACACCGTGAAACCTTCTTTGAGCGACAGCTGGAACCAGTCGCGGCAGGTGACGCGGTTGCCCGACCAGTTGTGGAAGTATTCGTGGGCGACAATCGCCTCGACCCGCTGGTGCGCGGCGTCGGTGGCGGTTTCAGCGCGGGCCAGCACGGCGCTGGAGTTGAAGATATTGAGGCCCTTGTTCTCCATCGCGCCCATGTTGAAATCGTTGACGGCGACGATCATGAAGATGTCCAGATCGTACTCGCGACCGTAGACCTCTTCGTCCCAGCGCATGGACTTCTTCAGGCTGTTCATCGCGTGCTGGCACTTGTCGATGTTTTCCGGCTCGACATAAATGCGCAGCGCGACGTTGCGCTGGCTCATGGTGGTGAAGGTGTCTTCGACGCACCACAGATCACCGGCGACCAGCGCAAACAGGTACGCCGGTTTCTTGAACGGATCTTCCCAGGTAGCCCAGTGCCGGCCGTCTTCGCCGGGGCCGGAAGCGATCGGGTTACCGTTGGAGAGCAACACCGGGTAGCTGTGCTGTTCGGCCACGACGGTGGTGGTGAACTTGCTCATCACGTCCGGGCGGTCGAGGTAATAGGTGATCTTGCGAAAGCCTTCGGCTTCGCACTGGGTGCAGAACATCGTGCCGGACTTGTACAGGCCTTCCAGCGCGGTATTGGTTTCCGGGTGGATGCGTACGCTGGTGTCGAGGGTGAACGTTTCACTGGTCGGCTGCAGGGTCAGGTGACTGTCCGAGACTTGATAGTCAGCAGCGCTCAGTTCCTGATCCGCCAGCGTCACCGAGAGCAGCTCAAGTTGCTGGCCGTCGAGCACCAGCGGCGGCAGTCCGGCGCCACGTTCAGGATTACGGCGCATCACCAGTTGCGCGTGAACCAGGCTGTGGTCCTCGAACAACTCGAAGGTCAGGTGCGTTTCGTCAATCAGGTACTCGGGCGCCTGATAGTCCTTGAGGTAAATCATCTTCGGTTGTTCGGTGCGCATGCTGGAATCCTTATTGATGCACGGCGAGCTGATAAGCCGTGTATTTACGAATGTTGATCACGCCGGTGTCGAAGATCAGGTACTGACCCTTGATCCCCAGCAGCGTGCCTTCGGCAATCGGGTTCTTGTCCAGGTTGAAGCTGACGATTTTCGCCGGGTATTGCTCGACGGGATAGCGGATTTCCAGCGGTTCGACATCGGCAATCGTCTGAATCGCCTGTAGGCCGAATCGCTCCTGCAACCCTTGCAGGCCTTCGGCGCAGCTTTCGAACAACTGATCGCGCACCTGCGCCAGATCCACCGCCGCCGCATCGCCCTTGAGCAGTGCGCGCCAGTTGGTCTTGTCCGCCACCTGGCTGCGGAACAGGTCCTCGACAAAGCCCGATTGCTGGCGCGTCGACACACGCATGATCGGCAGCGCCTGACTCGCGCCCTGATCCAGCCAGCGGGTCGGCAACTGCGTGGCACGGGTGATGCCGACCTTGATCCCCGACGAGTTGGCCAGATAAACCACATGATCGGTCATGCAGAACTGCTGGCCCCACACCGGATCACGGCAGGTGCCGGCGTCGAAGTGGCATCGCTCCGGACTCATGATGCACAGGTCGCACTGCGCCAGTTTGGTCATGCACGGGTAGCAATAACCCTGACTGAAACTGGTTTTGGTCTTGCGCCCGCAATGGGTGCAGTGGATCGCCCCTAAAAATTCCAGACGCAACGTGCTGCCGATCAACGGATTGACCGGCACCTCGACGTCATCCAGACGAAACGCGTATTGCACGTTCGACCCGTCCAGGCGCGCCGACATTTTGCTGATTGCACCGCGGCCAATCTCGATCAATGGATGGCATCCGACTTGAACAGGATGTTCGGCACTTCGATCGACTTCGACGCACATTCTTGCAGGCCCATGTAGCCAGTGCGCTGGTCTTCCGGCAGGTTCTGGATTTCCCAGGCAATCATCGCCTGCAACGACAGCTCGCGCTGTTCGGCAGTGAGTTTGTTGCCGTCGGACCATTTACCGATTTCCACGGCCAGTTTCAGGCTTTCGTAGATGTCCGGGGTGATGTTGCTGATCATGTCGTTGAAAGAGGACATCAGGGTCTCCGTGCTCTTTGCTAAACCAAAAATTTTAGACGGCCAGTTTACGGCGGTTATACAAACCGCCCAACAAACCGGTGAAGCATCCGATGAGTAACCCGCTCAGGTGCGCGGCGTTGGCGATCTGGCCGAAACCGATCAGCGAGATCAGCCCGGACATGCACACCACCAGCCACACCAGCATCATCACCAGCACGCCGCGCGGCAAACGATAGGCCGGGTTCGGCGCCAGCAACTGGAAGATCCAGCAATGCCCGAGCAAGCCGTAAAGCACGCCGGACAGACCGCCGAACAGGCTCGGGCCGCTCCAGACGAACTGCGCATAGTTGGACACCAGACTGAACAGCAGCGTCAGACCGATCAGGTTGATGCTGCCCTGGCGCGACTCGATGCGCCGCCCCAGCTCCCAGTACCACATGCCGTTCATGGCCAGATGAAGGATGCCGAAGTGGATCAGCATCGGCGTGACCAGCCGCCACCACTGCCCTGCCGCCAGACTGTCGGCCAGTGGCGTGAAGTGGATGTACTCGCCGATCACGCGAAAATCGAGGAAGGTCAGCCAGCGCAGGGTCTCGAGGTTTTCGCCGAGGAAAGTCAGACCGCCAACGATCAGGCTCAACAGCAGAATCAATCCGGTGGCCCTGGCGTGTTTCAGCTGTTCGGCGAAACCTGGCCGTTTAAAGGTCTGGCCCACGGGAATGTCCAGTTGCTGATCCGGGTCGCAGGCCGGGAAGCGCTCGTACAGCGAACGCACGTCCTCGCTGATTTCCTCCGGCGCCCACAGCACCTGTTCGCCCGCCTCTTCGCTGACGCGATGGGGCACTTGCATGCGTTGCAGCAGTTTGACAAAACCGCTCAAATCCACCGCCAACGGCAGGCGCAATACCGCTACCGCACTCATTGCAGCACCTCCGGCCGCTCGACATCGACCCAGACGAATTTTTGCGGATCCAGGCGCGTTTCCTGGTCCAGACGATAGGCCACCAGTTTGCCGTAGAGCACCGCGCTGTAATCCAGACACGCGAGGTTCGGGCGGATCGGCGCCGGTTTGCCGCTGCGCCAGTAGTGGCCGACGAACAGCAACGGCTCGTCGACGCCGTAGCGCAGCAAGGAATTCTTTTCAGTGGACGTCAGTGGCGTCTGCGCGACAGGTTCCGGCAGTGCATCGGGCTGGAAGACGATGTCGCCGTAGGTTTTCGGGTCGTCTTCCCAGAACTTGGTGCGGAAGAACGAACGCACCAGACCGTCGCCGCTGGTCATGGTCAGGCCACCGGGCAGACGCATGTCGGTGCCGCGCAGCAGGCGATCGAACACGGTGCAGGCGAAGCTGCCGGGCACCGCCGAGGCCTGGAGGAAATGCTCATCGACGCAGCCATTGGGGAACAACGCCCGCAACGGCTCGATCAGACCGGCATCCCAGCACGCATGCACCACGCGGAAGCGACCGGCATCGACGAACAGCGGCAGCTCGTAGAACCACTGCTGGAAGTCATGCCAGTCGCCGGGATGGTCTTCAAATTGAGTCAGGGTTTCCTGCAACAGCCGCGCATGGCGCTTGGTGTGTTCGCGCACGAACTGCTTGCCGCTGCCCGGTGGCGCCGGGGTGACCCAGCCGAGCGCGTTGAATTCGTGGTTGCCCATGATGCACAGCGCCTGCCCCGCCTCGACCATGTCGTGAACGATGTGCAACGCCTCGCGAATGCGCGGGCCACGGTCGATGATGTCGCCGACGAACACCGCCATGCGTGACGGATGCCGCCAGACCCCGCCCTGCTTGTGATAACCGAGACGGTCCAGCAAGTGTTCGAGGGTCATGGCGCATCCGTGCACGTCACCGATCAGGTCGTAACTGCGCGCAGGATCGAGCATCAGTCGCCTCCGCCCCCCAGCTTGCTGCCCCAGCCAAGCTTGGTGCGGCACACCTCGTAGTAATTGTGATCGAGCGGATGAATCAGGCGCAGCTTCTGTGCCTTTTTGCTCACGGTGATGGTGTCGCCCGGTGCGCAGGTGAAGTGGTTCTGGCCGTCGCAGGAGACCTGCGGGTAGATCTGCATATCTTTGGACACGACGATTTTCAGCTCACTGTTGCCATCGACCACGATCGGCCGTCCCGACAAGGTATGGGGGTACATCGGCACAATCACAATAGCGTCGAGCTTGGGATGCATGATCGGCCCGCCGGCAGACAAGGCGTAGGCAGTGGAGCCCGTGGGTGTGGCGACGATCAGGCCGTCGGCCTTCTGGCTGCAGACGAACTGGCCGTCGATGTACAGCTCGAATTCGATCATCCGCGTCGATTTGCCCGGGTGCAGCACCACGTCGTTGAGCGCATCGCCCTGGCCGATGGCCTCGCCATGGCGACGCACTTCGGCTTGCAGCAGGAAGCGGTTTTCCACCAGATAGTGGCCGTCGAGCACTTCGGCGACCTTGATTTCCAACTCGTCCGGGCGAATATCGGTGAGGAAGCCGAGGCTGCCACGGTTGATGCCGAGCACCGGAATATTGTGTTTGGCCAGCGCCCGCGCGGCGCCGAGCAGGCTGCCGTCACCGCCGACGACGATGACCATGTCGCAGACTTCGCCGAGCATCTTGCGCGACGAGGTTTGCAGGCCGTGGCCGGGCAGGACTTCAGCGATGGTGTCTTCGAGGATCACATGCAGGTGACGGTCGAGCAGAAAGCGTTTCAGTCGGCGGACGGTATCCAGCACCTGGGAGCTGCCCAGGCGACCGATGATGCCGATATTACGAAATTGCTCCATGGGACCTCTGCGGACAATCGAAAACGCGAAAACCCGATTATGGGCGAAAGCGCCAGATAGACAAAATCCTTTCAGCCTCAAGGGTGCGCTCAGGTTTAAGGCTATGCTCGCAAGATGATCCTGTTTCCCGATTTGTTGCAGTTGCCCCATCAGTTACGCCATCCCGAAGTGCGGGACCTGGCGTGGGTGATCCTCGCGCCGCCGATGCTCGCCGCTACGCCGTGGCCGCAGCGCCATCCGCTGGCCGGCAGCGACTGGGTACAAGACCCGCAGCGTCTCGAACACTGGCTGCGCCAGCTCGACCTCGACAGTTACGGCCTGCTGCAATGGCTGGCGCAGGCGCGCACCCGGCGTCTGGGCCTGTATTACGAGCGTCTTTGGCAGTTCGCCGTCTCGCATGCGCCGGGCATCGAACTGATCGCCGCCAACCTGCCAATCCGCCGCGCCGGGCACACCCTCGGCGAGCTGGACATGCTGCTGCGTGACCGCGACGGCGTGCATCATCTGGAATTGGCGATCAAGCTCTACCTTGGCCCGCAGGATGGCGATGGCCGCGATCCGGCGCAGTGGTTGGGGCCGGGTTGTCATGATCGGCTGGATCGTAAGCTGGCGCATCTGGCCGAGCATCAATTGCCGATCTCGGCGCGCCCGGAAAGCCGCGAAGTGCTCGCGGCACTGGATATCGAAACCTTCAGCGCGCAGCTGTGGCTGGGCGGTTATCTGCTGTATCCGTGGCCCGGGCAGGCCGACTCACCGCACGGCGCGCATCCGCAACATTTGCGTGGCAGTTGGCTGCATCAGAAGGACTGGCCGGCGTTTGTCGCCCAACGCCCGCCGGGCCGCTGGCAACCCCTGCCCCGCCACGCCTGGCTGGCGCCGGCGCATTACCCGGCGGATCAGGTCTGGACAGATGAGCACCTGCGTTTGTGGCTCGAAGACCTGCCAGCACTGGCCCCGGCGCAGTTGCTGGTACGCCTGACCGAGAATGCCCAGGGCGAATGGGAAGAGGCCGAACGTTTGTTTCTGGTGGCGGATCTTTGGCCGAATGTGCCCGGCCAAGCTTAAAAGATCGCAGCCTACGGCAGCTCCTACATTTGGAATGCGTAAACCCTGTAGGAGCTGCCGAAGGCTGCGATCTTTTGATCTTGCTTCTAAAAAGACAGCCGCAGCGCGAGCGCCGCCAACGTCACCAGCAACACCGGCACCGTCAGCACAATCCCGACACGGAAGTAATAGCCCCAGCCAATATGGATGCCCTTGCGCTCCAGCACGTGCAGCCACAACAACGTTGCCAGGCTGCCGATCGGAGTGATCTTCGGCCCCAGGTCGCTACCGATGACGTTGGCGTAGATCATCGCTTCTTTGATCACGCCGCTGGCCTGACTGGCGTCGATCGACAGCAAGCCGATCAGTACCGTTGGCAGGTTGTTCATGATCGACGACAGCAGCGCCGTCAGCACCCCGGTGCCCATCGCCGCGCCCCACACGCCGTGGCCGGCGAACACATCCAGCCATCCGGCGAGGTAACCGGTGAGCCCGGCGTTGCGCAGGCCGTACACCACCAGGTACATGCCCAGCGAGAAAATCACGATCTGCCACGGCGCTTCTTTCATAACCTTGCGCGTGGAGATCTTGTGGCCGCGCGCAGCGATGCCCAGTAGCAGCGCAGCACACACCGCCGAAATTGCGCTGATCGGGATGCCCAGCGGTTCGAGGGCAAAGCAGCCAATCAACAGGATCACCAGCACCGCCCAACCGGCATAGAACGTCGCCTTGTCGTGGATCGCGGTTTGCGGGTTTTCCAGTTGTGCAGGATCGTACGCCGCCGGGATGTCGCGGCGAAAAAACCACAGCAACATGCCCAATGTCGCCGCTACGCTGACGAAGTTGACCGGCACCATCACCGCTGCATAGCGGTTGAAGCCGATGTGGAAGAAGTCCGCCGAAACGATGTTGACCAGGTTCGATACCACCAGCGGCAGGCTCGCCGTGTCGGCAATGAACCCGGCGCCCATGACGAATGCCAGCGTCGCCGCCGGTGAGAATCGCAGCGCCAGCAGCATTGAAATCACGATCGGCGTGAGAATCAGCGCCGCACCGTCATTGGCGAACAGCGCCGAGACCAGCGCGCCGAGCAGCACCATGAAGGCAAACAGTTTGCGCCCACTGCCCCGCCCCCAACGCGCCACGTGCAGCGCTGCCCAATTGAAAAAGCCAGCCTCGTCGAGCAACAGGCTGATGATGATCAGCGCCACGAAGGTGCCGGTGGCGTTCCAGATGATCTGCCAGACCAGCGGGATATCCGTGAGGTGAACGACGCCAAAAATCAACGCCAGCACAGCGCCCAACGTAGCACTCCAGCCGACGCCGAGACCTTTGGGTTGCCAGATGACGAGGGTGATGGTCAGCAGGAAAATCAGTGACGCAGCGAGCATTCGCAGAAGCCTTCAAATAGCGAAACGGGTGG
Organism: Pseudomonas sp. AC083; assembly: GCF_979253165.1. Classification (NCBI taxonomy): domain Bacteria; kingdom Pseudomonadati; phylum Pseudomonadota; class Gammaproteobacteria; order Pseudomonadales; family Pseudomonadaceae; genus Pseudomonas; species Pseudomonas sp. AC083. The sequence continues at coordinate 94,566 of NZ_CEEDDH010000020.1, forward strand.
AAATCGAACAAATGTGGGAGCGAGCCTGCTCGCGAAAGCGGTGTGTCAGACGTGAAATTGTTATCTGACAGTCCGTCTTCGCGAGCAGGCTCGCTCCCACAGTGAGTTTCGGTGAGTTTATTTCTTGTGTTGCTCTACGAACTGGCCGTACGCATCGATGAATTTCTGCAGGAACGGCTTCACCGAGTCGCTCAGCTTGCCCGCTTCATCAAACGCGTTGCCCGCACCGCCCAGATACGCTTCCGGCTGTTGCAGGCAATGGATATCGAGGAAAACAAAGGTCTGGCGCAGGTGCTGGTTGGCGCCGAAGCCACCGATGGCGCCTGGCGATACGCTGATCACCGCACCGGGTTTGCCGCTCCAAGCGCTCTGGCCATAAGGGCGGGAGCCGACGTCGATGGCGTTCTTCAACGGTGCCGGAATCGAGCGGTTGTACTCGGGGGTAACAAACAGCACCGCGTCGGATGACGCCACTTTCTGACGGAAAGTGCTGTAGGCTGCCGGCGGAGAAGCGCCGTCGATGTCTTCGTTGTACAGCGGCAGTTCACCGATTTCGACAATCTCGAGCTTGAGATTGGCCGGCGCCAGTTCGGCGAGGGCCAGTGCGACTTTGCGATTGATCGATGCTTTGCGCAGGCTACCGACCACTACAGCGACGTTGTAGACATTGCTCATGGATGACTCTCGATGGTCCGTGGGAAGAGTCGCTAGTTATAGATGATCCAGTGACGCTTTCACCAGTGGTCATTGGTTTTTCCTGCGCGAGGAATATTTTTTTCCTGTAGGAAAACTTACCGAGCTTGGTGACGGTCTACAAAGCCGCAAATCAAGCGTTTTATCTCCAGAGGTTCTAAGCAGATGGCAGCAGTACTCGTCGGTCAGTTTCATGCAAGAGATGCGGAAGGCCGCGTTTATTCCGTGCATGAATTCCAGGAATCGAACCCGTCTGCAGACGGATCCACTGGCTCGGAGCCCATTTACAAACTCGCCATTGGCGATCGGGTCAACAAGGTCAGTGACAGCGAGTTTCTCCTGGTTCAATCAGGCATTACCCTGATTCGCGAACCTGAGCCAACCGTCGCTCAATAACCCAGCGTTATGAGCAGAAGTCATGCGAGCGGACTTGGGGTAGGATTCAGCGTCTGACCCCACCTGCTGAACATGGACTTCACGCATGCGTTTACGCCACATCGAAGTGATTCAGGCGCTCTTGCAGACCGGTCACCTGGGCACCGCCGCCGAATGGCTGCAATTGCCGGTGACCGAAGTCGAAGAGCGTTTGCGCGAAGCCGAGAGTCAGCTGGGGTTCATGCTGTTTGCCAGCGTTCGCGGGCGCCTGCAATCGACGCCCGAAGCGCGTGCCCTGCAAGCGGAAATAGCGCACATTTACGAGGCGCTTGAGCCGGTGCAGCGTCTGGCCAGCAGCCTCAAGCAGTACCTCGCCCCGCCCTTGCGCATCATCGGCACCCCGCCGCTGGCCCAACAATTACTGCCACAAAGCCTTGCGACCCTGCGTCGACGCCTGCCCGACGCACCGTGCAGCCTGCTCAGCGCGTCGACTCGCGACATCGTCCGCAGCCTGTTATTGCGCGAAAGCGATCTGGGCCTGAGCCTGCACGACCCCGAACATCCCGATATCCACTGCCAATCGTTGGCCCAGGGCAAGCTGCAATTGCTCGCTCCGCACGGCTGGCTGCAACCCAAGCAGAAATACATATCCCTGGCAGATCTGGCCGGTCAGGCCATGGTCGGTCTCGAAGGTCAGGATCCGCTGAGCCCGGCACTGGAAAACAAACTCCAGGCCCTGCGCCCGGCGCCAAGCATTCAGACCCGCGTGCAGACCCATCAGATGATGCGCAGCATGGTCGAGGCCGGCGAAGGCCTGGCGATCGTCGACCCCTTCACCGCGTTGGGCGCCCGCGCCGATGGGCTTGACGTCTGCCCGCTCTCACCGGCTGTGCCGATCAACCTCTACGCCCTGACCTTCAAACATGCCACGCCGTCGGCGGCGATTCAGACACTGCTGACCATCGTCACGGAACAAGCCGAGGCGATGTTGTCGAGCTGAGTGGTTTTTCCAGCGGATTATCGAACAGGCGATACCAGAACAATGCGACTTCGGCGGTGTGCGGATCGATGCCGCGATAGCGCAACTGGTCGATGCCGCCGATCACATAACCGCAGCGCTCATACAGCCGACAGGCGCCGAGGTTGTTGTTCTGGGTTTCGAGCATGATGCCCGGCAGCTTCTTCTTGCGACTCCAGAACTGCGCGACATCGAGCAACGCCTTGGCCACGCCGTGGCGACGGGCCGGGGCATGCACCGCCAGTTCATCGATGTGGGCAAAGCCGTTCCAGTTGGTGCTGATCACCAGGTGACCGACCGGCTCGTCGTCCAGGTACGCCATGAAAATCGCACTGTCGGGCGCGTTGTGAAAGGCGCTGAACTCTTCCGGATCGATGCCGTAGCACTTGCGGTACGGCACGATCGGCGTCACCGGCCACTGCTCGACCGGCTTGCCGATCACGGCAGCGCCATAGGCGGCCACCTCGAAACTGAAGTCGCTGCCCCAGATATACGGCGCAAAACCTTCGTCGGCGACCCGCACCGACAACCCTGGGTATTTCGGATTCATGACCGGTTGCATACTGGGAAAAGTCCTCATTCCTTGACGCAGCCGACAGTGTCGACCTTGCTGTCGCGATGGATGATTGCCAGCGCAAATTTCAACTCTTTGTACATGAGGCTCAGTGTCCTGAGGCGGCAGATTTGCACCTGACCAGTGCACTCAGGGTAGAGGGTTGCGACGAATGTGGCGAGAGTGGCAACTTGGCTCCATGTCGCCAAACGCAAAAAATCGCTGCCTTCCTGGTCCCTACTATGGAATGCAATCCCGGTAAGAGCTGCCGAAGGCTGCGATCTTTTGATCTTCGGGTTTTTCAGGCCTGCGCATCAGCCTCGGCAATCTGCGTCCACAACGCCGGCGCTCCCGCCGATTTGGCGATGATTTCCAGCCGCACCAGATGCGCCGCCAGTTCTTCTTCAGTCGCCCGGATGATGCGTGCTGGCTGACGATCGACCGGCAGGCGGCGGATTTCGGTAGCCGAGTTGTCGGCACCCTCGCCCGTGCCATTGCCATCGGAGGCGTTGCCGGCCAGCGACAGGCTGGTCTGGCCGCCGGTCATGGTCAGATAGACGTCGGCGAGAATCTCCGAGTCGAGCAAAGCGCCGTGCAGTTCACGGCCGGAGTTGTCGACGCCGTAACGTTTGCACAATGCATCGAGGCTGTTGCGCTGCCCCGGGTGACGTTCCCGAGCCATCATCAGGGTGTCGAGGATGGTGCAATGCTGGGTGATGTCAGCGCGATCGTGCTGGCCCATCAAGGCGAATTCGTTGTTGATGAAGCCAACGTCGAACGCCGCGTTGTGGATGATCAGCTGCGCGCCCTGGATGAACTCGAAGAACTCGTCGGCGACTTCGGCAAAGCGCGGCTTGCCGACGAGGAATTCGTTGGTGATGCCGTGCACACCGATCGCACCCTCGTCGCTCTCGCGATCCGGTTGCAGGTAAACGTGGAAATGCCGGCCCGTCAGGCGCCGACCGATCAGTTCGACGCAACCGATTTCAATGATCCGGTGACCATCGGTCACCGGCATGCCGGTGGTTTCGGTATCGAGTACAACGGATCTGGTGGCCATCAGTGCTCAGCTCTCAACGGGTCAATCGGGCAAAGGCGCGGATGTTAACACGCTCGGCGGGGTGTTTCAGTCAGACCGTGGCGGGTCCTTCGCGAGCAGGCTCGCTCCCACACTGAGTGCATTCCAATTCAAGGCCTGGAATACATTTCCCTGTGGGAGCGAGCCTGCTCGCGAACGGCGACGCCACGGTTAGAAGCGAAATCAGCTCTGCTTGTAACCACGCACTTCGTCAACGCCGCGATTGGCCAGTTGGTCCGCCCGCTCGTTACCATGATGGCCAATGTGCCCGCGCACCCATTTCCAGGTGACTTTGTGGCGATTGACCTGCTCGTCCAGCTCTTTCCACAGATCGGCGTTTTTCACCGGTTCTTTCGCAGCGGTTTTCCAGCCGCGCTTCTTCCAGTTGGCCATCCACTCGTTGATGCCTTTCATCACGTATTGCGAGTCGGTAACCAGCAGCACTTCGCAGGGGCGCTTGAGCGCTTCGAGGCCACGAATCGCGCCGAGCAGCTCCATGCGGTTGTTGGTGGTGTTGGCCTCGCCGCCCCACAGTTCCTTTTCGACGCCCTTGCACACCAGCAGCGCGCCCCAGCCGCCGGGGCCGGGGTTGCCCTTGCAGGCGCCGTCGGTGAACAGTTCTACGGTGTCGACGCTTTCCACGCTTTCGCTCATGCCAGTCTTTCCAGAAAAATGCCTGTCCTGCCAATCACGGATCGACAATGACCGCGGCCGGGACAAGCCCGGCCACAAATAAAAGAGGGTTTACGGTTCGATGCGGCGGCGGTTGACCTTGGCCATCGGCAGCGGAATCAGCTTGCCCATCGGCTCGCGGCGTTCCTGGCGCAATGGCCGCAGCCCCACCACGATCTTGCGCGCCACCAGCAGATAGAAGCCACCGCCGGACAGCTGCCAGTCACCGGCCTTGCGTTCCCAGCCGGCCAGACGGTTCTGCCACTTGGGCGACGCGAGCGGCGGACGATAGCACCCGAAGCGGCGTTTCTCCAGCGCGAAGCCGAGCAGATTGAGCCAGTCGGCGACCCGCGACGGGGAGATGCAGCGCGCCTTGCGCAGGGCATCATTGGCGAAGAAATGCCGCAGCCCCCAAGTGCTCCAGGGATTAATGCCGATGATCAGCAGATGCCCGCCGGGGCGCACGCTGCTCGCCGCTTCACGCAGCAAACCGTGGGGCGACAGGCAGAAATCCAGGCCATGCTGCATCACCACCACGTCGGCGGCGTGCTCGCTCAACGGCCAGGCCTGCTCTTCGCAGACGATCTCGACCCCGGGCAGAGGCGCGCCAAGACGCACGTTACGCTGCACTTGCGGCGCGGCCGGCGGGGTTTCGGCGGACGGGCCGTAATGCACCAGATAACCGCCGAAGAACCGGCCGAGCTCGTCGTCGAGCATGCGCCGCTCTTCATCCAGCAGAAATTGCCCGAGCGGCCCCGACAGCCATTCGCGGGCGGCGCTGATCAATGCCAGCCAGTCGGGATCGGCCTGAGCGAACGCTTTATCGGTCATGTCATTCTCCAACGCGCCAGGAACTACTAAGATGCGCCAATGTTTTCCGCTTGGCGAATTCCGACGATGATACAGATCAGTGCCCTGCCCGCGTTCACCGACAACTACATCTGGTTGTTACAGGATCATCAGACCCAGCGCTGTGCGGTGGTGGATCCGGGCGACGCCGCCCCGGTGCAGGCGTGGCTCGATGCGCATCCGGGCTGGGTGCTCAGCGATATTCTGATCACTCACCATCACCATGACCATGTCGGCGGTGTCGAGCGCCTGAAAGCGGCGACCGGCGCCAAGGTCTACGGCCCGGCCAGCGAAAGCATTCCGGCGCGTGACGTAGCGCTCAAGGACAACGACAGCGTCAGCGTGCTCGGCTGGGACTTCGACGTCTATGCGGTGCCCGGTCACACCCTGGGGCACATCGCCTATTACCACCATGGCCTGCTGTTCTGCGGCGACACCCTGTTCGCCGCCGGTTGCGGCCGGTTGTTCGAAGGCACACCCGAGCAGATGTACCACTCGCTCAGCCGTCTTGCGGCCTTGCCGGAAGATACGCTGGTCTACTGCACCCATGAATACACCTTGAGCAATCTGAAATTTGCCGCCGCCGTCGAGCCGGGCAACCCGGAAGTCGCCGCCCGTCTGGAAAAGGTCACCCAGCAACGGCAGAACGGCGTGATGACATTGCCGTCGACTTTGGCTCTGGAAAAGCTTACCAATCCGTTTTTACGCACTTCTGAAACATTGGTTACACAAAAAGTGGACGAACGGGAAGGCGCTCAAAACCGGGAGCCGAGCGAGGTATTTGCGGCTCTGCGGGCATGGAAAGACAAGTTCTGACGACCGCGCCGGCCGGGGCAAAAATTCTCAATGGTTGACCGCAGGGGGTGCGCTTTCTAGAATCGCCCGACATTTTTGCCCGGAACTTACTTCCAGCCAATGTCGTCATCCATACGTAAGTCCGTCAATTCAGATGCTTTGACCCGCCTGGCGCAAGCCATCGCGGTGGCTGTGTCCGCCACGCTGGCGGGTTGCTCCAGCCACGCTCCGCAGACTGAAGCGACGCACACGCCGAACATTGCTGCGCGAGCCAAGCAGAAGCCGATCTGGCTGACCGAGAAGCCCACTCCAGTGGCGCCCCAGGATATCTGGGAACGCATGCGCCAGGGCTTCCAGTTGCAGGAAGGCCTTGGCGTCAATCCGCGCATCGAGCAACAGCGCCTGTGGTTCGCCAGTAATCCCTCTTTTCTCGAGAATGCCGGCGAACGCGGCAGCCTCTACATTCATTACATTGTCGAACGCCTCGAAGAACGCAACATGCCGCTGGAGCTGGCCCTGCTGCCAGTGATCGAGAGCGCGTACAACCCGATGGCCTATTCTCGCGCCGATGCGGTGGGCCTGTGGCAGTTCATTCCGTCCACCGGGCGTTACTTCAACCTGCGCCAGACGCGTTTCTACGACGGCCGTCGCGACATCACCGCCTCGACCACGGCAGCGATGGATTACCTGACCCGCCTGCACGACATGTTCAACGGCGACTGGCTGCTGGCGCTGGCGGCCTACAACGCCGGTGAAGGTACGGTCAGCCGGGCGATTGAGCGCAACGAAAAGCTCGGCCTGCCCACCGACTACTGGAACCTGCCGCTGCCGGCGGAAACCCAGGCCTATGTACCGAAGTTGCTGGCCCTGTCGCAAGTGGTACTGGCGCCGGAAGCCTACGGCGTCAACCTCAATCCGATCGCCAACGAGCCGTACTTCCAGGTCGTCGAAATCAACCAGCGCATGGACCTGTCCAAGGTCGCTGCGGTGGCGAACATCGATGAAGACGAACTGTTCCAGCTCAATCCGGCGTTCAAACAGCGCACCACCATCGACGGTCCGCAGCACTTGCTGGTGCCGACGTCCAAGGCGCAACTGCTGACCGCCAGTCTGCAGACCATGCGCCCGGACGAACTGATCAGCCCGCGTTCGCTGAAACCGGTGTTCGAAGGCGCCGATCCGTCGGAAGTGGCGCAGCTCAAACGTGCTTATCGGGTCAAGCGTGGCGACAACCTCGGCTCCATCGCCAAGGCCAACAAGGTCGAAGTCAAGGATCTGCAGCGCTGGAACAAGCTGACCGGCAAGAACCTCAAGGTCGGCCAGACCCTGGTCATGCAGGACAACACCAAGCGTGCCCCGGCGCGCAAGTCCGGCCGGGTCAACACCGTGGTCGCGGCGAATACCAAAACCAAAGGCAAGGACGAGAGCAAGCAGCAGACCCAGTACAAGGTCAAGCGTGGCGACACCCTGTATGTAGTGGCCAAGCGCTTCAACGTCGAGATGCAACATCTCAAGCGCTGGAACCCGGGTGCTGGCAAGGCGTTGAAGCCGGGGCAAATGCTCACGGTTTATCAGCCGCACTGATTGAAGAGCCCCTGAATTCAGGGGCTTTTTATTGCCGATTGCTTTGTGCCAGGCGGGAACACTGTGGCGAGGGGATTTATCCCCGCTGGGGCGCGCAGCGGCCCCGTTTTTTCTGCATCTTGAAGAAGGGACTGCTGCGCAGTCCAGCGGGGATAAATCCCCTCGCCACAGATAAATCCTCCTCGCCACAGATAAATCCCCTCACCACAGGGACAAATTGGCGCAACATCGTGTAGCGATTAACTCGCCATTAACCCGCATCTTTTTCCTGTCCAGACAAGCTGTTACTGTACGGCCCACAAAGCCCAAGCCGCTGGATCGGATCTGACTTGAAGCGTGCCCTCTCCCTGCTCCTGATCAGCCTGGCCTTGAGCTCACCCGCAAGCGCGACGATTACCGAAAGTCACGGTTATGCGCAGTTCGGCACGCTCAAGTACCCGGCCAGATTTACCCACTTCGACTGGGTCAACCCGCAAGCGCCCAAGGGCGGTACGTTGCGGGTGATGGCGTTCGGCACCTTCGATACGGTCAATCCGTACACTTTCAAGGGCACCAGCCCGGTCACCACCGCCAATTTTCTCCAGTACGGCATCAACGAGCTCAACGAGCCGCTGATGGTTGGCACCGGGCAGTATTCGCCGTCCGGCGACGAACCCGCGTCGAGTTACGGGTTGATCGCACAATCGGTGGAGTACAGCGAAGATCGCAGCTGGGTCGTCTTCAATTTGCGCCCCGAAGCGCGCTTTCATGACGGCGCGCCTGTCACCGCCTACGACGTGGCGTTCTCCTATCGAACGCTGCTCAAGGACGGTCATCCGCTGTATCGCACGGCCCTGCAGGAAGTGCTGCGGGTCGACATCCTCAACAAGCAGCGCATTCGTTTCGTGTTCAAGCGCTCGGGCAATCCGCTGTTGATCCTGCGCCTGGGCGAATTGCCGGTACTGCCGCAGCATTACTGGAAAGACCGCGACTTCAAAGCCACCACCTTCGAACCGCCGCTGGGTAGCGGGCCGTACCGCATCACGTCGGTCACGCCGGGTCGGCAGCTGATTTTCGAGCGGGTCAAGGATTACTGGGGCAAGGACTTACCGGTCAATCGCGGCAAGTACAACTTCGATCGCATGGAAGTCGAGTTCTACCGCGACAGCGATGTCGCCTTCGAAGCGTTCAAGGCCGGTGAGTTCGACATCTACATCGAGCATCAGGCGAAGAACTGGGTCAACGGCTACAACTTCCCTGCGGTACGTCGTGGCGAAGTGATCAAGGTGCAGATCCCGCATCAGATCCCGACCCAGACTCAGGGCCTGTTCATGAACAGCCGCCGCGCGACCTTCGCCGATGTCAGGACGCGCGAAGCGTTGGGTCTGATGTTCGACTTCGAATGGACCAACCGCGCGCTGTTCAGCGATGCCTATAAACGCACCACCAGCTACTATCCCAACAGCGAATTCACCGCGTCCGGCCTGCCGGTCGGCCATGAATGGCTGATGCTCAAGCCTTACAAGGAGCAGTTGCCAGCCCGGCTGTTCACCGAGCCGTTCACCCTGCCGAAAACCGACGGCCGTGGCATCCCGCGCGAGACCATGCGTAAAGCCCTCGCCCTGCTCGCTGAGGCCGGTTGGAAGCTCCACGGCCAGCGCCTGCAAGACAAAGACGGCCAGCCGCTGCGTTTCGAACTGCTGCTGGTCAATCCGAGCCTGGAGCGGCTCTATCAGCCGTACATCGAGAACCTCAACAGCATCGGCATCGACGCGCGCCTGCGTACCGTCGATCGCGCCCAGTACAAACAGCGCCTCGACCAATTCGATTTCGACATGATCTCGATGACCCTCGGCCAGACCCTGAGCCCGGGCCTTGAGCAGTGGCAGTACTTCCACTCTAGCCAGGTAAACGTCAAGGGCAGCAAGAATTACGCGGGCATCGCCAACCCGGTGGTCGATCACCTGCTCGAACAATTGCTCGCCGCGCGCACCCGCGACGAGCAGGTTGCCGCCGGCAAAGCGCTCGACCGCGTGCTGCTCTGGCAGCACTACAGCATTCCCAACTGGTACCTCAATTATCACCGTCTGGCCTACCGCAACCGGTTGGCCTTTGTCACCACGCCGCCCTACACCCTGGGCCTGAGCGCATGGTGGCTGAAGTCTTCGGAGAAAGATCGATGAACGCTGTTCGCACCCTGCTCGTGCAGGCCGGCGGCTTGCTGTTCGCCGGGCTGGCCTGGGCCGCCCCGCAACACGCCGTGACCCTGTACAACGAGCCGCCGAAATACCCGGCCGATTTCAAGCACTTCGACTACGTCAATCCCGATGCGCCAAAGGGCGGCGTGTTCCGCCAGGCCGGGTTCGGCGGCTTCGACAGCCTCAACCCGTTCATCAACAAAGGCGTGCCGGCCGATGACATCGGCCAGATCTACGACACCCTGACCAAACACAGCCTCGACGAGCCATTCACCGAGTACGGCCTGATTGCCAGCAAGATAGAAAAAGCCGATGACAACAGTTGGGTGCGTTTCTACCTGCGCCCCGAGGCCCGTTTTCACGACGGCCACCCGGTGCGCGCCGAAGATGTAGTGTTCAGCTTCGAGACGTTGACCAAGGAAGGCTCGCCGATGTTTCGCGGCTACTACAACGACGTCGCCGAAGCCATCGCCGAAGACCCGTTGAAAGTATTGTTCAAGTTCAAGCACAGCAACAACCGCGAGCTGCCGCTGATCCTCGGCCAGTTGCCGGTCCTGCCGAAACACTGGTGGGCCAGTCGCGACTTCAACAAGGGCAATCTGGAAATCCCGCTGGGCAGCGGCCCGTACAAGGTCACCCAAGTGAAGGCCGGCCGTTCGGTACGTTACGAGCGGGTCAAGGATTACTGGGGCAAGGACTTGCCGGTCAACCGTGGCTTCTACAACTTCGACACGATGACCACCGACTATTACCGCGACAACACCGTCGCCCTCGAAGCGCTGAAGGCCGGGCAGTTCGATTATTGGCTGGAAATGACCGCGAAGAACTGGGCCAGTGCCTATAACGTTCCGGCGGTCACCGAGGGGCGCTTGATCAAGGAACTGATCCCCAACAGCAACCCGACCGGCATGCAGGGCTTCGTCTTCAACCTGCGCCGCCCGGTGTTCCAGGATGTGCGCGTGCGTCAGGCGCTGGGGCTGCTGTTCGATTTCGAATGGACCAACAAGCAATTATTCAACGGCGCCTACGTGCGCACCCGCAGTTACTTCGAGAACTCGGAAATGGCGGCCACCGGCCTGCCCGACGCCGAGCAACGGAAGATCCTCGAACCGTTCCGCAGCAAACTGCCGGCTCAGGTATTCAGCGAAGCCTTCGAAAATCCCAAGACCGACGCCAGCGGCATGATCCGCACCCAGCAGCGCGAGGCCTATCAACTGCTGCAAGAGGCCGGCTGGAAAATCGTCGATGACAAAATGGTCGACGCCACCGGCAAACCGGTTGTGATCGAATTTCTTCTGGCCCAGACCGAATTCGAACGGGTGCTGCTGCCGTTCAAGCGCAACCTCAGCGACCTCGGCATCGATCTGGTGATCCGCCGCGTCGACGTCTCGCAGTACATCAACCGGGTGCGCTCGCGGGATTTCGACATGATGGTCGGCAGCTTTCCCCAGTCCAACTCGCCGGGCAACGAGCAGCGCGAATACTGGATGAGCGCCGCCGCCGACAAACCGAGCAGCCGCAACAGCATGGGCCTGAAAGACCCGACCGTTGACCAACTGGTGGAAAGCCTGATCAACGCCGACTCGCGCAAAAGTCTGGTGGCCCACGCCCGCGCGCTGGATCGCGTACTGCAATGGGGCTACTACGTGGTGCCCAACTGGCACATCAAGAGCTGGCGCGTGGCTTACTGGAATCATATAGGCCACCCGAAAACCTCGCCCAAGTACGACATCGGCATCAATACCTGGTGGGTCAAGCCTGACGCCAAGCCTGCCGTAGAAGTCGAAACCCAACTGCAAGCCGACCCTGCGGGCACGGAGTAATCAGATGCTGGCGTATATCTTTCGGCGACTGCTGCTGATCATCCCGACCCTGTTCGGCATTCTGCTGATCAACTTCGTGATCATCCAGGCCGCGCCCGGCGGGCCGGTCGAGCAGATGATCGCCAAGCTCGAAGGCTTCGAAGGCGCCACCAGCCGGATTGCCGGCGGCGGTGCCGAAGTGGCGGTGGCCGGCTCGTCGTACCGTGGCGCGCAGGGGCTGGACCCGGCGCTGATCAAGGAAATCGAGCACATGTACGGGTTCGACAAATCGGCCCCGGAACGCCTGTGGATCATGGTCAAGAACTACGCGCAGCTGGATTTCGGCGACAGTTTCTTCCGCGACGCCAAGGTCATCGACCTGATCAAGGAAAAGATGCCGGTGTCGATCTCGCTGGGGCTGTGGAGCACGCTGATCATGTATCTGGTGTCGATCCCGCTGGGCATCGCCAAGGCCACGCGGCACGGCAGCCACTTCGATGTCTGGACCAGTTCGGCGATCATCGTCGGCTATGCGATCCCGGCGTTCCTGTTTGCGATCCTGCTGATCGTGGTGTTTGCCGGCGGCAGTTATCTGGACTGGTTCCCCCTGCGCGGGCTGACTTCGAACAACTTCGATGAGCTGAGCCTGGGCGGCAAGATCCTCGATTACTTCTGGCACTTGGCATTGCCAGTGACGGCGCTGGTGATCGGCAACTTCGCGACCATGACTCTGCTGACAAAAAACAGCTTTCTCGACGAGATCAACAAACAGTACGTGGTCACCGCCAAGGCCAAGGGTCTGACCCGCCATCGCGTGCTCTACGGCCACGTGTTCCGCAACGCCATGCTGCTGGTGATTGCCGGTTTTCCTTCGGCATTCATCGGCATTTTCTTCACCGGCTCGTTGCTGGTGGAAGTGATTTTCTCCCTCGATGGCCTCGGCCTGATGAGTTTCGAGGCGGCGATCAATCGCGATTACCCGGTGGTGTTCGGCACCCTGTTCATCTTCACCCTGCTCGGGCTGGTGGTGAAACTGATCGGCGACCTGACCTACACCTTTGTCGATCCGCGTATCGACTTCGCCAGCCGGGAGCATTGAGATGAACCTGTCCCCTCTCAACCGCCGGCGCTTCGAACTGTTCAAGGCCAACAAGCGTGGCTGGTGGTCGCTGTGGCTATTTCTGATTCTGTTCGGCCTGAGTCTGGGCGCCGAGCTGATTGCCAACGACAAACCGCTGGTCGTGCATTACGACAACAACTGGTATTTCCCGGCGATCAAGCGCTACCCGGAAACCGCGTTCGGCGGCGAATTCCCGCTGGAAGCCAACTACAAGAGTCCGTACATCCGTGAGCTGCTGAAGGCCAAGGACGCGTGGATTCTATGGGCGCCGATTCCCTACGGCTACCAGAGCATCAACTACGACCTGAAAGTCCCGGCCCCGGCGCCACCCTCGGCGGACAACCTGCTGGGCACCGACGATCAGGGCCGCGACGTGTTGGCGCGGGTGATCTACGGTTTCCGCATTTCCGTGTTGTTTGCGCTGACGCTGACCGTGCTGAGCTCGATCATCGGCGTGATTGCCGGGGCGCTACAGGGGTTCTACGGCGGCTGGGTCGATCTCGCCGGGCAACGTTTTCTCGAGATCTGGTCGGGGCTGCCGGTGCTGTATCTGTTGATCATCCTCGCCAGTTTCGTCCAGCCGAATTTCTGGTGGCTGCTGGGCATCATGCTGCTGTTCTCGTGGATGAGCCTGGTCGATGTGGTGCGCGCCGAGTTTCTGCGCGGGCGCAATCTGGAATACGTGCGCGCCGCCCGCGCGCTGGGCATGCAGAACGGCGCGATCATGTTCCGCCATATCCTGCCCAACGCCATGGTCTCGACCATGACCTTCATGCCGTTCATCCTCACCGGCGCCATCGGCACCCTGACCGCGCTGGACTTCCTCGGCTTCGGCTTGCCGGCCGGCAGTCCGTCGCTGGGCGAACTGGTCGCGCAAGGCAAATCCAATTTGCAGGCGCCGTGGCTGGGCATGAGTGCGTTTGCCGTGCTGGCGCTGATGTTGAGTCTGCTGGTGTTTATCGGCGAGTCCGCTCGCGATGCCTTCGACCCGAGGAAGTGAAATGAATCAGGACAATCTGATCGAAGTGCGTGACCTCGCCGTCGAATTCGGCTTCGGCGAGCGCGTCCACCGCGTGGTCGAGGGCGTGAGCTTCGACATCAAGCGCGGCGAAACCCTGGCGCTGGTCGGTGAATCGGGCTCGGGCAAATCGGTAACGGCGCATTCGATCCTGCGCCTGTTGCCCTACCCCATGGCGCGGCATCCGGCCGGCAGCATCAATTACGCCGGGCAGAACCTGCTGGATTTGAGCGAGAAGACCATCCGTCATATCCGTGGCAACCGCATCGCGATGATCTTTCAGGAGCCGATGACCTCGCTCAATCCGCTGCACTCGATCGAAAAGCAGATCAACGAAGTGCTCGGCATCCACAAGGGCCTGAGCGGCAAAGTCGCGACCAAGCGCACTTTGGAGCTGCTGGAGATGGTCGGCATCCCCGAGCCGCACAAGCGTCTCAAGGCTCTGCCCCATGAATTGTCCGGCGGCCAGCGCCAGCGGGTGATGATTGCCATGGCCCTGGCCAACGAACCGGAATTGCTGATTGCCGACGAACCGACCACCGCGTTGGACGTGACCGTTCAGCTGAAAATCCTCGATTTGCTCAAGGATCTTCAGGCTCGATTGGGCATGTCGCTGCTACTGATCAGTCACGATTTGAACCTGGTGCGAAGAATTGCGCATCGCGTATGTGTCATGCAGCGCGGTTGCATCGTCGAACAGGCATCGTGCGCAGAGCTGTTCCGTTCGCCGCAGCATCCGTACACTCGGGAATTGCTCGGCGCGGAGCCCAGCGGCGGCCCGGCGAGCAATGAAATCGGCGCGCCGCTGCTCGAAGTCGAGGACCTCAAAGTCTGGTTCCCGATCAAGAAAGGCCTGCTCAAACGCACGGTGGATTACGTCAAGGCAGTGGACGGCATCAATTTCAGCCTGCCGCAGGGTCAGACCCTGGGAATCGTCGGCGAAAGCGGTTCCGGCAAATCCACCCTCGGTCTGGCGATTTTGCGGCTGATCGGCAGCAAAGGCGCGATCCGCTTTGAAGGCAAGCAGCTAGACTGCCTGACGCAGAATGAGGTTCGCCCGTTGCGCCGGGAGATGCAGGTGGTGTTTCAGGACCCGTTTGGCAGCCTGAGCCCGCGCATGTGCGTCAATGACATCGTTGGCGAAGGCCTGCGGATACACAAGATGGGCACCGCGACCGAACAGGAAGCGGCGATCATTGCGGCATTGAAGGAGGTAGGTCTGGATCCGGAAACCCGGCACCGCTACCCCCACGAATTTTCCGGAGGGCAACGGCAGCGAATCGCCATTGCCCGGGCCCTGGTGCTGAAACCGGCGCTGATCCTGCTGGACGAGCCGACTTCGGCGCTCGACCGCACGGTGCAGCGGCAAGTAGTGGAGCTGTTGCGTTCACTGCAAGCCAAGTACAACCTGACGTATTTGTTCATCAGCCATGACCTGGCTGTCGTCAAAGCGCTGAGCCACCAGCTGATGGTGGTCAAGCATGGCCAAGTGGTCGAACAGGGAGACGCGCAAGGTATTTTTGCCGCCCCCCAACATCCGTATACACAGCAGTTGCTGGAGGCCGCTTTTCTGGCACCAGCCACTGCGCAATAACCTGAAAGAGGAGCAACACATGGGTTTTCTCGCCGGTAAGCGCGTACTGATCGTCGGTGTCGCCAGCAAGCTGTCCATCGCATCCGGCATCGCTGCCGCCATGCATCGCGAGGGCGCTGAGCTTGCCTTCACTTATCAGAACGACAAACTCAAGGGTCGCGTCGAAGAGTTCGCACAAGGCTGGGGTTCGAGCCCTGAGCTGTGCTTCCCGTGCGACGTGGCCAGCGATGAAGAAATCGCCAAGGTCTTCGAAGAGCTGAGCAAGAAGTGGGACGGTCTGGACTGCATCGTGCACTCCGTCGGCTTCGCTCCGGGCGACCAACTGGACGGCGACTTCACCGAAGCCACCACCCGTGAAGGTTTCCGCATCGCTCACGATATCAGCGCCTACAGTTTCGTGGCGCTGGCCAAGGCCGGCCGCGAAATGATGAAAGGCCGCAACGGCAGCCTGCTGACCCTGTCGTACCTGGGCGCCGAGCGCACCATGCCGAACTACAACGTGATGGGCATGGCCAAGGCTTCGCTGGAAGCCGGCGTCCGTTACCTGGCCGGTTCCCTCGGTCCGGACGGCACCCGCGTCAACTGCGTATCGGCTGGCCCGATCCGCACCCTGGCCGCTTCCGGCATCAAGAACTTCCGCAAGATGCTGGCTGCCAACGAAGCGCAGACTCCGCTGCGCCGCAACGTCACCATCGAAGAAGTCGGCAATGCCGGCGCCTTCCTGTGCTCCGACCTGGCGTCGGGCATCAGTGGTGAAATCATGTACGTCGACGGCGGCTTCAACACCACCGCGATGGGCAACATCGAAGAGTGATCTTCCTGTAGCCAATAGAAAAACCCGCCGAATCCGGTGGGTTTTTTTATGCCTGCAGAACGGTTGCCG
This sequence comes from Pseudomonas sp. AC083, assembly GCF_979253165.1. Classification (NCBI taxonomy): domain Bacteria; kingdom Pseudomonadati; phylum Pseudomonadota; class Gammaproteobacteria; order Pseudomonadales; family Pseudomonadaceae; genus Pseudomonas; species Pseudomonas sp. AC083. The sequence continues at coordinate 110,777 of NZ_CEEDDH010000020.1, forward strand.
CACTACATATGTACCGCCACCGACCCTGCCCTGCCTTTGATACTCGGCGCTCGATGCTTATCAGCCGCCAGGGAGGCGCAGATGAACGACACACCGGTACATGAACAGACGCTGATCCAGAACCTCATTACAGAACTGACCGCCGTACCGGTGGTCACCGCCGCCACGCCGGCACGCACGCTGGAGGTTCCTCGTCCATGCCTGCTGCGCGAATGGATGGAGCTTTACTGGACCGCCCTCGAACGCCCTGAGTTTCTCGACTGGGCCAGTCGCTTTCACATCGACCTGGATACCTTGCAAATCAAAGGCGACATTCTGCAAGCGCGCGCACCAGCGAATGGCACCTCCGACGTACGCACCTTCAGCCTGGAGGACAACTCTGGCTGGTGGCAGGTGGCGCCGATGCTGCAATCGATTTCCCAACGCATCGACCCTGCCGGGTTGGGCCTGCCTTATATCGGCGGCAAGTCCGCCAACCCGCTGTATCGCTTTCCACGGCAAGTGGTGCTGGCGTTCTACGGTTACCCGGAACCGCAAAACCAGATTCAGGCCCGCGTCATCCTCACCGAACTGAAGAAAACCGGGCTGGCTGCCATCGATGAGAACGGCCACAGCAGGTCGGCTGTGGTGAAGGAACGCAACGCGCAACTGGAGGACTTTCGGGCGATCGCCGATCGGATCGATGCGGTGTTGCTGGCGAGCGATCCGTTCGAGCAACGAGGCTTTCTCGATACGCCGGTAACGCTTGCTTCGGCCTCTGTTTCCGCTCCTGTGAGAGGCCCGCGCCTGAAATTGGGCGAGCTGCTGCGTCGCTATGAATTTGCGCTGCCGGAAGATGCGGGACAAGCCAAAGCGCTTGCGCAACGCCTGCGACAGCACAGTTGGCCTGAGCTGCCCTACGTCAGTGACTACGTGCAGACCGGCACCCCCATCCGCAGCTATCGCGAAGACTTCGGCGACTTGGAGGACGCCCGGCATATTGTGCGACGCCTGGAAGTTTTGAGCTGGAACAAGGCGCCCAAAGCCCGAATCGATTACGAGGAATTCAGCGAGCCCCATCCGCATTCCACGCTCGCGGTGCAGATGGCGCTGGGCCAGGAGCGCTTGCAGATATTCAGCTCCAATGCGGATTTCCAAGCCATCTTGCAACAGCACGGGTTGCATGCCGACAGTCAATTGCTGGTGACCGAGTCCGGTCATGTCGGCACGGCCAGCGCCAAAGGCTGGGTCAACCTGACGACTGAGGTGGAAAAGCATTCCGATCTGAAACTTCATCGCGACCAGCTTAAAGCTCAGGCAGGCGAAGCAGGCGGCGCCCTGCGCTCGAGCGGTAAAGTCACCCTCGGGCAAATGTTGCGTTTCTACGAGCTACCGTTGCCAAAAACTGTCGAGCAAGCCCTCTCCCTGGCGAAATGGGACAAGATCAATCTGCACATGCGTCCCGGACACATGAATCAGTGGTATCTGCTGGGTCAACCCTGGACGAAGACCGAGTGGTTCACCGCGCAGCAACGTCAGAGCATCATCGACACCACTCAGGCTTTTTTGCCCGAAGACTCGCCGCCACTGATCGACTACCTCAGTGAAGGGGTCGACACCGATCTGCCGCTCAATACCCTCAAGGCAAAAGCCGACTACCTGATCAGTCGTATCCTGATCACGTCGCGCGCACGGACGCTGGGCAACCAGTTGGTGAAGAACCTCGGAGCGCCGTCTCACAAAAAACGCCTTCTGGCCACCAACCGCGAACGTCTGTTGCTCGCTGCATTGATTCTCAGCCTGGAACCGAGCGCCGGTGAGGATATAAACCGAATCGTCGCCCAGCGCCTGGAGGGCAGTGATTTCTGGGGCGACAGTTATGACGAAGTGCGCCGGTTCATCGACCGGCAACCCCAACTCGCACTGGTCAAGAACAAGACATTGGCGACCCACCTGTTATTGTCCGGCATCTCGCCGGAGTTTCTCATCCGGGGCATTCCTCGAACACTGCCTTATATGAGTTGCCTGCGCTGGGTGAGGCTCAAACAGGTCGTGCTGTATATCGAAAGACGCCTGCCGGGCGCGGCGCGCTTGATGACCTACGAGCAATTGCGCGAGCTGACGAAAGGCCCGGCGCCGGCTGATTTCTACAAGTTTCTGCGCGAAGAGCCGTGTGCCTCGGTCGTAGTGGACTGGGCGGTTGCACGAGGGTTGATCCAGCGCGATGCCGATTTTCAAGTCACGGTCTATGACGCCGCCACGCTCAAGCAAGCCGATCTGCTCTTTCGCAACCACAATCGTCTGATTTACGATTTTTACCGCCGGGCCTTCCAGTCGTCACCGCCCACCCCCGCCACTATTGCCCTCGCGGATCTGCGCAAGATCTTCGCTGATTCCCCACACCTGACAGAGAAGGCGCTGTTTGTTCCAGCCTCGGACGCTGATACAACCGGGCCACATTATTCCCTGAGCCAATTACACATCGCCGGCAAGCTAACGGGTGACATGCAGGGATGGCAATCGAGCAATGCACAATTGCAACTGGCATCGATGATTGCCTCGCTGCCCAGACTGAACAACGTGGCAAGCGCTTTTCATGCAGCACTCGCGGCGCGCCTCAAGCATATGAAGGACGCGCATG
>NZ_CEEDDH010000021.1:0-113065 GCF_979253165.1 Pseudomonas sp. AC083
CGATGATCAGTCGAGAACTATCGCTCCTGACGGAGCGTTAGTCGAGATACAAGGAGCTGCCGAAGGCTGCGATCTTTGCTTTTGACTTTCTAAAAACAAGATCAAAAGATCGCAGCCTTCGGCAGCTCCTACAGGAGTCCGGTTTCACACTGAGCTTTACCGTTCTCAGACAAATCAGCGCTTGACCATTTAGCTGGATGATAAGCATTATCATTCGCTCGAAATGGATCAGGTCCTCCCGTGAGTCAATCGCGCTTCAACCACGTCTTCCTCGCCCAGCGCACCTCCCTGCTGCGCACGCTGGAACGGATGGTCAACAATCACAGCACCGCTGAAGACCTGTTGCAGGAGACCTACCTGCGCGTGACCCGGGCGTTGAGCGAACGGGCCATCGATCACCTTGAACCCTTTGTCTTCCAGACCGCGCGCAATCTGGCGCTGGATCATTTGCGTGCGCGCAAGATCCATGCGCGGACCATGGTCGACGACGTGCCGCAAGATGTCGTGCAGAGCATCGCCGCGCCGGCCAGCAGCGCCGAAGACGCCGCCCATGCTGAACAATTGCTGGAGCGTTTGAACGTGAGCCTCAGCCAACTCAGCCCGCGTCAGCAGCAGATCTTCATCCTCAGCCGTTTGCACGGCCACAGCTATCAGGAAATCGCTGATGAACTTGATGTTTCGCTGAGCACCGTGCAGAAGGAACTGAAACTGATCATGTCGATCTGCATCGGCGTTGCCGAACGGCATAACGGCAGCGGCAAGTTTTGAGCTGCAAGCTACAAGTAAAAACAAAAAGCAGTATTGCATCCGGCTTGCAGCTTGCAGCTTGAAGCTAGAAACTGCTTCGCCAGAAGCCCTGAGGAACCACCGTGACGGACACCCACCGCTCGCCTTCGCCCGATTCGGCGCGGGACGCTGCAGCTGCAATGGACCAGGCGCTGGACTGGCTCATCGTGCTCGGCAGCCCGGATGAGGAACAGACCCGGCAATTTCATGCCTGGCTGGCGGCTGATCCGTTGAATGCCGAGGCGTTCGCCAAGGCCCAGGCGATCTGGGACGGCCCGCAAGTCGCGCTGTGCGCCGAGGCTCTGGCAGCAAAACCGGTAAAAATCACTTATCTCAAACGCTTGCTTCCGCACTGGAAACCGCTGGCCACCGCTGCGGTGCTGATCCTCGGGCTGTTCAGTTTCAGCAACCTGCCGATGCGCATTCAAGCGGATCACCTCACCGTGGTTGGCGAGCGTCAGCGGCTGCAACTGGAAGACGGCTCGAAGGTTCTGCTCAATACCAATTCGGCGTTTTCCAGCACCATCAACGATCAACAACGTGTGGCGCGGCTGTTTCAGGGCGAGGCGTTTTTCGAGATCGCCAGCGGGCGCAATCAGCCGCTGGAGATCGACGCAGGTCCGGTAACGGCCAGCGTCCACGACACCGCATTCGCCGTGCGCTACCTCGACGGGGTCGCGCAAGTGAATGTGCAGCGTGGCGATGTCGATCTGCGCGCTACCCACAACGATGCCCGGGTGCGCCTGCGCGCCGGGGAAAGCATTCGCATCGGCCCCAACGGTTTTGATCGTCCGGCCAAGCTCGACGCCAATGCCGATCTGGCCTGGGTTGAAGGCCGCCTGGTGTTCGAGAACTGCCCGCTGAATCAGGTGCTGGCCGAGCTGCGCCGCTACTATCCGGGCTGGATCATCAACAACAACGAGCAACTGGCCGACGTCGCCGTCACCGGCAATTACCGTCTCGACCAGCCGCTCGACGTGGTCCGCTCCCTCGCCCACATCACCTCGGCGCGCCTGCAGGAATTCCCTGCGCTGGTGATTCTGAACTGAATGAGAATTATTTTTACTCGATAGCCAATGGCAGTACGTCTCGTTATAGCCAATGCAATTGATTCGCATCTAACCATGCCGATCAGCACCTATAAAGATTCGTGCGACACGGAGCGCTATCGATGTCCTCACGCCTTACCCGCCAGACTGCTTCCCCTTCCCGCGTACTGTCGCTGCTGACTGCGGCCATCCTCATGGCTGGCACCGCACCGCTGCTGGCGGCCGCCGAGCAACCGACACGCAACATGGGCGATTACGCGTTCGCCATCGGCCAGCAACCACTGGTTTCGGCATTGAATGCCTTTACCGCCGTGACCGGTTGGCAGGTCGGCCTGCCGGCCGAGTTGGGGCAGAACGTCTCGTCGCCGGGCGTGCGCGGTTCGCTACCGCCGGAGAAAGCCCTCGAGCGCCTGTTGGTGGGGACCAACCTGAGCTTCCGCAAACTGAGCAACAACAATGTCGTGCTGGAAAAACGCAACAGCAGCGGCACGCTCAATCTCGATCAGGTGACCATCAGCGCCACTCGCCAGGAACAGTCGGTCAACAGCGTGCCCTCGACGGTCAGCGTGCATGATCGCCAAGCGCTTGACCGCAACAACGTCAACACGATCAAGGATCTGGTGCGCTACGAGCCGGGCGTTTCCGTTGGCGGCGCCGGTCAGCGAGGCGGCATCAGCGGCTACAACATTCGCGGTATCGACGGCGACCGCATCCTGACTCAAGTCGATGGCGTGGAGATCCCTAACGGCTTCTTCAACGGCCCCTACGCCAAGAGCCAGCGCAACTACGTCGACCCGGAAATCGTCAAGCGCGTGGAGATCCTCCGTGGCCCGGCCTCGGTGCTGTACGGCAGCAACGCCATCGGCGGCGCGGTCAGTTACTACACGCTGGACGCCGACGACATCATCAAACCGGGCAAGGACGTCGGCGCGCGTCTGAAAAGCGGTTACAGCTCCGCCGATGACAGCTGGCTGAAGTCCGCCACCGTCGCCGGCCGCAGCGGTCAGTTCGACGGCTTGCTGCATTACAGCCAGCGCGACGGACACGAAACCGAGTCCTTCGGCGGCAACAACGGCACCGGCCTTGCGCGCACCGCCGCCAACCCGGAAGACGTGCGCGCAACCAACGTCCTGGCCAAGCTCGGCTGGAACTACAACGACGATTCGCGCCTGGGCCTGACTTACGAAAAGTACAAGGACGATCGCGACACCGATCAGAAAAGTGCCTACGGCGGCCCGTACTTCAACGGCGCGCCGACCATTCCGAGCAGCGTCCTGCCCGGCGGCATGTACCAGTGGCGCACCGGCAACGACACCATCACCCGCGAGCGTTTCGGTATCGAACACTCGTTCGCCCTCGACAGCCTGCTGGTCGATAACGTCAAGTGGAGCCTCAATCACCAGATCGCCAAGACCGACCAGAGCACCGAGGAGTTGTACTACCCGATCACTCGTAAAGTGCTGCGTACCCGAGACACGATCTACGAAGAAAAACAGTGGGTGTTCGACGCGCAACTGGACAAGGCTTTCGCCATCGGTGACACCGATCACCTGCTGACTTACGGCACCACGATCAAACAGCAGAAAGTCACCGGTTCACGCAGCGGCGACGGCACCTGCGTGGCCGTCGGTCGCGGCTGCACGGCGATTGGCGCGACCAGTGCGGCGGACGTGCTGGCCAAGGCCTCTGATTTCCCCGATCCGACCATCAATACCTACAGCCTGTTCGCCCAGGATCAGATCAGCTGGAACGACTGGACCTTCCTGCCGGGCCTGCGCTACGACTACACCCAGCTCAAGCCGCACATCACCGAGGAATTCCTCAACACCGTGAATGCCGACGGCCAGGGCACGGTCAGCGACAAGAACAAGACCTGGCACAAAGTCTCGCCAAAATTCGGCCTGACCTATGCACTGACGGACAACTACACCTGGTACGGCCAGTACGCCGAAGGCTTCCGCACGCCCACGGCAAAATCGCTGTACGGGCGTTTCGAGAACAACACCACCGGCTACACCGTGGCGCCCAACTCCGACCTTGAGCCGGAAAAAAGCAAAGGTTTCGAAACCGGCCTGCGCGGGAATTTCGAGCAGGGCTCGTTCGACGTCGCGGTGTTTTATAACAAGTATCGCGACTTCATCAACGAGGATGCGGTCAAGCCGGGCGACGATCAGTTGACCTTCCAGAGCAACAACATCAAGCGCGCCACCATCAAGGGTGCGGAACTCAAAGGTCGCTTGAACCTGGATGCGTTCGGCGCGCCGCAAGGCCTGTATACCCAAGGCTCGATCGCCTACGCCTACGGGCGCAACAACGACAGCGGCGAGCCGATCAACAGCGTCAATCCGCTCACCGGCGTGTTCGGTCTCGGTTACGACCAGGACACCTATGGCGGCCTGCTGAGCTGGACCGTGGTGAAGAAAAAGGACCGCGTCGACGACAGCAATTTCAAATCGCCGGACGGCGTCAGCAGTCAGTTCAAAACCCCGGGCTTCGGCATTCTCGATCTGGCCGGCTATTACAAGGTGACCGACGACGTCACCGTCAGCGGCGGCGTCTACAACCTGACCGACAAGAAATACTGGCTATGGGATGACGTGCGCGGTTACGACAGCGTTGGCGAAGCCTCGGTGACGCAACCGGCCAACCTCGATCGCCTGACCCAACCGGGACGCAACTTCGCGATCAACCTGATCTGGGACATCTGACCCGCCCGGCCTCACTGCGCGTGTTATCGCTGCGCAGTGAGGTTTTTTTACTGTCCGCCGCCCGCCCGTACGTCTTGTTATCAAGCGCCTCATTTATCAAGGACACCCCATGACTGCCCCGGAAAAAGCCCTGCGTTCGCAACGCTTGAACCAGATCACCCACGAGCCGCACAGCAAACTCGATGCGCTGGTCAAAGCCCACGCGCCGTTCGAAACCCGCGCCAGCTTCGCCCGTTTCGTCGTCGCGCAATACCTGTTCCAGGCGGAACTGGTCGAGCTGTACAACGATGCCGAACTGACCGCGATCGTCCCGGATCTGCCGGCCCGTTGCCGCGCCGAAGCGGCCAGGGCTGACCTCGCCGACCTCGACACCGAAGTCCCGGCGCCGGTGGCCGGCGCGCTGAAAAACCCGAGCAAGGCGCGGGCGCTGGGCTGGATCTTTGTTTCCGAGGGTTCCAAGCTCGGCGCGGCGTTCCTGATCAAGCGCGCGGTGGCGCTGGAGTTGAGCGAAAGCTTCGGTGCCCGGCATCTGGCGGAACCGCAAGGTGGCCGCGCCGAGGGCTGGAAAAGCTTCGTACGCACCCTCGATGCGTTGCCGTTCACGGCAGAGGAAGAAGCCGAAGTGGAGCAAGGTGCACTGGATGCGTTCAACCGCTTTACCGTGCTGCTGGAACGGGCTTATGCCATAGAAGCCGAAGTGGCCTGAAGCAACTCTTATCCCTTGTGGGAGCGAGCCTGCTCGCGAAGACGGCAGCAAATTCAACATCAATGTGCCTGATCAACCGCTTTCGCGAGCAGGCTCGCTCCCACAGGGCTCACCACAAATCTGTAAGATCCCCGTTCCGCTTCAGAAGCCACCGCTGAGCCATGCCCGCACCCGCCCCATCAAAACTCGCCCGTCTGCTGTTCGGCCTGCTGGCCTATGTCAGCCTCGGCATTGGCCTGGTCGCCATCGTCGTGCCCGGTCTGCCGACCACCGAGTTCATCCTCCTCGCCGCGTGGGCCGCGACCCGCAGTTCGCCGCGCTTGAGTGCGTGGCTGGAAAATCATCGCCTGTTCGGGCCGATCCTGAGTAACTGGCGCAACGGCAGGATCATCGCGCGCAAGGCCAAGCTCAGTGCCACCGTCAGCATGCTGCTGTGTGCGACGTTGATGCTGGTGATGCTCGATCACGGCTGGCCGATCTATCTGGCGATTGCCGGCATGGGCCTGGGCAACCTGTGGATCTGGTCGCGCCCGGAGACGCCCGTCGCGGTAGTGAAACATCCCTGTAATTAAAGCCTTTTCAGCACTTTCCCCTGCGCAAACGTTTAGCAGCGACCGTCCGTCGGCAAGCGCCTCATGCCGTTTCGCTTAACGCCGATGAGCATTGAATGACGCTGAATGGATTTGGCAAACCGGGCTCCCGGCCCAGCCACCTGTTTATTCCATTCGCGAGATCGCCCCATGTTCGACTCTCTTTCCATTCGCCTGAAAATCGTCCTGCTCTCCGGCCTGTGCCTGCTCGGAGTGGTGGCACTGATTGTCAGCATGAACATCTACCAGACCAACCAGAACGACGCGCTGGTCAGTCAATCCAGCAACCAGTTGCTCACCGCCAGCGTGCAGAACCTGTTGCAGGCCAAGGCCGCCGAGCAAGCGGTGCGGGTGCAGAAAACCTTTGGTGAAAGCCTGCTGGTGGTCACCGCCCTCGCCGATCAGATCAAGGATCTGCGGACGATGGCGGCCAAGCGTTCACTCGAAGCCGGCGCCGTTCGGGAAGAGTTGAACCAGAGTCTGAAAACCGCTTTCGAGCGCAACGATAAAGTCCTCGGTATCTGGTTGGCCTTCGAACCCAACGGCCTCGACGGCAAGGACAGCGAATTCGCCAACGATGCCGCGCGGCAGTCCAACGAAGCCGGGCGCTTCGCCTCGTACTGGAGCCGTGCCGCCGGCGCCGCGCTGAATACAATCATGGTCGAAGACGACCTGACCAAAACCACCCTCAGCGTCAGCGGCACGCCGTACAACAGTTGGTACACCTGCCCTCGCGACAACAAGCGCACCTGCCTGCTCGACCCGTATGCCGACACCGTCGGTGGCAAGGAAATGCTCATGACGACCATTTCCGTGCCGCTGCTGGTGGATGGCAAAGCGATCGGCGTGGTCGGTGTCGACATCGCGCTCGACGCCCTGCAAGCCGCCGCCGTCGACTCGCAGCGCAGCCTGTTCAACAACGCCGGGCATATGCTGATCGTCTCCGGCAGCGGCGTGCTGGCGGCCGACAGTGCTGACGCGACGCGGGTCGGCAAAAAAATCGGCGACACCCTCGGCGCCGATGGCAATGATGTATTGCAACTGGTCGGCAGCGGTACGGCGAAAATCCTCGAACAGGGCGAGCTGATTCGCGCGGTTTACCCGGTCGACCCGATCGGCAATTCGCGCGCCTGGGGCGTGGTCATCGACCTGCCAGAGCACGTGCTGCTGGCCGATTCGGTGAAGCTGCAAGCGGTACTCGATGACGCACAACACACCGGCGTGATCACTGCCCTGCTGGTAGCGGGCGTGGCCGGTCTGGTCGGCCTGCTGCTGATCTGGCTCACCGCCTCCGGCGTCACCCGTCCGATCAACAGCGTCGCCGACATGTTGAAGAACATCGCCAGCGGCGAAGGCGATCTGACCCAGCGCCTGAACTACAGCAAGAAAGATGAACTGGGCGAACTGGTGAACTGGTTCAACCGCTTCCTCGACAAGCTTCAGCCGACCATCGCGCAGATCAAACAGAGCATCACCGAAGCGCGCGGCACGGCCGATCAGTCGTCGGAAATTGCCCGCCAGACCAGCGAAGGCATGCAGGTGCAGTTCCGCGAGATCGATCAGGTCGCCACCGCCTCCAACGAAATGAGCGCCACTGCCCACGACGTCGCCAACAGTGCCTCGAACGCGGCAAACGCCGCCAAGGGTGCCGATCAGTCGGCGAAGGACGGTATGGCGATCATCGAGCGCAGCACCCGCGACATCAATCAACTCGCCGATGAAGTCAGCAAAGCGGTGACCGAAGTCGAAGCGCTGGCGGTCAACAGCGAGCAGATCGGCTCGGTGCTGGAAGTGATTCGCAGCATCGCCGAACAGACCAACCTGCTGGCTCTCAACGCCGCCATCGAAGCCGCCCGCGCCGGCGAAAGCGGTCGCGGTTTTGCCGTGGTCGCCGACGAGGTGCGCAACCTGGCCAAGCGCACGCAGGATTCGGTGGAAGAAATCCGCATCGTCATCGAGCGCATCCAGACCGGCACCCGTGGCGTGGTCGCGACCATGCACTCGAGCCAGACCCAGGCGCACAACAATGCCGGGCAGATTCGTCAGGCGGTCGATGCACTGGGCAAGATCAGCGACGCGGTGACGGTGATCAGCGACATGAACCTGCAGATCGCCAGCGCCGCCGAAGAGCAAAGCGCAGTGGCCGAAGAGGTCAACCGCAACGTCTCGGCGATCCGCACCGTGACCGAAACCCTGACCGAGCAGGCCACCGAATCGGCAGCGATCAGCAGCCAGCTCAACAGCCTGGCGAGCCAGCAGATGAAATTGATGGATCAGTTTCGCGTGTAACTATCCAGCATAAATCCCTGTGGGAGCGAGCCTGCTCGCGAAGCGGTCGTCATATCCAACATCTGTGTTGACTGACACGACGCCTTCGCGAGCAGGCTCGCTCCCACAGGGGAAACGGGTTCACACCCTGGTTTCATCTAAACCGCGATTCTTTTGCACTATCATCGCCCTCTCGTTCCGGAGGGCCTTCGATGACTGATATGCTCACGTCCATCCAAACCGCACTCGGCCTGCCCCACACGCCGATCCCCTTCAACGGTGACGGCGCGTTGCCCTCGGCGTTCGCCGTCACTGAACTGGCCTGCGCCAGCATCGCCGCTGCCGGGCAAGCGCTCAGCGAATTGCTTCACCAGCAAACCGGGCATTTGCCTGCGGTTGCAGTCGACCGCCGTCTGGCCTCGTTATGGTTCTCCACCTCGCTGCGCCCGATCGGCTGGCAGGTGCCGCCCTTATGGGATGCGATCGCCGGCGACTATGCGACCCGGGACGGCTGGATCCGTCTGCACACCAACGCCCCGCACCACCGCGCCGCCGCAGAACGCGTGCTCGGTGCCTGGGCCGATCGTGCCGCAATGGCGGCGAAAGTCGCACAGTGGGCGAGCGCGGAGCTTGAACAGGCGGTGATCGATGCCAAGGGCTGCGCCGCCGAAATGCGCAGTTGGGCGCAGTGGCAGCAGCATCCGCAAGGGCTGGCGGTGAATGCCGAAGCGCTGGTGCAGTTCATCGAGCAGACGGACGAGAACCGCAGCCCATGGCAAGGTTCGATCGCACGACCGCTGGCCGGGGTCAAGGTGCTGGATCTGACCCGCGTCCTCGCCGGCCCCACCGCCAGCCGCTTTCTCGCCGGGCTGGGCGCCAACGTCTTGCGCATCGATCCACCGAGCTGGAACGAACCCGGTGTGGTCCCGGAAATGACCGTGGGCAAACGCTGTGCGCGGCTGGATCTGCAGGCTCCTGCGGATCGCGCGGTGTTTGAAGGCCTGTTGAAAGACGCCGACATTCTGCTGCACGGCTACCGCGCCGATGCGCTGGAAAATCTGGGGTTTGGTATTGAACGCCGAAGGCAACTGGCACCGGGGCTGATCGACGTCTGTCTCAACGCCTACGGCTGGAGCGGCCCCTGGCAGAACCGCCGGGGTTTCGACAGCCTGGTGCAGATGAGCAGCGGCATCGCCGAGGCCGGACAGCATTGGAAGCACAGCGATAAACCGACGCCGCTGCCGGTGCAGGCGCTGGATCATGCGACCGGGTATCTGCTGGCGGCGAGTGCGATCAGATTGCTGACTGAACGACTGGCCAACGGTCGCGGGGGCTCGGCGCGGTTGTCGCTGGCACGGACGGCGAAACTGTTGCTCGAGCATGGGCCGGGGACGCATGACCTGCTGCGGGCCGAAGATGCGCTGGATCAGGATCCGGCGATTGAACACACCGCGTGGGGGCCGGCGCGGAGGTTGCGCGTACCGGTGCAGGTCAGCGGGACGGTGGTGCGGTGGGATTGGCCGGCCGTCGAATTAGGGTCACATCAGGCGCAGTGGTGATTTTGAGGCCGCCTTCGCGAGCAGGCTCGCTCCCACATGGATTCGCGTAGTCCTGTGGGAGCGAGCCTGCTCGCGAAGGGGCCTGACCTGCCAAAGCAAATCCGCCTACAAACTCAATACCCCGCTATACAACCCATACGCCGCCAGCCCCGCCCCGATCACCACGCAGGCAAAAATCCCTTTCTCCACCGTGGTAAAAACCGGCTGCCCCTGTTCACGCTTGGCCTTGGCAAACAGAATGACCCCCGGCGCATACAGCAGCGCCGAAAGCAGCAGATACTTCACCCCGCCGGCGTACAACAGCCACACCGCGTAAACCAGGGCGATGCCGCCAATCAGCAGATCCTTGGTGCGCTCGGCCGAGGCGTGTTCGTAGGTTTCGCCGCGCCCGCTGAGCAGTACCGCGTAGGCCGCTGACCACAGGTACGGCACCAGAATCATCGACGACGCCAGGTAAATCAGACTGGTGTAAGTCCCCGCCGAGAACAGTGTGATCAGCAGGAAAATCTGGATCATCACATTGGTCAGCCACAGCGCGTTGACCGGCACGTGGTTCTTGTTTTCCTTCTTGAGGAATGCCGGCATGGTCTTGTCCTTGGCCGTGGCGAAAAGGATTTCCGCGCAGAGCAAGGCCCAGGACAACAATGCACCGAGCAAGGAAATCGCCAACCCGACGCTGATCAGCAATGCGCCCCACGGCCCGACGATGTGCTCGAGCACCGCTGCCAGCGAAGGATTCTGCAGATTGGCCAGTTCCGGCTGGCTCATGATCCCCAGCGACAGCACGTTGACCAGCACCAGCAGCGCCAGCACGCCGAGAAAACCGATCACCGTGGCGCGGCCGACGTCGCTGCGTTTCTCCGCGCGAGCCGAATAGACGCTGGCGCCTTCGATGCCGATGAACACGAACACGGTGACCAGCATCATGTTGCGCACCTGATCCATCACCCCGCCGAAGTTCGGGTTGCTGCGACCCCAGATGTCGCGGGTGAAGATGTCAGCCTTGAACGCGACGGCAGCGATGACGATGAACATGATCAGCGGCACGACCTTGGCCACGGTGGTCAACTGGTTGATCAGCGCCGCCTCCTTGATCCCGCGCATCACCAGAAAATGCACCGCCCACAACAGCACCGAAGCGCAGCCGATGGCGATCGGCGTGTTGCCCTGACCGAACACCGGGAAGAAATAGCCAAGGGTGCTGAACAGCAAGACAAAATAGCCGACGTTGCCCAGCCAGGCACTGATCCAGTAACCCCACGCTGATGAAAATCCCATGTAGTCGCCAAACCCGGCCTTGGCGTAGGCGTAGACGCCCGAGTCCAGCTCCGGCTTGCGATTGGCCAGGGTCTGAAAGACGAACGCCAGCGTCAGCATGCCTATCGCAGTAATGCCCCAACCGATCAGGATCGCCCCTGCATCGGCGCGTGCCGCCATGTTTTGCGGTAACGAGAAAATCCCCCCGCCGATCATCGACCCCACCACCAGCGCGATCAACGCACCAAGGCGCAGCTTTTGCGTCGGTTGCGACATGCAGATCTCCTTGAAAGAGTCGTTGTTGTTTATTTGTAACAACACCCGACTAAAAGCCTAAGGGTAGATGACGTTTATCAGGTAATGCCGAATCTCGCAGCGTTATATATAGCCGACCACGATAAGGCGTAGCACATTAAGTCAGTTTTGTGCGCCGATCTTGATTATTCGATTCTGTGCTGAAAACAGATGACCGACATTTGCCAATCGCTGAAAAGCAACTAGCGTCATAGTTCGAAAGCATTAATAGCTATTCTCGACTGCCTCAGCGAAATGGCTCTGGAATGGGCCTTTTAGGCTACAGCGTTATGCCCGCAACGGGCGGACAAGTCATTCATTAACAATGGAATGTGACCATGCACTGATCCATGTCAGCTGTTCGAACAGACAACAGTACTAGGCTGTGAGCTCTCCTTTCCTGCAATGGAGTCATGCAAATGTCTGAAGCGCCCGGAAAACTAAGACTCGGTGCACTGGTTGCACTGGTAGTCGGTTCAATGATCGGTGGCGGGATATTTTCGTTGCCACAAAACATGGCCGCCAGCGCCGACGTCGGTGCAGTGCTGATCGGCTGGGCCATCACCGCAGTCGGCATGCTCACCCTCGCATTTGTCTTTCAGACCCTCGCCAATCGCAAGCCTGACCTGGACGGCGGTGTCTACGCCTACGCCAAGGCCGGATTCGGCGACTACATGGGTTTCTCCTCGGCCTGGGGCTACTGGATCAGCGCCTGGCTGGGCAACGTCGGCTACTTCGTTCTGCTGTTCAGCACCCTCGGCTATTTCTTTCCGATCTTCGGCGAAGGCAATACCCCGGCGGCGGTGATCGGCGCGTCCTTGCTGCTGTGGGGCGTGCATTTTCTGGTGTTGCGCGGGATCAAGGAAGCGGCGTTCATCAACCTGGTGACCACCGTCGCCAAGGTCGTGCCGCTGCTGCTGTTCGTGTTGATCGCAGTCTTCGCGTTCAGACTGGACATCTTCACCGCCGACATCTGGGGCGTGAAAAACCCTGATCTGGGGAGTGTGATGAACCAGGTGCGCAACATGATGCTGGTCACCGTCTGGGTGTTCATCGGCATCGAAGGCGCGAGCATCTTCTCCGCCCGCGCCGAGAAGCGCTCTGACGTCGGCAAGGCCACCGTGATCGGCTTCATCACCGTGCTGCTGTTTCTGGTGCTGGTGAACGTGCTGTCGCTGGGCATCATGACCCAGCCGGAACTGGCGAAACTGCAGAACCCGTCGATGGCCGCCGTGCTCGAGCATGTGGTCGGTCACTGGGGTGCGGTGCTGATCAGCGTCGGCCTGATCATCTCGCTGCTCGGCGCGCTGCTGTCGTGGGTGCTGCTGTGTGCCGAGATCATGTTCGCCGCCGCCAAAGACCACACCATGCCGGAGTTCCTGCGCAAGGAAAACGCCAACCACGTGCCGGTCAACGCCCTGTGGCTGACCAACGCGATGGTGCAGGTGTTCCTGATCATCACCCTGTTCTCGGCCAGCACTTACCTGTCACTGATCTACCTCGCCACCTCGATGATTCTGGTGCCGTACCTGTGGTCGGCGGCCTATGCCCTGCTGCTGGCGGTGCGCGGCGAGAGCTACGAAGGCTTTGCCGCCGAGCGGCGCAAGGATCTGATCATCGGCGGTATCGCCCTGATCTATGCGGTGTGGTTGTTGTACGCCGGCGGGGTCAAGTACCTGCTGCTGTCGGCCCTGCTCTATGCGCCCGGGGCGATCCTGTTCGCCAAGGCCAAGCTGGAACTCAAACAACCGGTTTTCACCAACGTCGAGAAGCTGATTTTCGCCGCAGTGGTCGTGGGCGCCGTGGTGGCGGCCTACGGTCTCTACGATGGCTTCCTGACGCTGTAACCCCTGATTGAATTGTCATCTGGAGGAACACAGAAATGACCACGGAAAAAGTGAAGTACGGCGTCCACTCCGAAGCCGGGAAACTGCGTAAAGTCATGGTTTGCTCCCCAGGTCTGGCCCATCAGCGGCTGACCCCGAACAACTGCGATGAACTGCTGTTCGATGACGTGTTGTGGGTGGCGCAGGCCAAGCGCGACCATTTCGACTTTGTCACCAAGATGCGCGAGCGCGGCATCGACGTGGTGGAAATGCACAACCTGCTGACCGACATCGTCGCCATTCCCGAAGCGCTGGACTGGATTCTTGAGCGCAAGGTGACCGCCGACTCGGTGGGCCTGGGCCTGATCAGCGAAGTGAAATCCTGGCTGAAAAGCCTCGAGCCACGGCACATCGCCGAATTCCTGATTGGCGGCGTCTCGGCCGATGATCTGCCGGACAGCTTCGGCGGCAAGACCATCCAGATGTTCCGCGACTTCCTCGGCCACTCCAGCTTCATCCTGCCGCCGCTGCCCAACACCCAGTTCACCCGCGATACCACCTGCTGGATCTACGGTGGTGTGACGCTGAACCCGATGTACTGGCCGGCGCGCCGTCAGGAAACCCTGCTGACCACCGCCATCTACAAATTCCATCCGCAGTTCACCAACGCCGAATTCGAGATCTGGTACGGCGACCCGGACAAGGATCACGGCAACTCTACCCTTGAGGGCGGCGACGTCATGCCGATCGGCAACGGCGTGGTGCTGATCGGTATGGGCGAGCGTTCATCGCGTCAGGCCATCGGCCAACTGGCGCTGAACCTGTTCAACAACAAAGCGGTGGAAAAAGTCATAGTCGCCGGCCTGCCGAAGTCCCGCGCAGCAATGCACCTGGACACCGTGTTCAGCTTCTGCGACCGCGACCTGGTGACGATCTTCCCGGAAGTGGTCAACCAGATCGTCGCCTTCACCCTGCGCCCTGACGAAAGCAAACAGGGCGGCATCGACATCCGCCGCGAAGAAGGCAGCTTCCTCGACACCGTCGCTGCGGCGCTCAACCTGCCGAAACTGCGCGTGGTGGAAACCGGCGGCAACAGCTTCGCCGCCGAACGCGAGCAATGGGACGACGGCAACAACGTGGTGGCCATGGAACCGGGCGTGGTCATCGGCTACGACCGCAACACCTACACCAACACCCTGCTGCGCAAGGCTGGCGTGGAGGTCATCACCATCAGCGCCGGCGAACTCGGCCGCGGCCGTGGCGGCGGCCACTGCATGACCTGCCCGATCATCCGCGACCCAATCGACTACTAAACGACCGTCCCCCCGGCCGCACCCATCCCGTAGCGGCCGGGCCGATTACCGAATCCAAGGAGAATCATCATGGCGTTTAATATCCACAACCGTAATTTGCTGAGCCTGGAACACCACACCCCACGTGAACTGCGTTACCTGCTCGACCTGTCCCGCGATCTGAAACGCGCGAAATACACCGGCACCGAGCAACAGCATCTGAAGGGCAACAACATCGCCCTGATCTTCGAAAAGACCTCGACCCGCACCCGTTGCGCGTTCGAAGTGGCGGCCTATGACCAGGGCGCCAACGTCACTTACATCGACCCGAACTCCTCGCAAATCGGCCACAAGGAAAGCATGAAGGACACCGCCCGCGTGCTCGGGCGCATGTACGACGCTATCGAGTACCGTGGCTTCAAACAGGAAATCGTCGAGGAGCTGGCCAAGTTCGCCGGCGTGCCGGTGTTCAACGGCCTGACCGATGAATATCACCCGACCCAGATGATCGCCGACGTGCTGACCATGCGTGAACACGCTGACAAGCCGATCCACGAAATCAGCTACGCCTACTTGGGCGACGCGCGCAACAACATGGGCAACTCGCTGCTGCTGATCGGCGCCAAACTCGGCATGGACGTGCGCATCTGCGCACCGAAAGCCCTGTGGCCGCTGGACGATCTGGTGGCGCGCTGCAAAAAATATGGCGAAGAAAGCGGTGCGCGCATCACCCTCACCGAAGACCCGAAAGAAGCGGTCAAAGGCGTCGACTTCATTCACACCGATGTCTGGGTGTCGATGGGCGAACCGGTGGAAGCCTGGGCCGAGCGCATTCAGCAACTGCTGCCGTATCAGGTCAACGCCGAGCTGATGAAGGCCACCGGCAACCCGCGCACCAAGTTCATGCACTGCCTGCCGGCCTTTCACAACAGCGACACCAAGGTCGGCAAACAGATCGCCGAGCAGTATCCGCACCTGAAAAACGGCATCGAAGTGACCGACGACGTGTTCGAGTCGCCAGCCTGCATCGCCTTCGAGCAAGCGGAAAACCGCATGCACACGATCAAGGCGATTCTGGTCTCGACCCTGGCTGATCTCTAACTGGTTGAAGATGATCGTTCCCACGCTCCCGCGTGGGAATGCATCCCGTGACGCTCTGCGTCACAGCGGACGCAGAGCGTCCGTGGCGGCATTCCCACGCAGAGCGTGGGAACGATCAACACGAAAAAGGACATGCACCATGCGTATCGTCGTAGCCCTGGGCGGTAACGCCCTGCTCCGCCG
The DNA here is from genome assembly GCF_979253165.1 of Pseudomonas sp. AC083. NCBI lineage: Bacteria > Pseudomonadati > Pseudomonadota > Gammaproteobacteria > Pseudomonadales > Pseudomonadaceae > Pseudomonas > Pseudomonas sp. AC083. The sequence goes on from NZ_CEEDDH010000021.1 coordinate 15,620, forward strand.
TGGTGAGCCGATGACCGCTGACAACCAGCGCGCCAACATCCGCATCGCCACCGAGCAAATCGCCAAGATCCATCCCGGCAACCAACTGGTCATCGCTCACGGCAATGGCCCGCAAGTCGGTCTGCTGTCGCTGCAAGCGGCGGCCTATACCTCTGTCACCCCCTACCCGCTGGACGTGCTCGGCGCTGAAACCGAAGGCATGATCGGCTACATCATCGAACAGGAACTGGGCAATCTGCTCGACTTCGAAGTGCCGTTCGCCACACTCCTGACCCAGGTCGAAGTCGACGCCAACGACCCGGCATTCAAGAACCCGACCAAACCGATCGGCCCGGTCTACGAGAAAGCCGAAGCGGAAAAACTCGCCGCCGAGAAAGGCTGGGCAATTGCTGCCGATGGCGACAAATTCCGCCGCGTCGTCGCCAGCCCACGGCCGAAGCGCATCTTCGAAATCCGCCCGATCAAGTGGCTGCTGGACAAGGGCAGCATCGTCATCTGCGCCGGAGGCGGCGGTATTCCGACCATGTATGACGAAAACCGTAACCTCAAGGGTATCGAGGCGGTGATCGACAAGGATCTGTGTTCGTCGTTGCTGGCCGAGCAATTGGAAGCCGACCTGCTGGTGATCGCCACCGACGTCAACGCGGCTTTTATCGACTATGGCAAACCAACCCAGAAAGCCATCGCCGAAGCCCACCCGGACGAACTCGAACGTCTCGGTTTCGCCGCAGGCTCAATGGGACCGAAGGTGCAGGCAGCCTGCGAATTCGCGCGCCATACTGGCAAGGTCGCGGTGATCGGTTCGCTGGCCGATATCGAAGCCATCGTTCAGGGCACCGCCGGTACGCGGGTCAGCACGGCGAAGCCGGGGATCAGCTACCGATAACAATAAACGCCGGGGCAGGTTCAACGCCTGCCCCGCTTCCATGCCTTGAAAGGAGTAGCTCAATGGCCCAGTTCGAACCCGGTCATCTGCACATCGAGCGGCACGCGTTGACCGACGATGACGTCAATTACAACGTGCATCTGGACTATGAAGTGTTCACCGATCCGCAGAAAGGCAAAGGGATTCAGTTCACCCTGCACGGCAGCATGCAGGGCAAGGACATGAAGGAGGCGTTTTTCCTGCCCAAGGAAGAGGCCTACAACTTCGCCCGCGATGTCACGCAGATTGCCGAGAAGTACGGAATCCCCAAGACCCACAGCCAGATCGGCTCGGTGCACAAGCATTACGATCTGATGTTTGAAGACATTCGGCAGAAGTTGAATATGCAGTCGGGGGATCCGGTGAACCTCGAGCATTTCGAATAACCGGAATCCACCACACTGATCGTTCCCACGCTCCGCGTGGGAATGCATCCCGTGACGCTCCGCGTCACAGCGGACGCGGAGCGTCCGTGGCGGCATTCCCACGCAGAGCGTGGGAACGATCAGCGCAGGGACACAGATTTCACCATTAGCCCGCCCCAAGGCATACTTGCCCCCCTCCGCTCTGCAGATCACTGAACCGCCCCCATGCGTATCCACGTCAGCTTCATCGACCGCGTCGGCATCACCCAGGAAGTCCTGGCTATCCTCGGTGGGCGCAATCTCAATCTGGATGCGGTGGAGATGATCCCGCCGAACGTCTACATCGACGCGCCGACGCTGAGCCCGCAAGTGCTCGAAGAACTGAAAGATGCGCTGTTTCGCGTGCTCGGCGTGGAAGCGGTGACCGTGGTCGACATCCTGCCCGGCCAGCGTCGGCATCTGCAGCTAGATGCCCTGCTCGCGGCGATGACCGACCCGGTGCTGGCCCTCGACAGCGCCGGCAAGGTGCTGCTGGCCAACCCGGCGCTGATTGCCCTGTACGGTCGCGAACCGGCCGGCGAAAGCGTCTCGGCGCTGTTCAATGATCCCGGTCTGCTCGACACCCTGCTGGAAAACGGCTTTCGCCTGCCGCTGCGCGAGATCACCGTCAACGGCCAGACCCTGCTGCTCGACGCCACGCCGATCACCGACGCCGGCGCCCTGCTGACCCTGTATCAACCAAATCGCATCGGCGAACAACTCTCGGCACTGCATCACGATCACGCCGAAGGCTTCGACGCCCTGCTCGGCGAATCCCCGGCGATCCGCACACTCAAGGCCCGCGCGCAACGGGTCGCCGCCCTTGATGCACCGCTATTGATTCAAGGCGAAACCGGCACCGGCAAAGAATTGGTGGCCCGTGCCTGTCACGCGATCAGTGCCCGGCACAGCGCTCCTTTTCTGGCGTTGAACTGCGCGGCGCTGCCGGAGAACCTCGCCGAAAGCGAACTGTTCGGCTACGCCCCCGGCGCCTTCACTGGCGCGGCGCGTGGCGGTAAACCGGGGCTGATGGAACTGGCCAACCAGGGCACGGTGTTTCTCGATGAGATCGGCGAGATGTCGCCGTACTTGCAGGCCAAACTCCTGCGTTTTCTCAACGACGGCAGCTTCCGCCGCGTCGGTGGTGATCGGGAAGTAAAGGTCAACGTGCGCATCCTCAGCGCGACCCACCGCGACCTGGAAAAAATGGTCAGCGAAGGCCTGTTCCGCGAGGACCTGTTCTATCGCCTCAACGTGCTCAACGTCGAAGTGCCGCCGCTGCGTGAACGCGGTCAGGACATCCTGCTGCTGGCGCGCTACTTCATGCAGCAGGCCTGTGCGCAGATCCAGCGCCCGGTCTGCCGCCTGGCACCGGGGACTTATCCGGCGCTGCTCGGCAATCGCTGGCCGGGCAACGTGCGGCAATTGCAGAACGTGATTTTTCGCGCAGCAGCGATCTGCGAGAGCAGCTTGGTCGATATCGGTGACCTCGACATCGCCGGCACTTCGGTGGCGCGCCAGGCCGATACCGATGTCGACAGCCTTGAGCAAGCGGTCGAATCTTTCGAGAGAGAGCTGTTGGAAAAGCTCTACGTCAGCTACCCCTCGACCCGGCAATTGGCGAGCCGCTTGCAGACCTCGCACACCGCCATTGCCCATCGCCTGCGCAAATACGGCATTCCCAATAAACCCTGACTCACCGCGCATCCCTATTGCAGGAAATTCCCCATGTGGGAGCGAGCCTGCTCGCGAAAGCGGTCTATCAGCAAAATAGCTGGCGCCTGACACACCGTCTTCGCGAGCAGGCTCGCTCCCACAGGATTTATGGCGGATTCGAAATCCGTCCAAAAACGACCTCCATCTGTACCGAAAGCGCTACAGCGGAACGATATCGCTACACCCGCCTGTGACCAGCGCTGCGCAACGCTTTGATCCGATTAAGCTTTTCTCCCCGCCCCAAGCTGTAGCGATTTCGCTACAACAGCAACATCCCAACAAACACCAAAACAACTCAAGCCATTGATTTATATAGATAAATCAACCTTGGCCGCATTCTTGCTACCTGCCTCCTCATCTATTAAGGGCTTCCCCGCCCCAAGCTTTCCACCGCGTCCACCAGACGAGTCTGGCCCCTGAGGAGTTTCCATGAGCGAGTTGCGTTTTACTGAAGATCACGAATGGCTGCGCACCGAAGCCGACGGCAGCGTTACTGTCGGCATCACCGCATTCGCGCAGAACGCCTTGGGCGACGTGGTGTTCGTGCAACTGCCTGAGCTGCAGGCTTACGAAAAAGGCGCTGAAGCCGCCACCGTGGAATCGGTGAAAGCCGCCAGCGGCGTGTACATGCCGCTCGATGGCGACGTGCTGGAAGTCAACCCGGCGCTGCAAGACGCTCCTGAGCTGGTCAACGAAGATCCGCTGGGCGAAGGCTGGTTCTTCCGCTTTCAGCCAAGCGACGCCGCCGCTGTCGGCAAATTGCTCGATCAGGACGCTTACGACCGCCTGATCAAAGCCCAAGCCGAAGCCTGAGGAATTACCCCATGACCGCCATCAATCTCGGTACCGCCAACGAATTCATCGCCCGTCACATCGGCCCGCGCGCCGGTGACGAGCAAGCCATGCTCAACAGCCTCGGCTTCGATTCCCTCGAAGCCCTGAGCGCCAGCGTCATCCCGGAAAGCATCAAGGGCACCAGCGTGCTGGGCATGGACGACGGCCTCAGCGAGGCCGACGCCCTGGCGATGATCAAAGCCATCGCCGGCAAGAATCAGCTGTTCAAGACCTACATCGGCCAGGGCTACTACAACTGCCACACGCCGTCGCCGATCCTGCGCAACCTGCTGGAAAATCCGGCCTGGTACACCGCTTACACCCCGTACCAACCAGAAATTTCCCAGGGCCGTCTCGAAGCGCTGCTGAACTTCCAGACCATGATCAGCGACCTCACCGGCCTGCCGATCGCCAACGCCTCCTTGCTCGACGAAGCCACCGCCGCTGCCGAAGCCATGACCTTCTGCAAACGCCTGAGCAAGAACAAGGGCAGCCACCAGTTCTTCGCCTCGATCCACAGCCATCCGCAGACCCTCGACGTGCTGCGCACCCGTGCCGAGCCGCTGGGTATTGACGTGGTCGTGGGTGATGAGCGCGAACTGACTGACGTCACGCCGTTCTTTGGCGCGCTGCTGCAATACCCTGCGAGCAACGGTGATGTGTTCGACTACCGCGAGCTGACCGAGCGCTTCCACGCCGCCAACGCTTTGGTCGCTGTGGCCGCTGATTTGCTGGCCCTGACGCTGCTGACCGCACCGGGCGAATTCGGTGCCGACGTCGCCATCGGTTCGGCGCAACGCTTCGGCGTGCCGCTGGGCTTCGGTGGCCCGCACGCCGCTTACTTCTCCACCAAGGATGCGTTCAAGCGCGACATGCCGGGCCGCCTGGTCGGCGTCTCGGTTGACCGTTTCGGCAAGCCAGCGCTGCGTCTGGCGATGCAGACCCGCGAGCAACACATCCGCCGCGAGAAGGCCACCTCGAACATCTGCACCGCCCAGGTGCTACTGGCCAACATCGCCAGCATGTACGCCGTCTACCACGGCCCGAAAGGCCTGACCCAGATCGCCAACCGCGTGCATCACCTGACCGCGATTCTGGCCAAGGGCCTGACCGCGCTGGGCGCTCAAGTCGAGCAGGCAAACTTCTTCGACACCCTGACCGTTGCTACCGGCGCACACACCGCCGCGCTGCACGACAAGGCGCATGCTCAGCAGATCAACCTGCGTGTGATCGACGCTGAACGTCTGGGCCTGTCGGTCGACGAAACCACCACTCAGGCTGATATCGAAACCCTGTGGGGCCTGTTCGCCGACGGCAAGACCCTGCCGGACTTCGCTGCGCTGGCCGCCTCGGTGCAGAGCACCATTCCTGCTGAGCTGGTGCGCCAGTCGCCGATCCTCAGCCACCCGGTGTTCAACCGTTATCACTCGGAAACCGAGCTGATGCGCTACCTGCGCAAACTGGCGGACAAGGACCTGGCACTCGATCGCACCATGATCCCGCTGGGCTCGTGCACCATGAAACTCAACGCCGCCAGCGAAATGATCCCGGTGACCTGGGCCGAATTCGGTGCACTGCACCCGTTCGCCCCGGCCGCACAAAGCGCCGGTTACCAGCAACTGACCGACGAGCTGGAAGCGATGCTCTGCGCCGCCACCGGTTACGACTCGATCTCGCTGCAACCGAACGCCGGCTCACAAGGTGAATACGCAGGTCTCCTGGCAATCCGCGCCTACCACCAGAGCCGTGGCGATGAGCGCCGCGACATCTGCCTGATCCCGTCGTCGGCTCACGGCACCAACCCGGCCACCGCGCAAATGGCTGGCATGCGCGTTGTCGTCACCGCATGCGATGCCCGTGGCAACGTCGACATTGAAGACCTGCGCGCCAAAGCGATCGAGCACCGCGAACACCTCGCCGCGCTGATGATCACCTACCCGTCGACCCACGGCGTGTTCGAAGAAGGCATTCGCGAAATCTGCGCGATCATTCACGACAACGGCGGCCAGGTGTACATCGACGGCGCCAACATGAACGCCATGGTCGGCCTCTGCGCACCGGGCAAGTTCGGCGGCGACGTTTCGCACCTGAACCTGCACAAAACCTTCTGCATCCCGCACGGCGGTGGCGGCCCGGGCGTCGGCCCGATCGGCGTCAAATCGCACCTGACCCCGTTCCTGCCGGGCCACGGCCAGATGGAACGCAAGGAAGGCGCGGTCTGCGCGGCGCCGTTCGGCAGCGCAAGCATTCTGCCGATCACCTGGATGTACATTCGCATGATGGGCGGCGCTGGTCTGAAGCGCGCTTCGCAACTGGCGATCCTCAATGCCAACTACATTTCCCGTCGCCTCGAAGAGCATTACCCAGTGCTCTACACCGGCAGCAACGGCCTGGTGGCGCACGAGTGCATTCTTGATCTGCGTCCATTGAAAGACAGCAGCGGCATCAGCGTCGATGACGTCGCCAAACGCCTGATCGACTTCGGTTTCCACGCGCCGACCATGTCGTTTCCGGTCGCCGGCACGCTGATGATCGAGCCGACCGAAAGCGAATCCAAGGAAGAACTGGACCGCTTCTGCGACGCGATGATCCGCATCCGCGAAGAAATTCGCGCAGTGGAAAACGGCACCCTGGACAAGGAAGACAACCCACTGAAAAACGCCCCGCACACCGCAGCGGAACTGGTTGGCGAATGGACGCACCCGTACAGCCGCGAGCAAGCGGTGTACCCGGTCGCGTCGCTGATCGAAGGCAAATACTGGCCGCCGGTCGGCCGGGTCGACAACGTCTTCGGCGATCGCAACCTGGTGTGCGCCTGCCCGTCGATCGAAAGCTACGCTTAATGGAATGAGGGGCTGAATATCGGCCCCGATTTCAGCAACACCCTAGATCCCCCTGTGGGAGCGAGCCTGCTCGCGAAGGCGCCATTTCAGCCAGCGTAAATGTTGGCTGATCCGACGCTTTCGCGAGCAGGCTCGCTCCCACAAGGGATCTGCACCGATGTCAAACTGCGCCAATCCCCATAACAAGAAACCGGAGAACCACTCATGTCGTTAAGCGTGTTCGACCTGTTCAAGATTGGCATCGGCCCCTCCAGTTCCCACACCGTCGGCCCGATGCGTGCTGCTGCGCGTTTCGCCGAAGGGCTGCGCCGGGAAAACCTGCTGACCAGCACCGCCAGCGTGCGTGTCGAGCTGTACGGTTCGCTCGGCGCTACCGGTAAAGGACACGGCAGCGACAAAGCCGTGCTGCTCGGCCTCGAAGGCGAACATCCGGACACTGTCGACACCGAAACCGTCGCCGCGCGCCTGCAAGAAATTCGCGGCAATGGCCGACTGAATCTGCTCGGTGAACACAACATCGCGTTCAACGAGAAAGACCATCTGGCGATGATCCGCAAACCGTTGGCCTATCACCCCAACGGCATGATCTTTCGCGCCTTCGACGCAGCGGGGATTCAGATCCGCAGTCGCGAGTACTACTCGGTCGGCGGTGGTTTCGTTGTCGATGAAGATGCGGCCGGTGCCGATCGCATCGTCGAAGACGCCACGCCACTGACCTTCCCCTTCAAAAGTGCCAAGGATTTGCTCGGTCATTGCGCTACCTATGGCCTGTCGATCAGTCAGGTGATGCTGACCAACGAGAGCGCCTGGCGCCCTGAAGCGGAAACCCGTGCCGGCCTGCTGAAAATCTGGCAGGTGATGCAGGACTGCGTCGCTGCCGGCTGTCGTAACGAAGGCATTTTGCCGGGCGGCTTGAAGGTCAAACGCCGGGCGGCGGCGCTGCATCGGCAATTGTGCAAGAACCCGGAATCGGCGCTGCGCGATCCGCTGTCGGTGCTCGACTGGGTCAATCTTTATGCGTTGGCGGTCAACGAAGAAAACGCCAACGGCGGGCGCGTGGTTACTGCGCCCACCAATGGCGCGGCGGGCATCATTCCGGCGGTGCTGCATTACTACATGCGTTTTATCCCCGGGGCGAATGACGACGGCGTCGTGCGCTTTCTGCTGACCGCTGCCGCAATCGGCATTCTCTACAAGGAAAACGCTTCGATCTCCGGCGCCGAAGTCGGTTGTCAGGGTGAAGTCGGCGTGGCCTGTTCGATGGCGGCCGGTGCTCTGTGCGAAGTGCTCGGAGGCAGCGTGCAGCAAGTCGAGAACGCCGCGGAAATCGGCATGGAACACAACCTCGGCCTGACCTGCGACCCGATCGGCGGTCTGGTGCAGGTGCCCTGTATCGAGCGCAACGCGATGGGCTCGGTGAAAGCCATCAACGCCGTGCGCATGGCCATGCGTGGTGACGGTCAGCATTTCGTCTCCCTCGACAAAGTCATCCGCACCATGCGCCAGACCGGCGCCGACATGAAAAGCAAATACAAGGAAACCGCCCGCGGCGGCCTGGCGGTCAACATTATCGAATGCTAATTAGCCCCCTCTCCCTGCGGGAGAGGATTGGTATGAATCAAGGAGTCCCGCATGACCACCGAACACCTGTCGAAAACCCCGCTACACGCACTGCACCTCGAACTCGGCGCACGCATGGTGCCGTTCGCCGGCTACGACATGCCCGTGCAATACCCGCTCGGCGTGATGAAAGAACACCAGCACACCCGTGAGCAAGCCGGGTTGTTCGACGTTTCGCACATGGGCCAGATTCGTCTGACCGGCGCCAATGCGGCCAAAGCCCTGGAAACCCTGGTGCCGGTGGACATCATCGACCTGCCGGTGGGCATGCAGCGTTATGCGATGTTCACCAACGAAAGCGGTGGCATTCTCGATGACCTGATGGTCGCGAATCTGGGCAATGACGAGCTGTTCCTGGTGGTCAACGCCGCGTGCAAGGATCAGGATCTCGCGCATCTGCAAAAACACATCGGCGATCAGTGCACCATTACGGCGCTGTTCGAAGAGCGCGCCCTGCTCGCCCTGCAAGGTCCGGCAGCCGTCACCGTGCTGGCGCGTCTTGCGCCGGACGTGGCGAAGATGACGTTCATGCAGTTCAACCGCGTGTCGTTGCTGGGCGTGGACTGCTTTGTCAGCCGTTCGGGCTACACCGGTGAAGACGGTTTCGAAATCTCGGTACCGGCCGCTGAAGCGGAGAAACTAGCCCGTGCCCTGCTAGCCGAGCCAGAGGTCCAGGCCATCGGCCTTGGCGCCCGCGACTCGCTGCGTCTGGAAGCCGGCCTGTGCCTGTACGGCCATGACATGAACACCGAGACCACACCGATCGAAGCCAGCCTCCTGTGGGCGATCTCCAAGCCACGCCGCGCCGATGGCGCACGGGCCGGGGGCTTCCCGGGCGCCGAGCAAATTTTCGCGCAGCAACAAAATGGCGTGTCACGCAAACGCGTCGGCCTGCTGCCGCAGGAGCGCACCCCGGTGCGTGAAGGCGCAGAAATCGTCAACGAGGCCGGCGAGATCATCGGCAGCGTCTGCAGCGGCGGCTTTGGTCCGACCTTGGGCGGGCCATTGGCGATGGGATACCTTGACACCGCTTACGTCGCGCTCGATACACCTGTGTGGGCCATCGTCCGTGGGAAAAAGGTGCAAATGCTTGTAAGCAAAATGCCATTTGTTCCACAACGCTACTATCGCGGTTGATCGACTGTTTCTATAAGTAACGCGATTGCGTTAAACGTGCACTAATGTGTAACGCAATCGCCATAAAACAGTGCGTTTTTTAACATCCGTTTCGAATATGAACGTTGCTTATAACGCTTGCTGAAAATAGAACCAGACAATCGTCTAAGACTGAACTAGTTTGCTGACGAAATGCCATGAAGAGCAGTAAAACCGGGGCCTTCGCAGGGCTTGTTTTTTCTCCCGTAGTTGGCGTAGAGTTTGTCCACTGTGTTTGCATGGGTCAGCTTGGAATCGTGACCTGGGCAGTAGCCTACAAGTTAGCTACATCCCGCTCGACGTCTTCTTACTCCTTGCAACCAGCTCCAGTACTCTTTCATGTGAAAGGGGCTGTCATCAATTTATGCGTCAAAGGAAATAAGAAATGTCCACACGTCAGAGCGGTACCGTCAAGTGGTTTAACGACGAGAAAGGTTTTGGTTTTATCACTCCAGAAAGCGGTCCGGATCTGTTCGTACATTTCCGCGCCATTCAGGGCAACGGCTTCAAGAGCCTGAAAGAAGGCCAGAAAGTGACTTTCGTTGCTGTGCAAGGCCAGAAAGGCATGCAGGCTGACGAAGTACAAGCAGAAGCCTGATCTTCTGATACGAAAAAGCCCCTGATATTGATATCAGGGGCTTTTTTGTGCGCGCTAATCCGTAAAATGGCGCTTCCATTCGCGTCCCGAGGCTGCCATGTCGAAACACCTGCTCACGCCGCAAGGGGACTTTCCCCCCGTTGCTCTCGGTCGTCGTCTGGCGGCAATGTTCTACGACTTCCTGCTGTGCACCGCCCTGCTGATCGTCACCGGCTTCATCTACAAGTTGATCCAGGCGGCGATCATTGGCGAAGAACGCCTGCGGGTGATGACCGACGCCGGCCAGCTCGATGGTGATCCGCTGTATTCCACAGTGCTGCTGTTGGTATTGTTCGGCTTCTTCGCCAAGTTCTGGACCCACGGCGGGCAGACACTGGGCATGCAGGTGTGGGGGATCCGCGTGCAGAACGCCAACGGCACGGCCATCAGCCTGTGGCAGGCGCTGTTGCGCTTTATGGTGTCGATCGCGTCGTGGTTGTGTGTCGGGCTGGGGTTCTTCTGGTCGCTGTTCGACAAGCAGAAACGCACTTGGCATGACATCTATTCGGATACCCGTGTGGTGCGGATCCCGAAGAAGAGCAAATAATTTCCATACTCAAGAGTCCCCCCTGTGGCGAGGGGATTTATCCCCGTCCGGCTGCGTAGCAGTCGTAAAGAAGCACACGCGGTATCCCTGATATGCCGCGGTGTTTGATTTAGGGCGGCTTCGCCACCCAACGGGGATAAATCCCCTCACCACAGGGCTCTCTACTACAAAGGGTAGTCAGGCGTTACCGGCCAGCTTCATCCGCGCTGCCTGGGTGAAGTCCAGCATGCGCTTCAATGGGCGGATCGCTTGAGGAATCAGCGCCGGATCGACAAAGATCTCGTTGGTGCCTTCTTTCAAGCTCTTGAGCGTGCGCTCAAGGGTGTTCATGGCCATCCACGGGCAATGTGCGCAACTGCGACAAGCCGCGCCGTTACCGGCGGTAGGCGCTTCGATGAAGACTTTGTCCGGGCACAGCTGCTGCATCTTGTAGAAGATGCCACGGTCGGTGGCGACGATCAGGGTCTTGTTTGGCAGGCTTTGCGCGGCGGCGATCAACTGACTGGTAGAACCGACGGCATCCGCCAGTTCGATCACCGAAGTCGGCGACTCCGGATGCACCAGAATCGCTGCGTCCGGGTACAGCGCTTTCATGTCTTCGAGCTGCTTGGACTTGAACTCTTCGTGGACGATGCAGGCACCGTCCCAAAGCAGCATGTCGGCACCGGTCTTGCGCTGAATGTAAGTGCCCAGGTGCTTGTCCGGGCCCCAGATGATCGTCTCGCCGTTGTCCATCAGGCTTTCGACGATTTCCAGTGCGCAGCTCGAAGTCACCACCCAGTCAGCCCGAGCCTTCACCGCGGCGGAAGTGTTGGCATACACCACCACGGTACGTTCCGGGTGCTGGTCGCAGAACACCGAGAACTCATCGACCGGGCAACCCAGGTCCAGCGAGCAGGTCGCCTCCAGGGTTGGCATCAGCACGCGCTTTTCCGGGTTGAGAATTTTTGCCGTCTCGCCCATGAACTTGACGCCGGCGACCACCACGGTCTTGGCCGGATGGGCGTTGCCGAAGCGGGCCATTTCCAGGGAGTCGGAAACACAGCCGCCGGTTTCTTCGGCCAGGGCCTGAATCACCGGATCGCAATAAAAGTGGGCGACCAGCACCGCGTCCTGAGCCTTGAGCTCGGCGGCGATGGCGGAACGGTAATAAGCCTCCTCTTCTGCCGTCAGCGGTTTAGGCTGCTTGGCGTCGAGGTGGGCTTGAACCAGAAGGCGTTCGGAAATCTGCGTCATGTTCGCAAGACCTGCAGGCGCATTCGCGCGAAAGTCGAGTATACACCCGGCTCCGGACCACTAGAGGGTACCGCCGGGAGAGTGAGTATCATCAGGCACGGGACAGCGTTGAAGCTGCGCAAGGCTACAGAATATCCCGTTGATACAAAAGATGATTCTGACCTGCGTCAGGTGTGGCCGCGCTGAAACATCGAACGCCTGAATTGCAGGCAAAAAAAAACCCGGAAATCCTCACTTTCGTGGGCCTTCCGGATTTTCTAAACCGCCAAATATGGTGGGTCGTGTGGGATTCGAACCTACGACCAATTGGTTAAAAGCCAACTGCTCTACCAACTGAGCTAACGACCCGCTGTGTGGTGGCGCGTATAATACTGATTTTTAAGGACTATTCAACACCTTTTTTGAAAAAGATCAAAAATAAGGGGTTGGATCCTCCACACCAGCTGCCGCGAAGCCTTCCGCACGCAGGCGGCAGCTGTCGCATTTGCCGCAAGCGCGGCCGTCATCGTCTGCCTGATAGCAGGAAACCGTCAGGCCATAATCCACGCCCAGCTTCACGCCAGCCTGGACGATCTGCGCCTTGCTGAGATTTTGCAGTGGCGCCTGAATGCGGAAGCCGTTGCCTTCCACGCCGGCCTTGGTTGCCAGGTTGGCCATGCGCTCGAACGACTCGATGAACTCGGGACGGCAGTCCGGGTAGCCGGAATAATCCACTGCGTTGACGCCGATGAAAATATCGCGCGCGCCGAGCACTTCGGCCCAACCCAATGCCAACGACAGGAAAACCGTGTTACGCGCCGGCACGTAAGTCACCGGAATGCCTTCGCCCAGCTCTTCCGGAATGTCGATGCTGGTGTCGGTCAGCGCCGAGCCGCCCATGCCATTGAGGTTCAGCCCGATGACCTTGTGCTCGACCACACCCAGGTCGCGAGCAACGCGGGCGGCGGCGTGCAATTCGGCATGCGAGCGCTGGCCGTAATCGAAGCTCATGGTGTAGCAGGCGTAGCCTTCGGCGCGTGCCATCGCCACCACGGTGGCCGAGTCGAGGCCGCCGGACAACAGGATCACCGCACGTTTTTGAGTAGTGTTCAGTTGTTCAGTCATCTCAGCGCCCCGGCTCGTCGTTCCAAAGATATTTATGCAGCTGCAATTGCAGGCGTACCGGCAGGTTGTCCGCCACCACCCAGTCCGCCAGTTCCCGAGCATTCAGGTCGTGGTGACTCGGCGAAAACAGTACTTCGCCGGCGCGCTGGTCGAGACCGTACTGGATCAGCTTGGAAACCGCCCAGTCGTAGTCTTCCCGCGAGCAGATGACAAACTTCACCTGATCGTTGCGGGTCAGCAGTTCGATGTTCTCGTATCGGTTGCGATGGGCTTCTTTCGAGCCCGGCGTTTTCAGATCGACGACGCGACTGACACGCGGATCGACAGCGGATACGTCGAGGGCGCCGCTGGTTTCCAGCGAGACCTCGTAACCGGCATCACACAACCGCTCAAGCAAAGGAATGGCGTTCGGCTGAGCCAACGGCTCACCGCCGGTGACACAAACGTAGCGCGGACGATATCCGGCCACTTGCTCAAGGATGTCGTCGAGGGTGCGGACGGTGCCGCCGCTGAACGCGTAAGCGCTGTCGCAGTACTGGCAACGCAACGGGCAACCGGTCAGGCGCACGAAAACCGTGGGCAGCCCGGCAGTCCGAGTTTCACCCTGCAACGAGTAGAAAACTTCGGTAATTCTCAATGTGTCTTGCATAGTCGCCACGGGCGTAACAGCTAAACAGGCTGTCCGCCTCCGTCAGGCACTTCAGGCAATCCCGCCAACGCGTAGACCACAAGAAGCGTGTTTCAGAAAAAGGGCGTGAATTCTAACGAAAAAACCCGCGACAAGCGCGGGTTTCTTCAAAACACGGATGAACAGGCTTACATGCGCTGTAAATCACGCTGGGCCAGCTGCGCGGCGGAAGTGCCCGGATATTGCGACACCACCTGCTGCAGAATGCCTTTGACCTTGTCGGTGTGACCGAGGCGGCGCTCTACGTCAGCCAGCTTGTACAGCGAGTCCGGCACTTTGTTGTGCTTGGGATACAGCTGCGAAACCTTGGCAAAGGCCTGACCTGCACCTTGCAGATCACCCTTGGCCAGGTTCACTTCGCCCAACCAGTACTGAGCGTTGCCCGCGTACTGGCTGTTGGGGTATTTGCGCAGGAAAGCGGCGAAGGCCTGGCTGGCCTTGTCGAAATCCTTGGCTTTGATCAGGTCGAAAGCGGCATCGTAATACAGCTTTTCCTTGGCCGGATCAGCCGGTTCGCTACCCGCGGCAGGTGCCTGGGCTGCCGCAGCAGCACCCGCGCCTGCGGCAGCACCGGCAGCAGCACTTGCATCGCCACCGGCAGAAGAATTCTCGGGAGTCGCGGCTGGTGCAACGCCGGATCCTATGCGCCGATCAAGATCCTGGTATCGCTCCAGGGATTCCTGCTTCATGCGCGAAACCTGATTCTGCAGTTCTTCGATCACGCCCTGTTGGCGCGAGATCTGATCCTGCATCTGTTGCAATTGGTTGAACAGCATGCCTTGTGCCGAGGCAGGGGCCGAAGCCGCTCCCCCGGCATAGGCGCCGTTCGTACCGTAACCCGCAGGCGGATAACTGCTCCCGCTATTGTTATAACCGGAGTTGTCATCGACCACAGGAACCGCAGCCCACGCCGCAAGCGGCGCGAGGCTGAGAGCCAGAACAGTTACAGCACGACGGCACGTTCGCATATCGAATTACTTACGCAGTTCGACGCGACGGTTCTGGGCCCAGGACTGCTCGTCGTTGCCGGTAGCAACTGGACGCTCTTCGCCGTAGGAAACCAGTTCCAGCTGAGCTGGGGAAACACCTTGCAGTACCAGGTAGCGCTGAACGGCTTTCGCACGACGCTCGCCCAGTGCCATGTTGTACTCACGAGTACCACGTTCGTCGGTGTTGCCTTCCAGAACAACGCGAGCGCCGTTTGCTTTCAGGTCTTTGGCGTGAACGTCCAGAGCGCGCATGGCTTCTGGCTTCAGGTCCGAGCTGTCGTATTCGAAGTAGAAGGTGGTGATTGCGCGCAGAGCAGCTTCTTCGCTCAGGGAACCGTCAACGGCACCAGTGTTTGCGCCGTAACCAGCGTTTGGATCAACAGCGCCTTCACCGGCGTTGTCGCCGCCTTTGGACGAGCAACCTACAGCTACAGCCATGGCCAGAGCCAGCGCAGCAAATTTACCAAACTTCAGCATTTCCATCGTGAAACTCCTAATGAACCCCAGTGTGTTAAGTAAAACGTGTAGCGCCCGCTCACTTCAGGTAAGGGGACCAGGACGGTTCTCTGACTTCGCCTTGAGCGGTAGGAAGCGGGAGCCTCACGCGCCCATTAATGGACACGAGCATCAAGACTCCCCGGCCCTGTTGGCGGGTGGCGTAGATTACCATGGTGCCGTTGGGCGCAACAGTAGGTGACTCGTCCAGAGTGCTATCAGTGAGGATCTTTACACTACCCCGCTGCAGATCCTGAGCTGCCACCTTGAAATTGGTGAAGCCATCCTGACGATGGATCATCACCAAAGTCTTTTCATCAGCCGACAGTTTCGGGTTGGCGTTGTAGTTGCCCACGAACGTCACACGCTCGGCACCACCGCCACCGACGCTGGTTTTATAGATTTGCGGCTTGCCGCCACGGTCCGAGGTGAAATAGATGGTCGAGCCATCCTTGCCCCAGAACGGTTCGGTATTGATGCCCTGGCCGTTGGTTACGCGGCTGATCTGACGCGAACCGAGGTTCATTACGTAGATGTCCGGGTTACCGTCTTTCGACAGCACGAACGCCAGGCGATTGCCGTCCGGCGACCAGGCTGGCGCGCCGTTGAGGCCTTCGAAGTTGGTGATCTGCTCACGGCGACCGGTGTCGATGTTCTGCATGAAGATACGCGGACGCTTCTGCTCGAACGACACGTAGGCGATACGCTTGCCATCCGGTGCAAAACGCGGCGACAGAATCGGCTCGCGCGATTGCAGCAGAGTCACTGCGCGTGCGCCGTCATAGTCGGAGCGTTGCAGGGTGTAACGGGTGTTCTTCTCGGAAAAGCGCTCGGCCGTTACGTAAAGCAGACGCGTCGAGAAGGCACCTTCAATGCCGGTCAGCTTCTGGAACGACTGATCGGAAATGAAGTGCGCCATGTCACGGATCTGGTCGGTCGTACCGGAGACACTGCCGTCCGCCACTTTCTGTTCGGTGGCGACGTTGAACAGTGCCCACTGCACCTGCAGGCGACCGCCCGCTGGAGCGATGCTGCCGACCATCATGTACTGAGCACCCACCGCCTTCCAGTCACGGAAGATGATTTCGCTCGGCTGGCTTGGCTGGCTGATCATGTTGGCTTTCGGAATCGGCGAGTAATAGCCCGAGTTGCGCAAGTCGTTGCCAATGATTTCAGCCATGTCATCCGGCAGCACGGCGCCGCCCTGCATGCCGAACGGTACGACGGCGATCGGAGTAGCCCGATCGCTGCCGCTGGTGACCAGAATGTTCTTTTCATCTGCCGCCGCGATCCCTGCCATGCAGCAGATCACGACCAGCATTCCTCGAAGAAGGTTTCTCACAAGGCTAGATCCTCAGGTGTGAATGTCATCTTGAATGAACGATACGGAGCGAAATCGCTCGGCTTCATTCCCTGCATTTCTGTCAAACGTCCAATATTCTTCACTGCCGCGACTGCCGAAGCATCGAACGGACCGTCACCGCTGGACTTGGCCACGCTGACCGAGGTCACCGTACCGTCCGGCAACATGCCGATTTGCAGCACGACCGTCATGCCTTTGCGCGCCGAAGGAGGACGAGCCCAGCCTTCTGCTGCGCGAGCGCGAATCAGGTCATCGAAACTGCCGGCAACCTCGTCACCCTGCTCATCGGCCAGGGCCTGCTGACGCTGCGGCGTGTCGGAAAGCAGATCTGCCAGGGCCTGGGCCTTTTTGTCTTCGGCAGATTTGCGTGCCGCTTCCTGCGCTTTCTTCTTCGCAGCATCGGCAGCAGCTTTCTTCTTCGCGTCTTCGGCGACTTTCTTCTTCGCCTCTTCAGCTTCAGCTTTCTTCTTGGCGTCTTCGGCGGCTTTCTTCTTCGCGTCTTCGACGATCTTCTTCTTGGCTTCTTCGGCAGCGGCTTTCTTCGCCTCTTCCTCAGCAGCCTTCTTCGCTTCGTCTTCGGCCTTCTTCTTGGCTATATCAGCCAATTGTTTCTCTTCGGCCTTTTTCGCTTCGGCTTTTTTCGCGTCGTCGGCTTTCTTGGCTTCATCAGCCTTTTTCGCTTCGTCCGCTTTCTTCGCCTCGTCGGCCTTCTTGGCTTCCTCGGCCTTTTGAGCCGCTTCCTCTTTCTTTTGTTCCGCCGCCTTCACCGCTTCCTGCTCGATCTTTTTCTGTTCCATCTGTTCGACTTCGGTCTGGCGCGCGGCGGATTTCTTCGCCTCACCCGCAATCTTCTGATTGGTCTGGGTGGTCGCCTGACTTTTCGATTTCAGCTGGTACAGAGTCGCCTGGACGATCGGCTTGGCCGGCGGCAGTTCGGGCGTGAAGGCAAAACTGACGAACAGCATGCCGAACACCAGCACGTGCAGGACGATTGCCAGAACACTAGGCCAGAAGTAGCTTTCCGAGGCGGACGGCTCTCGCTGTTGCTGCATCAGGGGGCCTCGGTAATCAGACCAACGTTACCGACCCCGGCTTTCTGCAACCCGCCCATGGCACCCATGACGGCGCCGTAGTCGACAGTCTTGTCACCACGAATGAATACCTGGGTGCGTTTGCCGCCCTCGGTGCCGGCGCGGATGATCTTGGTCACCGCGTCAGTCATCTGTGGCAGGGTCATGGCCCTGTCCTGTTGCTTCTCGGTGTCGACTTCGCTGCCAAGGTTCCAGTAGTAGGTCTTGTCAGCCTTGATCGAAATGGTCAGGACCTGGGTGTTGTTGTCCTGCGGCAAGGCTTCGCTGGAAACCTTGGGCAGATCAACTTTCACGCCCTGATTGAGCATCGGCGCGGTCACCATGAAGATGACCAGCAGCACCAACATCACGTCGATGTAGGGCACCACGTTCATCTCGGCGACCGGCTTGCGCTTTTTGCGAGCTCGAGCGATTAAAGCCATCGGGAAATACCTGCTTATTCTTCGCTGGTGTGCACTTTGCGGTGCAGGATCGCCTGGAATTCATCGGCGAAGGTGTAGTAGCGGCCCAGCAAGGTTTCGCTGCGCGCAGCAAAACGGTTGTAAGCGATGACCGCCGGGATCGCAGCGAACAGGCCGATCGCGGTGGCGATCAGGGCTTCGGCGATACCCGGAGCAACGGTGGCGAGGGTCGCTTGCTGAGCGCTGGCCAGACCGCGGAAGGAGTTCATGATCCCCCAAACGGTACCGAACAGACCGATGTACGGGCTGACCGAACCAACAGTGGCGAGGAACGGCAGGCTCTGCTCGAGTTTCTCTTCTTCGCGCGAGATGGCCACGCGCATGGCACGGGCGACACCTTCCATCACCGCCTCTGGATCGACCCCTGGCTGCTGACGCAGACGGGAGAATTCCTTGAAGCCGGCACGGAAGATCTGCTCCACGCCCGAATCCGGATCAGGGTTGCTGCCAGCCTGACGGTACAGTTTGGACAGGTCGATACCCGACCAGAAGCGCTCTTCGAAGCTCTCCAGGGCGCGTCGACCGGCGCGCAGCAAATTGCTGCGCTGAAAGATCATGATCCATGAGGTCACCGATGCGGCCACCAGGGTCAACATTACCAACTGCACCACGATGCTGGCATTGCTGACCAGGCTCCACATGGAGGAATGGTCGACGACGTTAGCTTCCACGCTTTATCTCCTGCTTTGAGTGTGTACCCGGGCCGACCGCGTCGGCGAAGGCCGCACGCAGGTCTTCGGGAAGGGCCCGGGGTTTCAAACTGTCGGTGCGCACGCAGGCCACCAAAAACTGCCCTTCGCAGAGCAGCACATTATCCGTGGCCCGCCTGACCTGCTGTTTGAAGCGCAGGCTGGCACGGTTCAATTCGATTACATCAGCGCTTACCAGCAATTCGTCGTCCAGTCGCGCCGGCGCGTGGTAGCGCGCTTCGCTGGAATGCACGACGAACAACAGGTCCTCTCCGGCAAGCACAGATTGGGCAAAGCCCAGTTCCCGCAGCCGCTCGGTTCGAGCCCGTTCCATAAACTTGAGGTAATTAACGTAATACACGATGCCGCCCGCATCGGTGTCCTCGTAATAAACGCGACAACGATGTGCGAACGGCTCAAGCCCGTTTTGCGCGCGCATACTCTAGTGCTTACTCCTCAGGTTGCCAATCCGGCCAGACAACTGTTTTTCGTGGTTTCAAAGCTTTAACGCAAAAGTACCGTCGTCTGACAGTACAAACCCTGAATAAATCACCAGCAAATGTGTATCAATCGTCGACGGCGTCGAGAAACTCGCCTGCCACGGGCATCTCGCCCATGCGTGACGGAACATTCAAACCAAAGTGCAGGTAGGCATGCCGCGTCACTACCCTGCCCCGAGGCGTGCGCATGATATAGCCCTGCTGGATCAGATACGGTTCGAGCACGTCTTCAATGGTGTGGCGTTCTTCACTGATCGCCGCCGCCAGACTGTCGATACCGACCGGGCCGCCGTCGAACTTCTCGATCATGGTCAGCAGCAGACGCCGGTCCTGATGATCGAAACCATGTTCGTCGACATCCAGCAGATTCAGCGCCAGATCCGCCACCGCTTTGGTGATGTGACCCTTGGCGCGTACTTCGGCGAAATCGCGCACCCGCCGCAGCAGACGGTTGGCGATTCGCGGTGTGCCACGGGCGCGACGGGCGATCTCGAACGAACCTTCCGGATCCAGCGGCAGACCGAGAATCGCCGCCGAACGACTGACGATGGTTGCCAGATCCGCGGTGCTGTAGAACTCCAGGCGCTGGACGATACCGAAGCGGTCACGCAGCGGATTGGTCAGCATGCCCGCGCGAGTGGTGGCGCCCACCAGAGTGAAAGGCGGCAGATCGAGCTTGATCGAGCGCGCCGCCGGCCCTTCGCCGATCATGATGTCGAGCTGAAAATCTTCCATGGCCGGATACAGCACTTCTTCAACGATCGGCGACAGACGATGGATTTCGTCGATGAACAACACGTCGTGCGGCTCAAGATTGGTCAGCAACGCGGCCAGATCACCCGGACGCTCCAGCACTGGCCCAGAGGTGCTCTTGATCGACACACCCATTTCCTGGGCAATGATGTTCGCCAGCGTAGTCTTGCCCAGCCCCGGTGGGCCGAAGATCAGGGTGTGATCGAGGGATTCACTGCGGCCACGGGCAGCCTGGATAAACAGCTCCATCTGCTCGCGCACGGTCGGCTGGCCAATGTAGTCGGCCAGACTGACCGGGCGGATGGCCCGGTCCTGGACTTCTTCGCGCTCGCGCGGGCTGTGCGCGGCGGCGATCAGACGATCAGCTTCAATCACTTAAATCATTCCCTTCAGAGCGCGGCGGATCAGGTCTTCGCTGCTCAGGTTCTTGTCTTTGATCGCGGAAATCGCCTTGCTCGCTTCCTGCGGCTTGTAGCCCAGCGAGATCAACGCACTGACCGCATCGGTCTCGGCGCTGTTGACCGGTGCCGGGCCGTCCGGCTGATTCGGCACCAGCGCGAACATCGCCGGCGAGGTTTCCCAGGCCTTGAAGCGGTCTTTCAATTCCACCAGCAAACGCTCGGCGGTTTTCTTGCCAACCCCCGGGACCTTGGTCAACGCCGAAGTGTCCTGAGACTGCACGCAGCGCACCAACTCATCGACTTCCAGGCTCGACATCAACGCCAGCGCCAGTTTCGGTCCGACCCCGTTGAGCCGGATCAGCTCGCGAAAGAAGTCTCGCTCACGCTTGCCGGCAAAACCATAGAGCAATTGCGCATCTTCGCGTACGACCAAATGGGTGTGCAGGGTCAGCGGTTCACCGACCGACGGCAACCGATAAAGCGTGGTCATCGGCACTTCCACCTCATAGCCGAGGCCATTGACATCGAGAATCAGGTGCGGCGGCTGTTTCTCAGCCAGGGTGCCGCGCAAGCGTCCAATCACGTTTTGAATCCTTGAGCGCTGGCCAGCCGTGGGCTGGCGACGATTGAAGGTGGCTTGCGCGCCGGCAACACAGGCACCGCAAAACCACTTTCAGGAAAATTGATGCTGATGCTATCAGAGACGCAGGCGCCCGCCACGACTGCGTGCGGTTCCCAGCCCGTGCGGCAGCAGGCTTGAGCGCGTGTGCGCATGGCAAATGGCGATCGCGAGGGCGTCGGAGGCGTCGATCTGCGGCTTGCTCGTCAACTTGAGCATGTGCATGACCATCATCTGCACCTGCTCCTTATTGGCCGCACCGGTGCCGACCACCGCCTGTTTGACTTGCGTGGCGGTGTACTCGGCGATTTCCAGACACTCTTCGGCGCCGGCGACAATCGCAGCGCCCCGTGCCTGTCCGAGCTTCAGCGCCGAGTCGGCGTTTTTCGCCATGAACACCTTTTCGATGCCCATGGTCACCGGGCCGTAGGTCTTGATGATTTCGCGCACGCCGCGATAGACGATCTGCAGACGTTCATGCAGCTCGCCGGAGCCGGTGCGAATGCAGCCCGAGGCCACATAGATGCAGCCGCCGCGCCCGGTATCGCGAACGATCCCGTAACCGGTGATGCGCGAACCGGGGTCGATACCAAGAATTAGAGTCATAACGCCTGCAGATTCATAAAACGATTTACCTGACAGCCAATAGCAAATGTGGGAGCGAGCCTGCTCGCGAAGGCGGTATGTCAGCAGATACAGGTGCTGAATGACACACCGCTTTCGCGAGCAGGCTCGCTCCCACAGGGAAGACTAGTCGCTTATCAGCCAAGCTGAGCGGCGACGTCTTCCGGGATATCCGCGTTGGAGTAGACGTTCTGCACGTCGTCCAGGTCCTCAAGCATGTCGATCAGCTTGAGCACCTTCTCCGCACCTTCCAGATCCAGCTCGGCGCTGGTGGTTGGCTGCATGACGATTTCCGCGTCGTCGCCCTTGAACCCGGCCGCTTCCAGCGCGTTGCGCACCGCATAGAAACCGGTGAACGAGGTAAATACATCGATCGAACCGTCGTCGTGGGTGACCACGTCATCGGCATCGGCTTCCAGTGCCGCTTCGGTCAGTGCGTCTTCATCGACACCCGGAGCGAAGCTGATCTGGCCCTTGCGCTCGAACAGATACGCCACCGAACCGTCAGTGCCGAGGTTGCCGCCACACTTGCTGAACGCATGACGCACGGCTGCGGCGGTACGGTTGCGGTTGTCGGTCATGCACTCGACCATCACCGCCACGCCGCCCGGGCCGTAACCTTCGTAGGTCAGTTCTTCAACGTTGTCCGCTTCAGTGGCGCCGGCACCGCGCGCGACGGCACGGTCGATGATGTCGCGGCTCATGTTGGCGCTCAACGCCTTGTCCAGAGCCAGACGCAGACGCGGGTTGGAACCCGGATCGCCGCCACCCTGACGGGCCGCAACGGTCAGTTCACGGATCCATTTGGTGAAGATCTTGCCCCTCTTGGCATCCTGACGTTCTTTGCGGTGCTTGATGTTTGCCCACTTGGAATGACCTGCCATAACTTGCTCCGAATGCTCTTTGAAACCTTGCCCGCCCTGCTGGTGCAGCGGCCGGCAATTGAAAAATTCGACCTGAGAAAGAAAAAAGGCGCATCCGAAGATGCGCCTTCAGGCCCGTCTTACTCAGCCTTTGGCGTTTCGCGCAGGCGAATGTGCAGCTCGCGCAATGCCTTGGCATCCACTACGCCCGGAGCCTGCGTCATCACGTCGGCAGCACTCTGGGTTTTCGGGAAGGCGATCACTTCACGGATCGACTGGGCGCCGGTCATCAGCATCACCAGACGGTCCAGACCGAAGGCCAGACCACCGTGCGGCGGTGCACCATACTTCAGTGCGTCGAGCAGGAAGCCGAACTTCTCTTCCTGTTCCGCTTCGTTGATGCCCAGCAGGCGGAATACCGCTTGCTGCATTTCCTTGCGGTGAATACGGATCGAACCGCCGCCCAGCTCGGTGCCGTTCAAGACCATGTCGTACGCACGGGACAGTGCGCCGGCCGGGTTGGCTTCGAGTTCCTGCGGGGTGCACTTCGGTGCGGTGAACGGGTGGTGCAGCGCCGAGAAGCTGCCGTCGTCGTTCTCTTCGAACATCGGGAAGTCGACGACCCACATTGGTGCCCACTCGCAGGTCAGCAGCTTGAGGTCGTGACCCAGCTTGATACGCAGCGCGCCCAGGGCTTCGCTGACGATCTTGGCCTTGTCGGCACCGAAGAACACGATGTCGCCATCGACTGCGCCAACGCGATCGAGGATCACGTTGAGCTTGTCTTCAGGGATGTTTTTCACGATCGGCGATTGCAGGCCTTCAACACCGGCAGCACGCTCGTTGACCTTGATGTAAGCCAGGCCCTTGGCACCGTAGATGCCGACGAACTTGGTGTAGTCGTCGATCTGCTTGCGCGGCATGCTCGCCCCGCCTGGAACGCGCAGTGCGGCGATGCGGCACTTCGGATCGTTGGCCGGGCCGCTGAATACCTTGAAATCGACTTCCTTGAGCTGGTCGGCAACGTCGACCAGTTCCAGTGGAATACGCAGGTCCGGCTTGTCCGAACCGTAACGGCGCATGGCTTCTTCGAAGGTCATGTGCGGGAATTCGCCGAATTCCAGATCCAGCACTTCCTTGAACAGGTTGCGGATCATCTGCTCGGTCAGGCCCATGATCTCTTTTTCATCGAGGAAGCTGGTCTCGATGTCGATCTGGGTGAATTCCGGCTGACGGTCGGCACGCAGGTCTTCGTCACGGAAGCACTTGGCGATCTGGTAGTAACGGTCGAAGCCGGCCACCATCAGCAGTTGCTTGAACAGCTGCGGCGATTGCGGCAGGGCGAAGAACGAACCGGCGTGGGTACGGCTCGGCACCAGATAGTCACGCGCGCCTTCCGGGGTGGCCCGGGTAAGGATCGGCGTTTCGACGTCGAGGAAGCCGTTCTCGTCGAGGAAGCGGCGGATGCTGGTGGTCATGCGCGAGCGCAGACGCAGCTTCTCGGCCATTTCCGGACGACGCAGATCGAGGAAGCGATAGCGCAGGCGGGTTTCTTCGCCGACGTCGGAGAACTCGTTGAGCGGGAACGGCGGGGTTTCCGACTCGTTCAGCACTTCCAGTTCATAACCCAACACTTCGATCATGCCCGAGGCCATGTTGGCGTTGGTCGCGCCGGCCGGACGCAGACGCACCTTGCCGGTGATCTTCACGACGTATTCGCTACGCACGCGATCGGCAGCGGCGAAGCTCTCGGCGCGATCCGGGTCGAACACCACCTGGGCCAGACCATCACGATCACGGATGTCGAGGAAAATCACCCCGCCGTGGTCGCGGCGACGGTGAACCCATCCGCAAAGGGTAATTTCCTGGCCTTCCAGGCTTTCGTTCAGTTGGCCGCAATAGTGGCTGCGCATCATGGTGTGGTTCGCTTCTCGTAATTCGAAATTCGGTGGAGATCCGGCCGCGATCAAGCAAGGCGGAAACTCACGCGTGTCGTTCGTTCAGGGTTGGAACCCTAGTCAGCTTTGTCGCCACCGGCCAGATTCTTCTTGGCTCCGGTCTTGAAGTCAGTCTCGTACCAACCGTTGCCGCTGAGGCGAAAACCCGGCATGGACAGCTGCTTCTTCAGTTCGGGCGCCTGGCAGGCAGGGCAGTCGACCAACGGTGCGTCGCTGATCTTCTGAATGGCTTCCAACTGATGACCACAGGAAGCACATTGGTAATCGTACATTGGCATGGAGGTGTCTCGGCGATCAGATTGCTGCCGCGCGCAGGGCTTTGCGGCGAAAGCGCGGGATTATATCGATTAAATGCGGGCTGTGCAGCCGTAACGCTGCACAGCCCGCAACCTCGTTGCAACCGCCGTTTCAGCGCGAAACGGCGGGTGCGAGATCTTTGATCCCGTTCATGACACAAACCACCCGTACCAGCGCACTGAAATTCTTCACCCCGCCGTAACGCAGATGCACCTCGCGATCGACGTGGGATAACAGTGTGCTGACCGAACAATGATTGTCCTCGGCCATGCCGCCGAGAATATTCCAGTAGACCTGCTCCAGGCGCAGGCAGGTCGCAAAACCGTTGAGGCGAATCGATCGCGACAACGGCCGGATCAGATTCATGTCGAACTCGCTGACAAACGGGTCGACTTTAATTACGTGCCGCGAAGCCGACATCCTGTCGCTTCGCCTGTCTCCTTCTACCATAGCGTTGACACTCCTTTGCCATGACTGCTGATTTATAAGGCAACATCCTGCGCCTTCATAAAAACCCAGTGACAAAGTTAGCGCCATACGACTTGTTGACCAGCCTCGTAGGATAAGCCAACGACAACGGTAAGAGTCTGGAGAGCATGCGGACGACCTCACGCCGTCCGCAGCGGCTGGGTCACTCCTCGAGCAGCGCGCGCAGCATCCACGCAGTTTTCTCGTGCACTTGCATACGCTGGGTCAGCAGGTCAGCAGTCGGCTCATCGCTGACCTTGTCCAGCAGCGGGAAAATGCCGCGCGCGGTACGGGTCACCGCTTCCTGGCCTTCGACCAATTGCTTGATCATGTCTTCGGCGCTTGGCACGCCGACCTCTTCTTTAATAGAAGAAAGACGCGCGTAGGTCGCGTAAGCACCGGGCGCCGGGAAGCCCAACGCACGGATACGCTCGGCGATCGAATCGACGGCCAGCGCCAGCTCGTTGTATTGCTCTTCGAACATCAGGTGCAGCGTGCGGAACATCGGGCCGGTGACGTTCCAGTGAAAGTTATGGGTTTTCAGATACAGCACATAGGTGTCCGACAGCAGCCGCGACAGCCCTTCGACGATGGATTTGCGGTCTTCTTCACTGATACCGATATCAATTGCCATGCTTACCCCCTAACAGTGATTGAATTCATCCAGCAGGTTCAACCCCACTTTAGCAAGGCAAGCGCCCGCTCGCAGCTATCAATCCGTGATCTGACTGCGACAAATCGACCGTTTCTCTGCCGCTGGCCGGGCTGATTTGAGTAGCCGCAGGCTTTGCTGTTAAATAGGCAGTGTGTCGCCATGCCCTATTTTCCGGGGCGTTGCGCATAGGCTGATGCCGTGTACGTGTCCACCGCCTCTTATTTTGTCCTGAAGCGAACCGTGCGCCTTCAGCTCTTCCTTGTGAGCCGTCATAACGTGAGCCAATCAAAATGTTGAAAATCGTCCACCTGCTAATGGGCGCAGCAGCCTTGCTGCTGTCGTTCATACCCAGCCTGAAAGCCGAAGCCGTTCCTTACCTGCAACAGCCCGATGCACTTTACCTGGCCTTTTTCGGCCTGCTGAACCTGGTCATCGCTCCAGTGATTCCCTACTGGAACAAAGGCCCGCGCCAGCATCTGCAAAATCTGGTCAGCGCCCTTCTGGTCCTGACCGTCGTCCTGCAAACTTTGACCCTGATCGCGCCGATGCCGGTCATCGCTGGCCAACCGGCGGTGTTGTTCAGCCTGGTGATCGCCCTGGTTGCCGTGCTGCTGCATTTGGCTGTCAGCTTCTACAAATCGTCACCGGCCGCTGCGCCGACTACCTATGACATGAGCAATCGCGATACCGGCACCGTGAAGTGGTTCAACACTTCCAAGGGTTTCGGGTTTATCTCCCGGGATTCGGGCGATGATATTTTCGTGCACTTCCGCGCCATTCGCGGCGAAGGCCACCGTGTTCTGGTCGAAGGCCAGCGCGTCGAGTTCTCGGTGATGAACCGAGACAAGGGCCTGCAAGCCGAGGACGTGATCGCCGCTCTGCCGCGTCGCTGATCCAAAGCAAAAAAAAACCGCGAACAGCCTGGCTGTCCGCGGTTTTTTTATGCTTGGCGAATGGCTCAATAATGCGGCGGTGGCGCATCTTCTTCAAAAGCACCGAACTGCCCGACCATTTCTTCGTGACGCTTGATCAGCGCTTCCATCTGCAATTGCAGGCGCTCGATGACTTTCTGCTGGGCCACCAGCACATCGTTCAATGCCTGAATGGTGTCATCCTGAAAGGCCAGACGGCTTTCCAAATCGGTAACGCGTTCTTCAAGGCTCATGACTCAGCCCTCCACAAAGGTGAATTCTTCGGTCAGCACCAGACGCAAGCGTTCGCGAATGGCTGCCACCTGTTCCGCGCTGTACGGATTGGCCGGGTGCCTGCCCCAGACCGGCGCCGGCCAGGCGGCATCGTCGCGTTTACGCACGATGACATGCATGTGCAACTGACTGACAACATTACCCAGGGTTGCCACGTTCAGCTTGTCGGCGTCGAACGAATCCTTGAGCAACTCGGCAAGGGTGGTGGTTTCCCGCCAGAGCTGCTGCTGATCGGCGACATCCAACTGAAACAACTCGCTGATATCCTCGCGACGAGGTACCAGGATGAACCAAGGGTAATTGCTGTCGTTGGACAGCAACAGCCGGCACAACGGAAAGTCGCCGATGACCAGGGCGTCCTGTTGAAGTCGTGAATCCAAAGCAAACACTGTGAGCACTCCCGCTGATCCTATGACTCAGCTTAGCGGCGGCGCCGTAAAAGCAGCGCGCCAAGCGACAGAACGGCAGCATACCTGCGAATGCAGCGGGCTTCACGCTTCCCTCCGACAGTAATTCAGTAAGCGCGCCTACATAAGACATTTATCTCGCCGACGCACCAATACAGCCCCGGACATGAGCCTTGACGTGAAGATCCGCATGAAAACCCCTGATCTGTCGACCCTCGAATCGGGCGGCGCCAGTTTTACTCGGGCCCGATTGTGATCTTTTTGCACCAAAACTGCACAACACGTCTACGCTCAGTGGGTCGGGCATCCGCCAAATACTCAATGCGGGGTGAACCGGTAACGTTTTTGGTTGTCCTGCGCGCCTTTGGTGCGTTGCAACACCATTGGGAGATCGTCGTCAAGCCCGCAACAAAACAGCCCCGAGGCCCCGTTTTCACAAGGTTTTCACATATCCGGACGCCCAGAAAAAAAATAACCGCAGCGATTTTGCGGTTTGTGCACGCTTGTTGCATTCGTAACGGTATGGACTATAAGCGCACCACTGGAAGTGGTCGCCTGAAGCCAATAAAAACAGTGGCAGGGTTGCCCGATGGAGATTCAAGTGTTTTGCCAGGGACTCTTTTTTAGCGATGCAAAAGGCCCGGAAACAGCGATAAAGTTGTCAGTCCGGCTGCATCGGTACTGTGAATTTGCGACATCCAGCGCTCCCTTTGCGACAACGCCGTAAAGAAGCTGAAAGGTTGGTTTCGCAAGTATCGCCAACATTGTCGGCGTGATATAAGTTTGCGCCGACACAAAAAGAAAGAGCCGCCCAGATAATAAAACAGGTGGGACGGCAGTACTCTTCTAAAACCAAAGGAGCAAATCACGATGCGCGTGATGAAGTGGAGCATGATCGCACTGGCAGTTGCAGCAGCAGCCAGTTCGCAGTTGGCTACGGCCGCCCCGTTTGTAAGTGACCAGGCAGAAGCCAAAGGTTTCGTTGAAGACGCGACACTCACCGAGACGTTGAAGAACTACTACTTCAACCGCGACAACAAGAACGGTGGCCGTGACCAGAAAGACTGGACCCAGGGTTTCCTCGGCAACTTCACCTCCGGTTATACCCAGGGCACCGTGGGTGTAGGTATTGATGCCTACGGCTATCTGGCCTTGAAACTGGATGGCGGTGACGGTACTTCCGGTACTGGCAACATGAGCCGTAGCGATACCGTCAAGGCCAACGGCTATGCCCGTGACGTCAATGACAGTCAGGGCAAGGCAGGCGCTTCGATCAAGTTCCGCGTCTCCAAGACCGAACTGAAATTCGGCGACATGCAGCCAAGCACTTCTCCAGTGTTCGCTGTCGGCGGTTCCCGCATCCTCCCGCAAACTGCCACTGGCTTCCAGTTGCAGAGCAGCGAAGTGAAAGATCTGGACTTGGAAGCCGGCCACTTCTACTCCGGCTCCAGCCAGGACAAGAACGCACGCGATGGCGGCCTCTACGCTACCTACGCCGGTGTTGAAGCGAACAACATCGACTACTTCGGCGGCAAGTACTCGATCACTGACAACCTCACTGCATCGCTGTACGGCGCCAAGCTGGAAGACATCTGGAACCAGTACTACGCCAACGTGAACCTCACCACCCCGTTCGGTGGTGATACTTCGCTGAACACCGACTTCAACATCTACCGCACCACCGACACCGGTAGCGCCGAAGCGGGCGACATCAGCAACACCACGTTCTCGCTGGCAACCGCTTTGTCGTTCCTCAAAGCGCACACCTTCACCCTGGCGTTCCAGAAGGTCAACGGCGACACCCCGTTCGACTACATCGGCGTGGGCAAGAACAACCGTGGTGGCGACTCGATCTTCCTTGCCAACTCCATCCAGTACTCTGACTTCAACGGCGCTGGCGAGAAATCCGTGCAAGCCCGTTACGACCTGAAAATGGCCGAGTACGGCGTTCCTGGCCTGAGCTTCATGGTTCGTTACGTCAAAGGTTGGGATATCGACGGTACCAACACTCCAGCGGGCAGCGCTTACGCCGGTCTGTATGGTGAAGATGGCAAACACCACGAAACCAACTTTGAAGCCAAGTACGTTGTTCAAAGCGGTCCGGCTAAAGACCTGTCCTTCCGCATTCGTCAAGCTTGGCACGTTGCTAACGCCGACGAAGGTGAAGGCGATGTCAAAGAGTTCCGTCTGATCACCGAGTACCCGCTGAACATCCTGTAATTGTCAGCGGTTAGTTTCAAAGCATAAAAAAAGGCCCATCTTCGATGGGCCTTTTTTATTTTCACTTATTTAAAAGACTGACTAACAAAGCAAGTAGTTAGCTAGCAACCTATCATTGTGTCGCCGATTCTTGCACTACACGTATAACCCGCTGCGGAAATGGAATATCAATACCAGCACTCTTCAAACGATCACGCGCCTGCTCATTGAACATGAACATCACATCCCAATAATCCGCAGTTTTCACCCACACCCGCAGGGAGACAGTGATCGAGCTATCACCCAATGTCGAAATCACCGCCTGTGGTTCCGGGTCCTGCATGACGCGGGGATCCTTGGCCAGATCCAGCAATACCTGACGGGCTTTCTGCAGATCCGCTTCGTAATCCACCCCCACATCAAACACGACTCTGCGGGTTGGCTGGCGGTTGGTGTTGGTGATGATGCCGTTCGACAGGTTGCCGTTGGGCAGGATGATGGTCTTGTTGTCGCCAGTACGCAGCACGGTGTGGAAAATCTGGATGCTGTCGACGGTGCCCGCTACACCTTGGGCTTCGATCCAGTCACCGATGCGGAACGGGCGGAACAGCAGAATCAGCACGCCGCCAGCGAAGTTCGCCAGGCTGCCCTGCAAGGCCAAGCCAATCGCCAGACCCGCAGCACCGATGGCCGCGACGAACGAGGTGGTTTCGACGCCGATCATCGACGCGACGCTGACAATCAGCAGCACCTTGAGAATGATGTTGGCCAGGCTGCTGATAAAGCCTTGCAGCGCGAGGTCGGCATTGCGCAGGGCGAGCAGACCGCCGAGTTTTTGCGTGACCTTGTTGATCAGCCACCAGCCGATGGCCAGGGTAATTACTGCCAGCAGCACGCGGCTGCCGTATTCCATGATCATCGGGATCCACGCCTGGGACGCCTTGACCAGGTGGTCCACTTCCGCATTCAAATCCATGTTCTATCTCCTGATTTCCGGCTTCCCGGGGTGTATTCAAAACAACTGTGGGAACGAGCCTGCTCGCGAATGCGGCGTGTCAGTCAACTTTTCGCTGAATGAAACACCGCATTCGCGAGCAGGCTCGCTCCCACATAGCCTTCAGACCAAGCTTAGTCGCGGAAGTTGTTGAACTGCAGCGGCATGCCGAATTCCTTGGCACGCAGGGCCGCGATGGCTTCCTGCAAATCGTCGCGCTTTTTGCCAGTGACACGCACCTGCTCGCCCTGAATGGCGGCCTGGACCTTGAGCTTGGCTTCCTTGATGTGGCCGACGATCTTCTTCGCCAGCTCTTTGTCGATGCCCTCCTTGAGGACGGCGTCCTGCTTCATCAGCTTGCCGGAAGCGTAAGCGTCCTTGACCTCGAGGCACTGCACGTCGATCTTGCGCTTGGTCAGCGCCAGCTTGAGGATTTCGATCATCGCTTCGAGCTGGAAAGCGGCTTCGGCGGTAAGGCTGACGGTCAGGTCTTTTTCCTTGAACTCGAAGCTGCCTTTGCCTTTCAGGTCATAACGACGATCGAGTTCCTTCACGGCGTTCTCGACCGCGTTGGTGAGCTCGTGTTTGTCCAGTTCGGATACCACGTCGAACGACGGCATGTAATCTCTCCAATAAAAAGGCGCGCTCGATGTGCATGGAGCGCGCTTGGCTTGCGGTTAAAATCGGGCTCATTATAACGGGTCTTTTCCTACCGATACGGCGAGCCGCACATGCCAGCAAGCAATCGAGCAAAAAACTGATGTCGACCACCTGGCACGTACTTGGCGCCGGCAGCCTCGGCACACTCTGGGCTACACGGCTGGCTCGCGCCGGCTTGCCGGTGCGCCTGATCCTGCGTGATGCGGCGCGCTTGCATAGCTACGAGGCAGTGGGCGGATTGACCCTGGTAGAAAACGGACAAGCTCATACCTATGCAGTTCCCGGCGAAACCCCGGACAGCCCCGAGCCGATTCGCCGATTGCTGGTTGCGTGCAAGGCCTATGACGCCGAAGAGGCCGTCGCCCGCCTCGCTTCCCGCCTCGCGCCGGACGCCGAACTGATCCTGCTGCAGAACGGCCTCGGCAGTCAGGACGCCGTCGCCGCGCGGGTGCCGCAGGCGCGCTGCATCAGCGCCTCCAGCACCGAGGGCGCGTTCCGTGACGGCGATTGGCGCGTAGTGTTCGCCGGTCACGGGTTCAACTGGCTGGGCGATGGCGCAAATCCGCTGGCGCCGGTCTGGCTGGACGATCTGCAAGCGGCGAACATTCCCCATGAATGGAGCGCCGACATCCTTACTCGCCTGTGGCGCAAACTGGCGCTGAACTGCGCGATCAACCCGCTGACCGTGCTGCACGATTGCCGCAACGGCGGGCTGAGCGAGCATCACTGCGAAGTCGCCACGCTCTGCGCCGAACTGGCTGAACTGTTGGAGAGCTGCGGCCAGCCGGCTGCGGCGCAAAACCTGCAAGCGGAAGTCGAACGAGTGATCCACGCCACCGCTGCCAATTACTCTTCGATGTATCAGGACGTCGCCAACCAGCGCCGCACCGAGATCAGCTATCTGTTGGGCCACGCCTGCAAAGTTGCCGAGCGCCATCAGTTGCATCTGCCGCATCTGCACCAGTTGCAGCAACGCCTGATCGCTCATCTGCACAAGCGTGGATTGCCCAGCGACTGAGCAGCCGCTAGGCTGACCACTTGTTCCCCTGCTGCGATAAACCTGATGCCATTGCGCCAGCGCCTTGAAAACCTGCC
This sequence comes from Pseudomonas sp. AC083, assembly GCF_979253165.1. Taxonomy (NCBI): domain Bacteria; kingdom Pseudomonadati; phylum Pseudomonadota; class Gammaproteobacteria; order Pseudomonadales; family Pseudomonadaceae; genus Pseudomonas; species Pseudomonas sp. AC083. The sequence goes on from NZ_CEEDDH010000021.1 coordinate 48,115, forward strand.
GGTCGGCCAGAAACTGCTGGCCGCCCTGCTGGTGTTGTTGACCACGGTTCTGCTGGTCGCCAACCTGACCTTTATCAGCGCCGCCTACTACATTTCTCAGGAAAGCATGGCGCCTCAGGCCCTGCAGACCATCGGCCGGCTGATCGCCAATCCGAGTCTGGTCAGCGATGCGCTGGAGTCGCCGCGCAGCGCCGAGCGCCTGCTCAAGGAGCTCGACAGTTATTCACCGCTGCGCGCCGCCGCCCTGTATGACGGCAAGGGTGAACGCCTGGCGCAAGTGCAGCGCGGCGAAAAACTCAGTCTCCCCGAGCGCTACCGCCACGTCGAAGCCTGGCAACTCACCGAGTTTCGCAGCAATCAACTGATCACCCTGCCCCGCCCCGGTGCCGCGCCGGGGCATCTGTTGCTGGTGGCCAGCAGCGAACTGCCGATGGCGTTCTACACCGGTACCCTGACCGCCAGCCTCGGCATCCTGATCTTCAGCGTACTGCTGTGGCTGGTCATCGCCCGGCAGATCAAGCGCCTGATTACCCGGCCGATTCACCAGCTGGAGGAATTGTCCCGGCAGGTCACCCGCGAAGAGAACTACGCCCTGCGCGCCGCGCGCGGCAACCACGACGAAATCGGCAGTCTGGCCGAGGCGTTCAACACCATGCTTTCGCGCATCGAAGCCCGCGAGCAGCAACTCAAACGCGCCCGCGACGACTCGCAAGCCGCCTACGATCAGGCGCAGGGGTTGGCCGAGGAAACCCGCCATACCAACCGCAAACTGGAGCTGGAAGTCCAGGTGCGCAGCAAGATCGAGAAGAAGCTCACCGGCTTCCAGAATTATCTCAACAGCATCATCGACTCGATGCCGTCGGCGCTGATCGCCCTCGACGAGCAGCTCTACGTCACCCAGTGGAACCAAGAGGCCAGCGCACTTTCCGGGACACGCCTGGACGAGGCGCTGAATCAGCCGATCTTCCTCGCCTTCGAACCGCTCAAGCCGTTTTTGCCGCAGCTCAAGGCCACTGTCGAACAGCACACCGTGGCCAAAGTCGACCGAGTGACGTGGTTCAAGGACGATGAACCCAAACACTATGCACTCACGTTTTATCCGCTGATGGGCGGGGCCGGGCGTGGCGTGGTGATTCGTATCGACGACATCACTCAGCGTCTGTCGCTGGAAGAAATGATGGTGCAGTCGGAGAAAATGCTATCGGTCGGTGGCCTTGCGGCCGGCATGGCCCACGAAATCAACAACCCGCTCGGCGCGATCCTGCACAACGTGCAGAACATTCGTCGGCGTCTGTCGGCGGATCTGCCGAAGAACATCGAGACCGCCGAGCAACTGGGCATCGAACTGGACACGGTCAACCGCTACCTGCAAGGCCGCGAAGTCCCGCAACTGCTCGACGGCATTCAGCAGGCCGGCGCCCGCGCGGCGAAGATCGTCACGCACATGCTCAGCTTCAGCCGCCGCAGCACCCGGCAAATGGCGCCGTGCGATCTGCCGGCGCTGATCGATCAAGCCGTTGAGATCGCCGGCAACGATTTCGATCTGGCCATCGGCTTCGACTTCAAGGGTCAAGCCATCATCCGCCAGTTCGACCCGGCCCTGGGTCCGGTGCCGGGTACTGCCAACGAACTGGAACAGGTGCTGCTCAATCTGCTGAAAAACGCCGCGCAGGCCATTCATCAGCGCGAAGACGACAGCGAGCCGGGCCGGATCATTCTGCGCACCAGACTCAATCCGCCGTGGGCCGAGATCCAAGTCGAAGACAACGGCATCGGCATGAGCGAGAACGTGCGCAAGCGTACCTTCGAGCCGTTCTTCACCACCAAGGAAATCGGCCAGGGCACCGGCCTGGGCCTGTCGGTGTCGTACTTCATCATCACCAACAATCACAAGGGCCAGATGGAAGTGCAATCGGCGCCAGGCCAGGGCACTTGCTTCACCCTGCGTCTGCCGCTGGCGCAACCTGCGCCGCTGACCACCGAAACCAATCCACTACCGAGGTAACCCATGGGCTTTCGCTTGTCGAAGATCTACACCCGCACCGGCGACAAAGGCGAAACCGGCCTCGGTGACGGCCGCCGCGTTCCCAAGGATCACCCGCGCATCGAGGCGATCGGCGAGGTCGATACGCTGAACAGTCAGGTCGGCGTGCTGCTGGCGGGTTTGCTCGCCGAGCGCGCAGTGCACCCGGGACTGAATGAAATCATCGAAGTGCTGGCGCCGTGTCAGCATCGCCTGTTCGACCTCGGCGGTGAACTGGCGATGCCGGAATACCAGGCGTTGAACGAGGCTGAAATCGAGCGGCTGGAAGCGGCGATCGATGTATGGAATGAAGAGCTGGGGCCGCTGGAGAACTTCATCTTGCCGGGTGGTTCGATGTTGATTGCGCAGGCGCATGTCTGCCGCAGTCTGGCGCGCGGTGCCGAGCGCCGCTGTCAGCATTTGAACTCGGTTGAGCCATTGGCCGGGGTTGGCCTGGCGTATATCAATCGGTTGTCGGATTTGCTGTTTGTTGTGGCGCGGTTGATTGCGCGGCGGCAGGGGGTGGCGGAGATTTTGTGGCAGCCGGCTGTGAGACCTGAAGGAAAGTAGCGCCTGTCAGGACGCCTTCGCGAGCAGGCTCGCTCCCACATTTGCCTGCATTCTGAATGGAGAAATGCAATCCACTGTGGGAGCGAGCCTGCTCGCGAAGAGGCCGCTAGCCTCAATCGAGAATCAAGCTTCTGGCCAGAACGCCCGAATCCCCGCCACACCCTGAGCCCCAGCACCCCAAGCCTTCTCGCGTTCCGCCGGCCCTACTCCACCGAGCAGAAACACCGGTTTGCTGAAACCCTCAATCAGTGCCGCAGCCTGTTCCCAACCCAATGGCTGTGCATCCGGGTGCGTCAGCGTCGGCTGCACCGGCGACAGGGTGACAAAGTCGACGCCCATCTGCTCGGCCAGCGCCAGCTCTTCAGCGTTATGGCACGACGCCGCGAGCCAGCGCTCGGCCGGCAACGGACGTCCTGCCGCTGCGTATTTACGCAGTTGGGCAGCGGTGATGTGCCACCCGGCAGACGGGAAATCACCGAGCCATTCGAAAGGCCCTTTGATCATCAACTGCGCCTTGCCGGCGCACAGGCCCACCGCATCCACCGCCAGATCACGGTATTTCGGGTCGTAGCCGTTGGGTGCTCGCAGCTGGATCAATTTGATCCCGCCGGCGATCGCCTTCTGGATGCCGCGCAACAGTGCCGGGCCTTCCAGATCTTCCGGTGTGATCAGGTATTCGGCAGGCAAGCGCGCCGCCGCGACGATCGGCTGATTGGCCGCCGGGAACTCGTAGTTGATCAATTCCCTGGCAGTGACCCAAGCCAGTGGCTGGCCTTCAGCACCGTGGGGCTCGCCGCTGAACGCCGAGACTTCCCAGACATCCAGCAACACCTGTTTGTCCGGGTAATCGTGGCGAACCTTGATCAGCGGCCGCGCAGCGTCAACGAAGATGCCCAGCTCTTCGTGCAGCTCGCGAGCCAGTGCCGATTCGACCGACTCGTCAGCCTCGACCTTGCCACCGGGAAACTCCCACAAGCCGCCCTGATGCTGGGTGTCGGCACGGCGGGCGATCAGAATTTTGCCGGCACCGTCACGGATGACGGCAGCGGCGACATGGACGCGTTTCACGGATTCAATTCCTCCAATCCAGCCTTTTGCCACGCCTTGAAGGCGGGCCATTGGTAGATGGTTTCAACATAAGCTTCGTCGACCGCTGGCAGCTTCACCTGATAGGTACGCAGGCGCACGGCGATCGGCGCGAAAAAGGCGTCGGCGAGGCTGACACGACCGAACAGGTATGGCCCCTCTTCCGTCGCCGCCGCGCGGCATTCGGCCCATAGCGCGAGCATGCGTTCGATATCGACCTTCACTTCTGGCGGCACAGGGTTCAGCGGTGCGTCCTGGCTCAGGTTGAACGGCATGTGATTGCGCATGGCGAAGAAGCCGCTGTGCATCTGTGCGCAGGCCGAGCGGGCCTGGGCGCGGGCGAAGGTATCGCTCGGCCAGAGTTGCTCGGACGGAAACTGCTCAGCGAGGTATTCAGCGATGGCCAGCGAATCGGCAATCGTGCCACGGGTGGTTTGCAGCAGCGGCACCTTGCCGGTCGGCGAATGCTTGAGCAGGCGCTCGCGGGTGTCGGGCTTGCCGAGCTTGATCAGCTCTTCGCTGTAGTGTGCGCCGGTCAGTTCAAGCGCCAGCGCCGCACGCAGGGACCAGGAGGAAAGCAGTTTGTCGCCGATGATCAGGTGCAGGGACATGGTGTGGCGCCTTTTCGTCAGAGGAAACTTCAAGATTTATTGTGTCGCAACCTCCGCTTTCGCGAGCTAGCTCGCTCCCACAGGTTCTGAGGTGTACACAATATTTGTGAACGGCCGTAACCACTGTGGGAGCGAGCTTGCTCGCGAAGAGGCCAGCAGCCCGCTCCTACCGTTCAGGTCACGTGCGGTATTCAGCGTTGATCTTCACGTACTCATGCGACAGGTCGGTGGTCCAGATGGTTTCGCTGCAATCGCCGCGACCGAGTTCGATGCGAATGGTGATTTCTTCCTGCTGCATCACCGCCGAGCCCTGTGCTTCAGTGTAGGTCGCGGCGCGGGCGCCACGGCTGGCGATGCACACGTCGCCGAGGAACACGTCGATCTTGCTCACGTCCAGATCCGGCACGCCGGCACGACCCACGGCAGCGAGGATACGGCCCCAGTTCGGGTCAGAGGCGAACAGCGCGGTCTTGATCAGCGGCGAGTGGGCCACGGTGTAACCGACGTCCAGGCATTCCTGGTGGTTGCCGCCGCCATTCACTTCAACGGTAACGAATTTGGTCGCGCCTTCGCCGTCACGCACGATGGCCTGGGCGACGTCCATGCACACTTCGAACACCGCTTGCTTCAGCTTGGCGAACAGCTCGCCTTCAGCGCGGGTGATTTCCGGCAGCGCGGCCTTGCCAGTGGCGATCAGCATGCAGCAGTCGTTGGTCGAGGTGTCGCCGTCGATGGTGATGCGGTTGAACGACTTGTTGGCGCCGTCGAGCATCAGGTTGTGCAGCACCTCGCGGGAGACTTTGGCGTCGGTGGCGATGTAACCCAGCATGGTCGCCATGTTCGGGCGAATCATGCCGGCACCTTTGCTGATGCCGGTGACAGTGATGGTCACGCCGTCATGCTCGAACTGGCGGCTGGCGCCCTTGGGCAGCGTGTCAGTGGTCATGATGCCGGTGGCGGCGGCTTCCCAGTTGTTCTCCGACAGATCATCCAGCGCAGCTTGCAGCGCGCCTTCGATCTTCTCGACCGGCAGCGGCTCGCCGATCACGCCAGTGGAGTACGGCAGAATCTGGCTGGCATCGACGCCGGTCAGCTCGGCCAACTTAGCGGTGGTGCGCTCGGCAGCCGCCAAGCCAGGCTCGCCGGTGCCGGCGTTGGCATTGCCGGTGTTGGTCAGCAAGTACCGCACGGCATTGTGCACGCGCTTTTTCGCCAGGATCACCGGCGCGGCGCAAAACGCGTTCAGGGTGAACACGCCAGCCACGGTCGAACCTTCAGCACAGCGCATCACCACCACATCCTTGCGCCCCGGGCGCTTGATGCCGGCCGAGGCGATACCGAGTTCAAAACCGGCAACCGGGTGCAACGTTGGCAAAGGACCAAGACCAACAGCCATGAATGCGCTCCTTACTCAATGATGTCAGCACCGCCACGGGAAAGGACGGTGGGATAAATGGCAAAACGCCGCGACGGCAGGAGCCGGTCGCGGCGCGGGGTGTTCAGCGATTGAAACGGGTTTTACTGGATCTGCCCGTGGCAATGCTTGTATTTCTTGCCCGAACCGCAGTAGCACAGTTCGTTGCGGCCCAGCTTCTGCTCGTTGCGAACCGGGGCAGCGGCGGTGGCCAGTGCCACATCGACCTCTTCACCCAACGCTTCCGGCTGATCCAGCCCAGGCGCTTCGGCATGTTCGAACTGCATGCGCGCCGCCAGTGCTTCGGCTTCCTGACGCAGGCGTTGCTCTTCGGCTTCCGGATCTTCGCGACGAACCTGAACGTGCGAGAGCACGCGGATCGAGTCGCGCTTGATCGAATCGAGCAGCTCGGAGAACAGCGTGAACGACTCGCGCTTGTATTCCTGCTTCGGGTTCTTCTGCGCATAGCCACGCAGGTGAATGCCGTGACGCAGGTGATCCATGGTCGACAGGTGGTCTTTCCACAGGTCGTCGAGTACGCGCAGGACGATCTGCTTCTCGAACGAGCGCAGCGCCTCGGCACCGGCCTGATCTTCTTTCTCGTTGTACGCCGCCATCAGCTCGGTCATGAGCTTCTCGCGCAGGGTTTCTTCGTACAGGTGATCGTCTTCGTCGAGCCATTGCTGGATCGGCAGTTTCACGCCGAAATCGCTTTCGATCGACGCTTCCAGACCGGCCACGTCCCACTGCTCTGGCAGCGATTGCGGCGGAATGTGCGCGCTGACGGTAGCGTTGAGCACGTCCTGACGGAAATCGGCGATGGTTTCGCCGATGTTGTCAGCGGCCAGCAACGTGTTACGCATGTGATAGATCACTTTACGCTGTTCGTTGTTGACGTCGTCGAACTCGAGCAGTTGCTTGCGGATGTCGAAGTTGCGGCCTTCAACCTTGCGCTGCGCCTTCTCGATTGCGTTGGTCACCATGCGGTGCTCGATCGCTTCGCCCGGCTGCATGCCCAGGGCTTTCATGAAGTTCTTCACCCGGTCGGAGGCGAAGATGCGCATCAGGCTGTCTTCCAGCGACAGGTAGAAGCGGCTCGAACCGGCATCGCCCTGACGGCCGGCGCGGCCACGCAGCTGGTTGTCGATACGGCGCGATTCATGACGCTCGGAAGCAATGACCTGCAAGCCGCCGGACTCCAGCACTTGCTGGTGACGCTTCTGCCAGTCGGCCTTGATCTGGGCGATCTGCTCAGGGGTCGGGTTTTCCAGCGAAGCGACTTCCACTTCCCAGTTGCCGCCCAACAGGATGTCGGTACCACGACCGGCCATGTTGGTGGCGATGGTCAGCGCACCCGGACGACCGGCCTGCGCGATGATTTCAGCTTCTTTTTCGTGGAACTTCGCGTTGAGAACCTTGTGTTCGATGCCTTCTTTGACGAGCAACTCGGACATGTGCTCGGAGGTCTCGATGGTCGCGGTACCCACCAGCACCGGACGACCGGCGGCCATGCTTTCCTTGATGTCGGCCACGATCGCCGCGTATTTCTCTTCGGCGGTGAGGAACACCAGGTCGTTGTAGTCTTTACGCGCCAACGGCTTGTTCGGCGGGATGACCATGACTTCCAGACCATAGATCTGGTGGAATTCGAACGCTTCGGTGTCGGCGGTACCGGTCATGCCGGACAGCTTGGTGTACAGACGGAAGTAGTTCTGGAAGGTGGTCGAGGCCAGGGTCTGGCTCTCGGCCTGAATGTTCAGACCTTCCTTGGCTTCGATAGCCTGGTGCAGGCCTTCGGACAGTCGACGACCCGGCATGGTACGACCGGTGTGTTCGTCGACCAGTACGACCTGACCGTCCTGGACGATGTATTCGATGTTGCGGTTGAACAGCTTGTGCGCACGCAGACCGGCGTAGACGTGGGTCAGCAGGCCAAGGTTGTGCGCCGAGTACAGGCTCTCGCCTTCGGCCAGCAGGCCGACGCGGGTGAGCATTTCTTCGATGAACTGGTGACCGGCTTCGTTGAGTTCGACCTGACGGGTCTTTTCGTCAACGGTGTAGTGACCGGCCTTGGTGACCTGGCCTTCAACTTCTTCGACGTGCAGTTCCAGCTGCGGGATCAGCTTGTTGATCTCCATGTACAGCTTGGAGCTGTCCTCGGCCTGACCGGAAATGATCAGCGGAGTACGCGCTTCGTCGATGAGGATGGAGTCGACTTCGTCGATCACGGCAAAGTTGAGTTCGCGCTGGAATTTTTCATCCATGCTGAACGCCATGTTGTCGCGCAGGTAGTCGAAACCGAATTCGTTGTTGGTGCCGTAGGTGATGTCGGCGGCGTAGGCGGCACGCTTCTCTTCCGGCGGCTGGAACGGCGTCACGACGCCGACAGTGAGGCCGAGGAATTCATACAGCGGGCGCATCCAGTTGGCGTCTCGGCGGGCCAGGTAGTCGTTCACGGTCACAACGTGCACGCCCTTGCCGGACAGTGCGTTGAGGTAAACACCCAGGGTGGCCACGAGGGTCTTGCCCTCACCGGTGCGCATTTCGGCAATCTTGCCTTCGTGCAGAGTCATGCCGCCGACGAGTTGTACGTCGAAGTGGCGCATGCCCATCACACGCTTGCCGGCCTCGCGGGCGACGGCGAAGGCTTCCGGCAACAGCTTGTCGAGGGTTTCCCCTTTGGCGATACGGGCCTTGAACTCGGCGGTCTTGGCGCGCAATTGATCGTCCGAAAGGGCCACCATTTGCTCTTCGAAGGCATTGACGAGCTGCACCGTCTTGAGCATGCGTTTGACTTCACGCTCGTTCTTGCTTCCAAAAAGTTTCTTTAACAAAGGCGCAAACATATCGGCAGGATCTTCCACACTAAAGGGATGGAGGGCGGCCCCGTGAGTCGCCCGTGCAGCCCTCATGGCCGCATGCGAACGAGCATTCTACCCGGAAACGGTGGTGAGGAAAGTGGCGATGTTCCACGATGCTGGCACTGCGCTTTGACGGGGCTCACTTAAAATAGGGGCGTTTTGCTCAACTTCAACCCGTCGGGGGAAAGAAGTCAGGCGTTGATTTAATGAGCAAATCAGGGACAAAAGCAATGGCCCAGAGGTTCCGCAGCTTTCTGCTACCATGGCGCCTCTGTTCCTTCAGGTGTTCGATCATGGCGTTTCGCCCTCTCACGGCCAGAGCACCCGCCGTTCTGTTACGTGAAGCCAAACCGCTGAAAGCCATCCTCGGCCATGCCCAGCGTCTGGAGCATTTGCAGCGCCTGCTCGAAAGCCAGCTGCAACCGGCCGCTCGCGAGCATTGCCGGGTAGCCAAGTGGCGCGAAGGCGAGCTGTCGCTGGTGGTCACTGACGGCCATTGGGCGACGCGACTGCGCTATCAGCAGAAACGTCTGCAACGACAACTGCAATTGTTCGAAGAGTTCGCCAACCTGACCCGGATCAAATTCAGCGTGCGCCCGCCGATCATCCAGCACCGGGCGGTTGGACACACCATGGATTTGTCCAGCAGTGCGGCGGAGACGATTCAATCGACGGCCGACGGGATCAGCGATCCGGGATTGCGCGCGGCGCTGGAGCGGTTGGCGGCGCATGCCAAGGGTAAAGCCTGAAGCAAAAGCAACAGATCGCAGCCTTCGGCAGCTCCTACAGAATGAATGCATTTCAACTGTAGGAGCTGCCGAAGGCTGCGATCTTTGCTTTTAGCGGCGCTTGCTGCCGCCGAGCAGCGACCCCATCAACCCGCGCACCAACTGCTTGCCGAGATTATTGGCCGCCTGGCGCATCGCCGATTTCAGCGCCTGCCCTGCCGCCGTGCCGAGGAATTCGCCAGCGCGGTCAGCCAGGCTCGGCTCTTCGGCCGCAGCTTTGCCCGCTGGTGTTTCAGCCTCGGGCGCCAGCCCTTTGCGTCCCATCAGGATTTCATAGGCCGACTCGCGGTCGATCGGCTTGTCATAACGGCCCTTGAACGGTGAGCCGGCGATCAGCACGGTTCGCTCGGTTTCAGTCAGCGGGCCGATCCGCGATTGCGGCGGCGCCACCAGCACGCGCTGGACCATTTCCGGCGTGCCCTTCTCGGTCAGCGTGCCGACCAGCGCCTCACCAATACCTAACTCAGTCAGCACCGACAAACTGTCGAACGCCGGATTCGGCCGAAAACCATCCGCCACGGCGCGCAGGGATTTCTGTTCTTTGGCGGTGAACGCACGCAGGCCGTGTTGAATGCGCAAGCCCAACTGCGCCAGCACGTCATCCGGCAGATCCGCTGGCGACTGGGTGACGAAGTACACGCCAACACCCTTGGAACGAATCAAACGCACCACTTGTTCCAGGCGTTCCTGCAACGCCTTGGGCGTGTCGCCGAACAACAAGTGCGCCTCATCGAAGAACAGCGCCAGCAGCGGCTTGTCAGCATCGCCGCGCTCGGGTAGTTGCTCGAACAACTCGGCCAGCAGCCACAGCAGGAACGTTGCGTAAACCTTCGGCGCCTCGTGCACCAGACGGCTGGCGTCGAGCAGATGGATGCGTCCCCGGCCATCGGCGCCCGGTTGCAGGATGTCTTCAAGTTGCAGCGCCGGCTCGCCGAACAGGGCTTCGGCGCCCTGCTGTTCCAGCGTCGCCAAGCGGCGCAGCAGCGCCTGGCTGGAACCGGTGGTCATCAGCGCCGCGTCTTCGCCGAGCAACTGCGGATTGTCCTTGAGGTGATTGAGCAGCGCTTTCAGATCCTTGAGATCCAGCAGCAACAACCCTTCGCGATCCGCCACCTTGAAGGCCGCGTACAGCGCCGACTGCTGACTGTCGGTCAGCTCGAGCAGGCTGCCGATCAGTAGCGGACCCATTTCGCTCAGCGTGGTGCGCAGCGGATGACCGGATTCACCGTGGATGTCCCACAGCGTCACGGGATAAGCCTGCGGCGTATGACCGAGCCAAGGCATGCCGGCGATGCGCTCGGCCACTTTGCCCTGCGGGTTGCCGGCAGCACCGAGGCCGCACAGGTCGCCTTTGATATCTGCGGCGAACACCGCCACACCGGCGTCGCTGAAGGCTTCAGCCAGGCGCTGCAAGGTCACGGTTTTACCGGTGCCGGTAGCGCCAGCGATCAGCCCGTGGCGGTTGGCCAGGCGCATGGCCTGAGCGATGGGTTGCGCGGCCGGACCAGCGCCGATAACGAGTTGCGAGGAGTCAGGCATTTTCTCACCCAATGGTTAATCTTTGATGACACATGGCCGATACATAAATTGGATAGACCCATCAGAAAATCGGGTCGGACATTTCCCTAAGGAGAGCCGGAAATATCAGTTTTTCAACCTTGCCCATAGTGCGCGTCTCTATCAAAGCACGCCCAGGACATTAAGACCTTAGCGGAACCCCAAGCCATGAACAAAAACCTGCGCTTCAGCCATAAGATTTTGCTTGCCGCCGCTCTCATCGTCATTGCCGCTTTCGCCTCGTTCACGTTGTACAACGACTGGCTGCAACGCAATGCGATCCGCGATGACCTGAACAACTACCTCAATGAAATGGGCGAGGTCACCGCCGGCAATATCCAGACCTGGCTCAGCGGGCGCATCCTGCTGATCGAGAACGCCGCGCAGAACATCGCCATCAACCCGGAACCTGCCACGGTCGCCAGCCTGCTCGAACAGAAAAGCTTGACCTCGACGTTCATGGCCAGCTATCTGGGCGATGCCACTGGCCACTTCACCATCCGCCCGGACGTGAAGATGCCGGACGGTTTCGATCCGCGCGTACGCCCTTGGTATAAAGGTGCCGAAAGCAGCAGCACCTCGACCCTGACCGAACCCTACATTGATGCGGCCACCGGCCAGTTGATCATCTCCATCGCCACCGCGTCGAAAAAGGCCGGGCAGAGCGTCGGCGTGGTCGGCGGCGACCTCAGCCTGCAATCGCTGGTCGACACCCTCGCCGCACGGGATTTCGACGGCATGGGCTATGCGTTTCTGATCAGCGCCGACGGCAAGATCCTCGTCCACCCGGACAAGGCTTTGGTGATGAAATCGCTGAAAGAAGCCTATCCGCAGGACACGCCGCGCATCAGCAGCGATTTCAGCGAAGTGAGCGTCGACGGTAAAACCCGCATCGTCACCTTCGCCCCGATCAAGGGTCTGCCGTCGGTGAACTGGTACATCGGTCTGTCGATCGACAAGGACCAGGCCTACTCGATGCTCAGCGAATTCCGCACCTCGGCGGTGATCGCGACGATTATTGCCGTGGCGATCATCATCGCCCTGCTCGGCATGCTGATCCGCCTGCTGATCCAGCCGCTGCACGTGATGACCCGCGCCATGGAAGACATCGCCGACGGTGAAGGCGATCTGACCAAACGCCTGAACATCGTCAATAACGATGAATTCGGCACCCTCGGCACCGCGTTCAACCGCTTCGTCGAGCGCATTCACGGTTCGATCCGCGAAGTGTCCTCGGCCACCGGTCAGGTCAATGAAGTCGCTCTGCGCGTGGTCGCTGCGTCGAACTCGTCGATGTACAACTCGGACCAGCAAGCTTCGCGCACCAGTAGCGTCGCTGCGGCGATCAATCAGCTCGGCGCCGCCGCCCAGGAAATTGCTCGCAATGCCGCCCAGGCTTCGAATCAGGCCAGTGACGCCCGAGGTCTGGCCGAGGATGGCCAGCAGGTGGTCGAGCGCAGCATCAAGGCGATGAATCAACTGTCGAGCATGCTCAGCGCGTCGAGCACCAATATCGAGTCGCTGAACAGCAAGACCGTCAACATCGGCCAGATTCTCGAAGTGATCACCAGCATTTCCCAGCAGACCAATCTGTTGGCGCTGAACGCCGCGATCGAAGCCGCGCGCGCCGGTGAGGCCGGTCGTGGTTTCGCCGTGGTGGCCGACGAAGTGCGCAACCTCGCGCACCGCACGCAGGAATCGGCACAACAGGTGCAGACCATGATCGAGGAGCTGCAAGTCGGCGCCCGGGAATCGGTGAGCACCATGAGCGACAGCCAGCGCCACAGCCAGGACAGCGTCGAGATCGCCAACCTTGCCGGCGAACGCCTGAACAGCGTGACCCTGCGCATTGGCGAGATTGACGGGATGAACCAGTCGGTGGCAACCGCGACCGAGGAGCAGACTGCGGTGGTTGAGTCGATCAACGTCGATATCACCGAGATCAACACGCTGAACCAGGAGGGTGTAGAGAACCTGCAAGCGACCTTGCGCGCGTGCTCGGATCTGGAGCAGCAGGCTTCGCGTCTCAAGCAACTGGTGGGCAGCTTCAGGATTTAAGCTGCGGCGACTGGCCTCTTCGCGAGCAGGCTCGCTCCCACAGGGAAAATGCATTCCATTGTGGGAGCGGGCCTGCTCGCGAATATCTACCTTCCAACAAAACCCGACCACCCCCCCACCGCGCAATCCCGACCGAACATCTATTCTGGATAAAGGTCAATCAAGGGAGAACAACACAGCGGAGGGTTGCTCACCGTGCATATCGCCGACATCACCATGTTCTACGCCCCGGCCAGCGGAGGCGTGCGGACTTATCTGGATGCCAAACACCGTCGCCTTGGCGAGCGCAACGCCATTCGCCACAGCCTGCTGATCCCCGGCGCGAGACTGGGTGAACACGACGGCATTTACACGGTTCCGGCGCCCGCCCTGCCCTTCGGCAAAGGTTATCGCTTCCCCCTGCGCCTGGCGCCATGGCGAAACGTCCTGCAGGATTTGCAGCCGGATCTGATTGAAGTCGGCGATCCCTACCTCACCGCATGGGCGGCGCTGGATGCGCGGCGGCAGCTGGATGTGCCGGTGATCGGCTTTTATCACTCGGATCTGCCGCTGCTGGCGGGCAATCGCATGGGCCATTGGGTCACACCGAATGTCGAGGCTTACGTGACTCGTCTGTACGGCAATTTCGATCGTGTGCTCGCGCCGAGCCAGGTCATGGCCGACAAGCTCATCGGGCTTGGCGTGCGCAACGTCCATGTGCAACCGCTGGGCGTGGATCTGCACACTTTCCATCCCGACGCCCGCGACCCCGGCCTGCGTGCCGAGCTGGGAATCGCTGAAGACACCCGCCTGCTGATCTTTGCCGGGCGCGGTTCCAAGGAGAAAAACCTGCCGGTGCTGCTCAAGTGCATGCAACGGCTTGGTCCGCGTTACCACTTGCTGCTGGTCGGCTCGTCGATGCCCGCAGCGGTGCCGGACAACGTCAGCGTTATCGACGAATTCTGCCCGGCGCCGAAAGTCGCGCGGCTGATGGCCAGCGCCGATGCGCTGCTGCATGCCGGCGACCAGGAAACCTTCGGACTGGTCATCCTTGAGGCCATGGCCTGCGGCATTCCCGTGGTGGCGGTTGCGGCCGGGGCGTTTGAAGAGATCGTCAACGATTCCTGCGGTCTGCTCTGCGCGCCGAACAATCCCCAGGCCATGGCCAATGCCGTGCGTGAGCTGTTCAGTCGCGGCTGCGATCGGCTCGGTCAACAGGCGCGCCAGCACGTCGAACGGCATTACGCCTGGGACACCGTGGTCGACAGCCTGCTCAGCCACTACCACGCCGTGCTCGGCCATACGCTGCCACGGGTGGCCAATGGTTGAAGAAATGAAAGCTGTTTGCCTGGTGTTGCATGATGTGGCGCCCTCGACGTGGGCGGATTACCAGCCCTTCGTCGAGGCTGTCGATGCCTTGGGTGATGTGCCGATGACGTGGCTGGTGGTGCCGGACTTCCATCGCCACGATGTACTCGATGACAACCCTGAGTTTCGCCGAGTGCTCGATGCCAGGGTCGCCCGAGGCGATGAACTGGCGCTGCACGGTTACTACCACGACGATCAGCAACCCCTGCCGAACAACCCGCGCGACTGGTTCATGCGCCGGGTCTACACCCACGAAGGCGAGTTCTATCGCCTGTCCCGCGAAGCAGCCTTGGCCCGCCTGCATGCGGGTCTGGAAATGTTTCAGCGCTACGACTGGCCGGTGCAGGGTTTCGTCGCCCCGGCCTGGCTGATGAGCGACGGCACCCGCCAGGCCTTGCGCGAATTGCCGCTCAGCTACACCAGCGATCCGCAGCACCTTTATCGCTTGCCCGACTTCAGCGCCATCAATGCACCGGGGCTGGTGTGGAGTGCGCGCAGTGCCTGGCGGCGCGGCTTATCGAAAATCGTCAGCGACCAGCGTGAACAGCGCTGGCGCGAGGCATCGGTGATTCGCCTGGGGCTGCATCCGGTGGACATGCGTCACCGCTTTTCTCGCGATTACTGGTTGCACACGTTGCAGCGGCTGCTGGCGGAAGGACGCGTGCCGCTGACCAAGATCGACTGGCTGGCCCGACAGCGCGGACAACTGGAACGTGCAGCATGAAGCGCAGCCTGTTGTTGCTGATCGGCCTGCTCGCGGCGGTGCTGATTCCGGTGCTGCTCGGCGGCGGCGAAACCTGGGCGCGCCTGCGCAGCTTCCCGCTGAACTGGCTGTTGATCATGTTCGGCATGATCCTGCTGTGCTGGGGCATCAATACGTTGCGCCTGCGTTTGTTGCTCGGCGACCAGCGTGAAAAGGTCGCGCCATTGAAAAGTCTCGGCGTGGTGATGGCGGCCGAGTTCGCGTACTGCGCCACGCCGGGTGGCAGCGGCGGGCCGCTGACGATCATGGCTCTGCTCGCCCGTTGCGGCGTGCGTCCGGCGCGGGGCAGCGCGGTGTTTGCGATGGATCAGCTCAGCGATCTGCTGTTCTTTCTCTGCGCCCTGAGCGGGATTCTGATTTACGCGCTGTTCCAGCACCTCAGCGATCGTCTCGAGTGGCTGCTGACCGTCAGCGCCGTTTCGCTGTTTGGCGGTTTGTTCAGTTGCGTGTTGATTGCGCGTTATCACCGCGCATTGATTCGCCTGAGCGGGCGGCTGTTGGCAGGGATGAACATCACGGCACGCACTCGCCGTCGCTGGGCGCGCAAGTTGCTGCACTTCCTCGCGGCATTTACCGATACCTTGAAACTGCCCTGGCAAACGCTGGTTCAGGTTTTTGCTCTGACCTGCGTGCATTGGTTGCTGCGCTACAGCGTGCTGTATCTGGCCTTGCGCGGGCTCGGCGCGGATTTGCAGTGGGCATGGAGTTTTCTGGTGCAGATGCTCTCGCTCGGCGCCGGCCAGTTCAGCCTGCTACCCGGCGGCGCGGGAGCCGCAGAATTGACCTCGGCCGCGCTGCTCGCACCGATGGTGGGCAAATCCACCGCAGCGGCGGCGATCCTGATCTGGCGCGTCGTGACGTATTACTTCTATCTGCTGGTTGGCGGCCCGGTGTTCGTGTTGATGCTGGGCAAGCCGTTGCTGAAGAAGTTGATGAACGTCAGGCAGGCTTCTTAGGTTCGTCCTGCTCTTGCTGAAGTTGCTCCCAAAGCTCGGCGGCGCCGGGGAATTCGGTGCCGTCGTCCGGGCTCATGTCCTCCGGGTCGTAACGACTCAGGCAACCTTCACCAAGGGTGGCGGGCGCTTTTGAAGTGGCTTTGTCCAGTGGATCGCTCATGGCTTTTCCTCGGGCTCAAATGACAAGGGCCTGAGCGATTCAACGCCCAGGCCCCTGGTTTTTCAAGCGTGGCGTGCTCGATCAGAACACAACCGTCTTGTTGCCGTGCACCAGCACGCGGTCTTCCAGGTGATAACGCAGGCCGCGGGCCAGCACCATCTTCTCGACGTCACGGCCGAAACGCACCATGTCTTCAATGCTGTCGCTGTGGCTGACACGCACCACGTCCTGCTCGATGATCGGGCCGGCGTCCAGCTCTTCGGTCACGTAGTGGCAGGTCGCGCCGATCAGCTTCACACCGCGCAGGGATGCCTGGTGATACGGCTTAGCGCCGACGAACGATGGCAGGAAGCTGTGGTGAATGTTGATGACCTTGTGCGCGTATTCGCGGCACATGTCCGGCGGCAGGATTTGCATGTAGCGCGCCAGCACTACCACTTCGGCGTCGTGTTGTTTGACCAGCCGCGATACTTCGTCGAATGCCGGCTGCTTGTCCTGCGGATTGACCGGCACGTGGTAGTAAGGGATGCCGTGCCACTCGACCATGCTGCGCAGGTCGTCGTGGTTGGAGATCACGCAGGAGATTTCGCAATCCAGTTCGTCGCTGTGCCAGCGGTGCAGCAGGTCGGCCAGGCAGTGGGATTCGCGGCTGGCCATCAGCACCACGCGTTTTTTCTGCTCGGTGTCGGTGATGCGCCAGTCCATCGAGAACTCTTCGGCGATCGGCGCGAACTTCTCGCGCAACTCTTCAATACCGAACGGCAGGGAATCGGCACGGATTTCGTGACGCATGAAGAACCAGCCCACTTGATTGTCAGAGTGGTGGCTCGCTTCGGTGATCCAGCCGTTATGAGAGGCCAGAAAATTACTGACTTTGGCAACGATGCCAACGCGGTCCGGGCAAGAGATCACCAGCCGAAAAGTGCGCATGAGGGGGAAACTCCAGAACTTCACAAAGGCCGCCATTCTAGCGACTGCGCAGGAAAACTGCAGTACGCATACGCGCCGGGTGGAACAAAGCCTGGCGAAACGGCTTTCTGACGCAGGTCTTACGTCAAGACCGTGACGCTTTAGAAGGGCTTTTGTCAGACAACTGTAAATGTCTGTGCTGACTGCATCACATTATTTAACTGAACATTCAAATCGCGGCTAATTCCTGTAACTCATTTAAATAAAAACCCGATCTAAATGTTTACTTGATGAAACAGCCTGACTATTATTGCGGCACTGTCCCCTGTCATTCAGCATTCTACAAAAGGTAGTACTCATGTCCTTGATCAACGAATATCGCGCCACCGAAGAAGCCATCAAAGAGCTGCAAGCCCGTCTGAAGAACCTGTCCGAAGACGACAAACTGCAAGCCGAACTGGAATTCGAAGGCAAACTGCGCACGCTGATGGGTGAATACTCCAAGTCGCTGCGTGACATCATCGCGCTGCTGGATCCAGAAGCCAAATCCAAGGCTCCACGTGGCGGCGCAGTAAAAACTACCGGCACCAAGCGTGCACGCAAAGTTAAGCAATACAAAAATCCGCACAACGGTGAAGTCATCGAAACCAAAGGTGGCAACCACAAGACTCTGAAAGAGTGGAAAGCCAAGTGGGGCGGCGACGTGGTTGAAGGCTGGGCTACCCTGCTGGGCTAAGCCGCGACACTTTCGCCGAGCGATCCGCGAACAAAAGAACGCCAGCTAGCGCTGGCGTTTTTTTATGCCCGTAATTCATTGTCCGGGCATGTTCAATTTCACAGATTCAAACGTTTGCGTAATGCCTGGACATAACTCTGCCAGTCATTGAGCACCTCTCGCTGCATCGGTGACGCACTAAGCGACCATTGCTCGGCGGCCTCGATAAATGACTGCACGGTATTCGGCGCACCTGCCTCGGGTTGCGTCAGGCGCTGCTGACAGAATAATTTCCAGCGCTCTTGCTCGGCCACATCCAGGGTCTCCGGAAAGTTGCGTGCTCGATATCGAAAAAGTAATTCAGGCAAACGTTCATCATCGAAAGGCCACTGCTCTTGCGCCAATTGCGCAGGGTCGGCCGTTCGAACTTGTTCGCATAAACGACGATCACGATCACCGATAAATCCATCGTACAACTGCTGCTCGGGATCTTCGCTGGGAGTGAAATCTTCGCTGGCATAAATCGCCGCGACTTTATCTTTCCAGACTTGTTGTGCGTCAGTTAGTCGCACTGTCCGCTCCTGATAAAGCGCCATGTCCAGCCCAAGGCGCTGCTGGTCTTGTGCGCGCAATACCGCCAGCGGCGCTACAACCGGGCAATGATTGATATGAATCAGCTTGAGCGGTACCGGTAACTCACCTTCGGCCAACTCATCGCGACGGGTATAAAGACGCTGACGCAGGGCTTGCGCATCGAGGTCCAGCAACCCCTGCGGATCAAGATGCAGATCACAGACGATCAGAGCGTTGCGATTCTTCGGGTGCCAGGCCAGCGGCAGCACCACGCCGACATAACTGCGCGCCGCCGAGAAACGCCCGGACACATGCACCAGTGGCTGCAACAGGCGGATCTGATCCATCACCTTCTGTTTGCTGCGCAACTGGAACAGCCACTCGTAGAGCTTGGGTTGTTTCTCGCGAATCAGCCGCGCCAACGCGATGGTGGCGCGCACATCCGACAGGGCTTCGTGAGCGTGCCCGTGATCGATATTGTTGGCCGCCGTGAGGCGTTCAAGCTTGAGGGTCACGCGGCCTTCATCATCGGTCGGCCAGACCAGACCGTCCGGGCGCAATGCGTAAGCGGCGCGCACCACATCAATCAGATCCCAGCGACTGTTGCCACCCTGCCATTCACGGGCATAGGGGTCGAAGAAATTGCGATACAGGCTGTAGCGGGTCATCTCGTCGTCGAAACGCAAGGTGTTGTAACCGGCGCCACAGGTTCCCGGTGTGGCCAGTTGCGCATGCACGCGAGTCATGAAATCGGCTTCGCTCAGGCCTTTTTCAGCGAGCTGACCGGGGGTGATGCCAGTGATCGCGCATGCCGCCGGGTGCGGCAGGATGTCTTCGCTGGGCTGGCAATAGAGGTTGACCGGCTCGTCGATCTCGTTGAGTGCATGGTCGGTGCGAATACCGGCCACCTGCAGCGGTCGGTCGTTGCGCGGATTGATGCCAGTGGTTTCGTAGTCGTACCAGAAGATTGAAGTCACGGGCGAATCCTGAACAGAAGATCGGCGAAGTCTAGGCGTTTCAGGGTTGCCACGGCCAGCCTGGTCGCCCTCGAACAGCAATTTCTCCAGATTCCTACAACTGGAATGCATTGCCCTTGTGGGAGCGAGCCTGCTCGCGAAGGCTTTCCGTCAGTTGCACATAGGCTGACTGATCCACCACATTCGCGAGCAGGCTCGCTCCCACACCCGAGAGGCTGCTAGCATCAGGCGCACTTGCCCCCCGAACAGGCGAACATCAGGTAGCCCATGCTCGAGCCCACAGCACCGCGAAGGAAAGCACCGCTGGATACGCGCCATCAGGTCGAAACGCCGGAAGGCATCGACCTGCCGTTGCGCCCCGCCGGGTTGATGGTGCGCGCGGTGGCGTTTGCCATCGATCTGGGCATTCGCGGCTTGATCCTCGGCGTGCTGTTTATCGCGCTGGCATTTCTCGGCAAGCTCGGCATGGGCCTCGGTTCCTTGCTGCTGTTTGCCATCAGCTGGTGGTACATGGTCTTGTTCGAGGTGCTGCGCCAGGGCCGCTCGCCGGGTAAGCAATGGCTGGGTTTGCGCGTGGTACACGATGACGGCACGCCGATCGGCTGGTCGGCCTCGCTATTGCGCAACCTGCTGCGCTTTGTCGATCTACTGCCCTTCGGCTATTTCCTCGGTGCGCTCAGTTGCCTGCAACACCCGACCTTCAAACGCCTCGGCGATATTGCCGCCGGCACGTTGGTGGTTTACAGCGAGCGCCCGCTGAGCCGCCCGCAACTGCCTGACGCTGAACCTCGCCGCAGCCCCGTTCCGCTGACCTTGAGCGAACAACGCGCGGTGCTCGGTTTCGCCGAGCGTCAGGCTGAACTGTCACCCGCACGGGTCAACGAGCTGGCGGCATTGCTGGCGCAGCCGCTGCACATCTCTGCGCCCAAAGCCGTGTCTGAACTCAACGGCATCGCGCGCGGCCTGTTGGGGCCGAGCGCATGAAGCAGAGCCTGTTCGAAAGTCGCCACAAGGCCGAATGGGAGCGCTTCGCCGTGGCGCTCGAACGCCTCGAACACGGCAAGGATACGGCGCAAGTCAGCGATTTTCCCAAGGCCTATCGACGTCTCTGCCAACATCTGGCTCTGGCCCAGGCGCGCGGCTACAGCAGTTTTCTGATCGATTCGTTGCAACAACAAGTACTGCGCGGCCATCAACAGCTCTATCGGCATCGCAGTCGGCTCGGGGCGCAAATCATCAGCTTTATCCTCGCCGACTTCCCGCGACTGGTGCGCGAACAATGGCGCTTCGTTGCGGCCGCCAGCCTGTTGTTCTTCGGCAGCCTGATCGGTTTCGGCGTGCTGGTTTATCTGTTCCCGGAACTGATCTACAACCTGATCCCGGCCGAGCAGGTGCGCGAGATGCAAGGCATGTACGACCCCGTTGCCGGCCACCTCGGCCGCTCGGCGGAACGGGCGGCCAGCGAAGACTGGGTAATGTTCGGCTATTACGTGATGCACAACACGGGCATCGCCTTTCAGACGTTCGCCAGCGGTTTGCTGATGGGTGTGGGCAGCGGTTTTTTCCTGCTTTACAACGGCATGATCATCGGCGCGGTGGCCGGGCATCTCAGCGAGATCGGTTTCGGCCAGACCTTCTGGTCGTTCGTGATCGGTCACGGCGCGTTCGAACTGAGCGCCATTGCCCTCGCCGGCGCGGCGGGCCTCAAGCTGGGCTGGGCGCTGATCGCCCCCGGACGCCTGACATGGGGCGAGGCGCTGCGCTTGGCGGCGCGCAAAAGTGTGTTGCTGGTGTGTGGGGCCATGCTGTTCCTGTTGATCGCAGCCTTTATCGAGGCTTACTGGTCGTCGAAAACCAGTGTCACGCCGCTGACCAAATACGCCGTCGGCACCGCGCTGTGGCTGGCCGTCGCGGTGTATCTGCTGTTTGCCGGAAGGACCCGCCATGCGCCTGAGTGACGCCAGCGTAGTGATCCGCCCGCGCACGACCTGGGAAGCCATGGACCTGGGCGTATTGATGAGCCAGCAGCATCGGCGGTTGTTGATGACCAGTTGGGCGATCGTCACCCTGCCGCTGTTCGCCCTGCTCAGCCTGCTGCTGTGGGATTCGCCATCACTGGCGGTGTTCATTTTCTGGTGGCTGAAACCGGCCTACGAACGCCTGCCGCTGTACATCCTCTCCAAAGCGCTGTTCGGCGAAACCCCGACGCTCAAGCAAGCCTTGCGTGAATGGCCGCGCCTGCTCAGGCCGCAACTGCTGGCCAGTCTGACCTGGCGCCGGCTGAGCCTGAGTCGCAGCTTTGTGCTGCCAGTGACGCAACTCGAAGGTCTCGACGGCGAGGCCAGACAACAACGTCTGCAGGTGCTGCTGCAACGCAACGGCGGCGCCGCGCAATGGTTGACGATCATCGGCGTGCATCTGGAAACCGCACTGTGGATCGGCTTGATGCTGCTGTTCTACATGCTCTTGCCGCAGCAGATCGAAACCGACTGGGACTGGCAGTCACTGCTGCTCGCCGCTGATCAGGACTGGCGCTGGCTGGAGCACCTGACCAACGTTTTTTATGCGCTGATCCTGGTGGCTTGGGGACCGGTGTATGTCGCCTGCGGTTTCAGCCTGTACCTGAACCGCCGCACGCAACTGGAAGCCTGGGACATTGAACTGGTCTTCCGCCGTCTGCGCCAGCGCTTGAACAACGGCGTGCTCGGCGTGTTGCTGGCGGCGTGTCTGCTGCTGCCGAACCTGCAACCGGTGTGGGCCAGCGATGCGCCGGATGCTCCACGGTTGCTCAATCAGCCGCTGACCAGTCAGGCCGCGCGCGACAGCATCCAGTCGCTGCTCGAGCAACCGCCGTTCAAGAACAAGGAAAGCGTCACCCGTTATCGCTTTGGCGACGACCCGGCAAGTCCGGCCAAAGACGCGCAAGCGGGTGAGGCACCGCAGTGGCTGAAAACCCTGCTCGGCTGGCTCGATGGTCGACACCTTGATGCCTTGGCGAACGTGATTGAGGTGCTGTTGTGGGGCGCGCTGATTGCCGCGCTGGGCTGGCTGGCCTGGCGTTATCGCGAATTCCTCGGGGCTTTCGTCAGCCGCCGCCCGAACCGGCCTGCGCGCAGCAAACCGCCGGCGTCGCCACAAGTCTTCGGCCTCGATCTGAACCGTGAAACCCTGCCGGATGACATTGCCAGCAGCGCCGAACAATTGTGGCTGAGTGAACCTCGCGCCGCGCTGGGCCTGCTCTATCGCGGCCTGCTCAGCCATCTGTTGCATGATTTCGACCTGACGCTGAAAGCCGCCGACACCGAGAGCCAGATCCTCAACCGCATCGAGCAATTGCAACGCCCGGACCTGCTCGCCTACAGCCGCAACCTCACTGTTCACTGGCAGAACATGGCCTACGGGCACCGAGTTCCAGCTGCGCACCTGCAAGCAGAGCTGTGCAACGGCTGGCGTGAATTGTTCGGCAAAGGATCCGGGCATTGAACCGGCGCATCGGCTGGTCGTTGGCTACGCTGGCGCTTTTGCTGCTGGGCGGCTTGAGTCTGTTCCTCTACCTCAAAGCCCGGCCCTATCAGGAAACCGTCGATCACGGCCCCTCGCCTGCCGCGCAAGCCAATCCTTATCTGGCGGCAGAAATGTTCCTGCGCGAGCGCGGCCTCGCGGTCAGTCACGCCGAGACCCTGGCGGTACTGCCGCAGATCGATCCGCATAGCCACACTTTGCTTTTGTTTGGCGAGCGCGCGCGGATGACGCCGCGTGAAGTCGATCAGGTGCTGAACTGGACTCGCGCCGGAGGACGTCTGGTGTTCGTCGCCGAATCGTTGTGGGATGCGCAAACCGGGCAAAGTAATGATCTGCTGCTCGATAAGGTGCAACTGCACCAATCGCTGAGCAAGGACTTGAAAGATCCTCCCGAGGACGGGGAAAAGGACCGCTTCCCGAAACTGACCAAACTGTATCTGGAAGATGAAGACGCGCCGGCCTACGCCGGTTTCGACACCGACTTCCACCTCGACGACCCGAACAATGTCGCGCAAGCCTGGGCCAACAGCGCCAAAGCCACGCACATGATGCAACGGGTGTACGGCCTCGGCACGATCACCGTGGTCACCGATGCCGAGCTGTGGAAAACCGGCGCTATCGGCAAATACGACAACGCCTGGCTGCTCTGGTATCTGAGCGCCGACACCGACGTCACGCTGATTTACAACACCGCGCACGATGGCTTGTGGACCTTGCTCTGGCGCTACTTCCCGCAGGCCATCGTCGCCCTGCTCGCCTTGATCGGCCTGTGGTTGTGGCAGGCCGGCGTACGCCACGGCCCGGTGCAAATGCCGGCGCCAGCGGGTCGCCGACAATTGCTCGAACATCTGCGTGCCAGCGCCGACTTCCTGCTGCGCCACAACGGCCAGCAGGCGCTGCTGCAAGCCTTGCAACAAGACATCCTGCGCCGCGCCCGCCGCCGCCATCCCGGTTTCGATCAATTGAATGTCGCCGAACAGTGGCTAGCGTTATCGCGCCTGACTCGGCAACCCACCCGCGCCATCAGCCAGGCCCTGAGCCCACGACCGAAGCAGCGTTTGTCCAGCGCCGAATTCAGCCGTCAGGTCGCTCATCTGCAAACTTTGAGGAACGCGTTATGACTGAACAGATCGAGCCCGGCAGCGCGACGCACGCCGCCCAGCAGCGCCAGCGTGCCAGCCAGTTGGCGCAGGCAGTGCGCAACGAATTGAACAAGGCGCTGATTGGCCAGGATGCGGTGGTCGACGCTGTCCTGACCGCGCTGATTGCCGGCGGCCATGTGCTGCTCGAAGGCGTGCCCGGCCTGGGCAAGACCTTGCTGGTGAGGGCCTTGGCTCGTTGCTTCGGCGGCGAGTTCGCGCGCATCCAGTTCACCCCGGACCTGATGCCCAGCGACGTTACCGGTCACGCCGTGTATGACTTGCAGACCGAGCAGTTCAAGCTGCGCAAAGGACCGCTGTTCACCAACCTGCTGCTGGCCGACGAGATCAACCGCGCCCCGGCGAAAACCCAGGCAGCGCTGCTCGAAGCCATGCAGGAGCGCCAGGTGACACTCGAAGGTCGCGCCCTGCCCATCGCGCAACCGTTCATGGTGCTGGCGACGCAGAATCCGATCGAACAGGAAGGCACCTATCCACTGCCGGAAGCCGAGCTTGACCGTTTCATGCTCAAGGTGCGCATGGATTACCCCGACGCCGATCAGGAGCTGAACATGGTCCGTCAGGTCTGTCGTTCGACCCGCGCCGACATGCTCGATGTGCAACCGCTGCGCACCGTGTTGCAAGCCAAGGATGTGCAGGCGTTGCAGCGTATTGCCAGCGATCTGCCGCTGGACGATCAGGTCCTCGACTACGCCGTGCGCCTGGCGCGCAGCACGCGCACCTGGCCGGGCCTCACCCTCGGCGCCGGACCGCGCGCCTCGATTGCACTGGTTCGTTGTGCCCGTGCCCGGGCGCTGCTGCGCGGCGGCGAGTTCGTGATTCCGGACGACATCAAAGGCTGCGCGCTGGCGGTGCTGCGCCATCGCGTGCGCATCGCGCCGGAGCTGGATATCGAAGGCCTGCAGGTCGATCAGGTGCTCACGCAATTGCTC
Source organism: Pseudomonas sp. AC083 (assembly GCF_979253165.1). NCBI lineage: Bacteria > Pseudomonadati > Pseudomonadota > Gammaproteobacteria > Pseudomonadales > Pseudomonadaceae > Pseudomonas > Pseudomonas sp. AC083. Next base: position 73,097 of record NZ_CEEDDH010000021.1, read on the forward strand.
GATCAAGTGCCGGCACCGCGCCTGTGAAACCGTCTCGGCTGCTGCTGATCTGGCTGGCGCTGCTGCTGGGCGTCAGCATCGTGCTCGGCGCCTTTCAGGCACTTGGCAGAGAGCTCCCGTCGAGCCTGATTTCGATCAACTGGGGGTTGCTCCTGGCGCTGTTGGTCTTGGCGGTTATCGACGCCGTACGCCTCAGACGCCTGCCCTCGCCGCGCATCAAACGACAGATGCCCGGCAGCCTGGCGCTCGGGCGCTGGGGAGAGGTAAAGCTGGAGGTCGCCCATGAGTTTGCCGAGCCACTGAACATCAATCTCTTCGACCACGTACCCGACGGCCTCGCGTTTGAATATCTGCCAACAGTTGTCGAGCTTCAACCCGGCCATGTCAGTCAGCTCACCTACCGTCTGCGACCTCTCGAACGCGGGCATTTCTGCTTCGAACAGTGCGAAGTCAACCTGCCCAGCCTCTTGGGATTATGGTCCGGCAAACGCCTGCTGAGAGTCCGCGACGAGACCCGTGTCTACCCGGACTTCGCCCGGCTTTACGGCGGTGAGTTGCGCGCCGTCGACAACTGGCTCAGCCAGCTCGGCGTGCGCCAGCGACAACGTCGCGGTCAGGGTCAGGAGTTCCATCAGTTGCGCGAATTTCGCGAGGGCGACAGCCTGCGCCAGATCGACTGGAAAGCCACCGCCCGCCAGCGCACGCCGATTGCCCGCGAGTACGAAGACGAGCGCGATCAACAGATCATCTTCCTGCTCGATTGCGGCCGGCAGATGCGCAGTCACGATGGTGAGCTGTCGCACTTCGATCACGCGCTCAATGCCTGTCTCTTGCTCAGTTACGTAGCGTTGCGCCAGGGCGATGCGGTGGGATTGAGTACGTTCGCCGATGATCAACCGCGCCATGTCGTGCCAGTCAAAGGCAGCGGGCAACTGAACGTGCTGCTGAACACGGTTTACGACCTCGACAGCACACAGCATCCGGCTGATTATCAGGCCGCCGTCAACCAACTCCTGACGCGACAAAAGCGCCGCGCGCTGGTAGTGCTGGTGACCAATTTGCGCGATGACGATGATCAACTGCTCGGCGCGGTCAAACGCCTGAGCGCGCAGCACCGGGTGCTGGTGGCGAGCCTGCGCGAGGAAGCGCTGGATACGTTACGCCAGACGCCAGTGCAAACACTGCCCGAAGCATTGGCCTACTGCGGCACGGTGAATTATTTGAATGAACGGATAGAACTCCATGAACAGTTGAATGCTCATGGAGTTGTCGTGATGGATGTTCGGCCCGCGGAGTTGGGAGCCGCGTTAGTGAGCCGCTATCTTGGCTGGAAAAAATCCGCGACGCTCTAGCGCGACCGCACGCTCAGACTACGACCAGAGTCAATGACATCTGGGTTGTTCCCACAGGGTTTTTCACGCTTGCACTGACAACAACCGAGCCAGTTTCAACCGGTGCAAAAACCACCTTCGACCATCCCTTGTCATCGCTGACAGTCTCTCTCAACGGAACATCATCAACGGTCCAGAGCACGCTCATATCGACCACTGGCTCGGTCAGGTTTTTAACCACCTGCACTGCAATCGTCACAGGCTTGCCTACTTGCCCGATGAGGGGCACGGCATAAATGGAACGCAAGATAACGCTAGGCCGGGCAACCACATTGATCTTTGCCAGGGAAACCGCGCCCGGATTCAGCCAGGCCTCGAGATCAAATTCCCCGACTTCAGCAGCCAGAAATGATGCCGGAGCGATCCCGTACTCGTCGGAAATCGATGTGGGCAGCGACTTTCCGGCGAATTGCCAATTGACCGGCAGGTTTGTTACGGGTGTGCCTTGCGGGTTGAGTTTCACCACTGCCCAGGCATTCACTTCGTCTGCACGATAGATCATTGCCCTGTCGCAACTGAGCGATTCAATCACCGGCACTTGCCCGGTATAGGTCAATACAGCCATATCCCAACCGGCCAGCCCGCCTTCAACGGTCGCTGACAGAACGCCGTCACTCAAACCCATGAAAGTCCAGTCGGCAATTCCCTCGTCATCGGTTACCGAGCTCACTATGTGCCCGCCAAACTCCCACGTCACGAGCACTCCGGCCAAGGGCTGTGCGGTCAACGCAGACACCACTCTCGCTTTTGCATGCACCCGGGGTTCGTCGGCAGACTGCCGGGCGTCGGACGGTTCATAAAGTTCTGCGATCTGCCTCGGTTGGGCGAGGACAAGATCCATTGCAATCGAAGCCGTATTACCAGCATCCCCAACTGTTGCGATGACCTGACTGGAACCTGGCGTTGTGGGAACAAAGCGTACTGTTGCCCTCCCGTAAAAGTCGGTCTCGGCGTTCAAAACGCCAAGGTCAGTATGCGTAAATGTCACCAGCACCCCTGCCATGGGTTTTGCGCTGATGGACGAGACGACCTGGATCGTCTGTTCAAAGACATCTCCCCAAAGCAGCTGCGAACCGGCATTGCTGGCCGTCAATCCGATTTTCATCACCCGCGAACCTGCACCCTGCGACATCGCGTTGGTCGGCGACAGCCGTGCCAGCCGTTCGGCGCAAAGTCGCAAGGCGAAACTGCCGTCCGTGGAATCTCCCGCGCGCAACCCGAACCTTGCCATTCCATTCCTGACAACCTGCGCCACGCCCAGCTCTGGCTCATAGCTATTGCCCAGTACCGCAGGCGCAGTGCCGATATGCCCCATACGTACGGTCTGCCCGTTAAATTCTTCCGGGAAAAACGCCACGATACTGTGCCTGCCTTTACGACGGGGGAAACCGGTGGTGTCACCCCAGACCTGACTGGTCTGACCATCGAAACTGACGTTGACTCGAGGCCAGAGATCTTCTGCCAACGGTTTGAAGGTGGCGCTTCTCTGCTCTGAGGTATTGTCGTAAAGACTGAGCAAAGTGGCCTGCACCGTATGCATGTCGATGGTCGCGGGAAGCACGGCGAAGCCGGAATTGCCATCGCTGTCCGTGTTGACCACTACGGGGGCTGCGCCCGAGTGCCAGGTAACCGGCACATCGGCAACTGCCTCTGCGGTAAAACGCGACACCACATTAGCCCATGTCCAGGCCTGATCGAGATCGACTACCGGATCCACCGGTGACTCGAGTATGAAATTGAAACTCAAGGCGTTATGTCCCAATTCCATTGGTGTGACGGGTGCGAGGAATGCCAATTGGGGCAGGTTTGCAGCGAGCGCAAAGTCGCCCGCTTTTGTGCTGCTGCGCAAGTCGAGTTGCCAGAAAGCGCCCTCTGCACCAAGCGCTTGAGACTGCGCCAAGGGCGGACTCACGATCGCATTCAGTTCATCGGCAGGCGTTCCCGACCACTCCAGCGCTGCTGACAGGCCCACCAGCGGGCTTAGCTCATTGAGACAGACCGTAAACTGATGATCCGCACCGAGGCAGGGATATAGCTCCTGCCCATCGAGTGCTGCCGTTACCCGATCCAGCCTGACGCCAAGCTCACGGGTCAGATCCGGATTGATGAATCGCCCGCACAACTCGCGATCATCTGCAACGTCATCGGCCCGCAAACGCAACTCAAAGGGGCTGCTGCGACTGTCGGCAGCGCTGGAAGACAGGCTCCATGTCAGTCCATCAGCCCCCAGCGGGAAAGAAATGCCCGGATCAGCAGGTTTCAGGCCGATCAGTGGGTCGTTCTCTCGCCAATCAAGGCTGATGCGTCTGGTGCCGATCCATGGGCTGCCGGGAACAGGGGTGACCCTGAGAGTGTGCGTATGGCCATGTCGGCACAGCAGACCAATGGTCTGCAGATCGACGGCTTCGCCGTCCAGGGTTATTGCGACATGCTCTTTCCAGAGGCTGGTCGCAATTGCCTTCACGATGAATTCCTTCTCGCTCGGCTCGGCTTCTTCGTGAGCCTTGATGGTGGCAATGACGCGATGGTCTCCGGCACTTGCAGGCTGATACTGATGACTGGCCCAACCGCCAGTGCCTGTCAGAGTCATCGGCATGTTCCCATCCGGCTCCTTCCAGAAAACCAACGCGCCCTCTACCGGTTCACCTGTTCCTGATGTCGTCCTGTGCAGCACCTGCACCCACATCCGTGCACTTTCGTTTTCATCCACCACGCAAATCCTGTCAGGCCCCCGCACCTGACCGGGTATGACCACGTTGCGTGCCAGCGACATCGGTTTGGCAGGCGAGCCTTCCAACAGGTGGCCAGAGGTCAACCGCAAGGAAAATTGGCCATCCTGTTTGTCATCGTTATCCAGACGATAGGCAAGTAATCCATCCGCCCCTATACGAACAGGTATTTCGAGCGGCGGCGAAACAGTAACGCCCAGTTTCTCCGCAGGCTCGCCATTCCATCGCAGCGCCACCTCGGTGCCTCGAAGCACGTCGGGGAACCGGATCTGCAAATGCCAGGTCGTCCCGCGATTGGGGTAGCCCTTCAGTTCCCACGGCTGCTCGTCTCCGGCTTCAGTGATCGTGCGAACCTCCTTCAACGGGTCGGTCGCGAGGACCTTGACCTCAAAGACCTCCGTCACTGCGCCGCTAGCGTAATAGAGACTCTCGACCGAGGCTTCAATACGCACATCACCGGCAGCGCTCGGTTTTTGTTCAAACCAGGCCCAGCCCTCGTGATCGGTCGACGTCGTGGTTTTGACGTCAGTGTCTTTTACCGTCCAGGTGACTGTCCTTCCTTCCTGTGCCTTGTCGGTGTAATGCGAGCCAACGCAGACGCCGACCCTGATGGATTGGTCATACTCCATCACCACGTAATGCGCCGCCTCTTTCAGTTGAATGAACTTCAGGCGGTGGTCACCCAATGAGACCGGAATATCCAGCACGGGTGCATGGAACTCGTTTGATAACTGCAGGTTGAAAAGGTACGGGGGATCGCCGTCGATCTCTGGGCAAACCAGGCTCCAGGAGTCATCCAGCGGTTTGTCCTTGCCCCAGTCTGGATCGGCGACAATTGCACCCTGCGGATTGGCTTTGTTGTGCAGGGACGCCCGCGTGCCCCGCCACGCATCATCCTGAGCATGGATGCATTTGAAACGATGCGCTGCCGAACCCAGCGCGCCCAGACAAAGAGGTACGGCACGGCCCAGTGGCAATTGTTGCCCGTCCAGTTCCAGGGTCAACACCTGCGCCGCCGGCAAGTGCAACTGAAGATTGATCCGGGTGATACGCAACGAGGAGAAGTAGTCGCCCTCTTTGTTGACCGGACTGATGGCGTGGACTTTGAGAATGTGAGTGTCCACAAGCGGCAATGTCACATCCAATTGGTACGAGCGCGGTTTGAACAGGCGAGGCAGGCCAGCGCGCTGGCGCAGAAGATCGTCATGCCGATCACGGCGCACGCCCGGGTGCAAGGGAATTTGCTGGGTAACAGGCAGTCCGGCCACACTCAGCTCCAGCAGGCCCTCCTCCTCGTGGTCCATTTCACAAAGAAAGCTGATGACATACCTGACGTCATCGCTGGCGCTCTTGAACAAGGTGACTTCCTGATAAGCGGAAGAACCGTCGAGAGCAGACAGGATATTCACGCGCTCGCCACCCTCCAGTTGCTCTCCCTTGGTTACGACGTAGCTTGGGTTGACGGGCCCCCTTTTCCACTGCGCGAGGCTCTGAGAGAAGTCACCATTGATGATCAAATTCCGCTCGGCCTGAATACTGGAGTCAAGCATGATGATGGCTCCGTTCGGCATTACGTTGCAGAGCATTCACTCTGGCTTCAACCAGATTTTCCACCGCCAGGGTGAAGGTCGGCTCACCAGCCTTGGCCGTAAAACGGAGGGTAACAATGAGGTCTGTAATGGACGCAAGCACCGCAGATTGTGCCGGTTCGCGACACCGCGGAAAATGGATTTCCCAAGAGGAAACGGCCCCGGAAGACTCAAAGGCACGAAGCAGACCCGTATCCTGGTCCTCCATGACGCGCCCATCATCAGCAACCCCACTGGAAATACCGATTTGCTGTCCCGAGCGCGTATTGAACAGTACATCGGCAGGTGGCGTGGTGCTGTCGGGGTCATGCAGATATTCCACCGCCCGCGGCACTGGCCGAACCACGGTGCGACTGCCGGTCTGGGTCAACGTGGCCCTGAGGTTTTCGTAGGGTCCGAGCAATGCCGGGCAGTCCACTTCAACCGATCGGATCAGCCGGCAGTACTCGCCGGGATGGTCGCGATTGAAGTTCAGCTCACTTACAGAGAAGGCCAGCCTTCCGCCATTCTGCAGTTGTTCAAGCGCCTGCGCCCAGTTGGGGGCAGCAGCCTGAGGCTCGACCGCATCATCGAAGAGCTGCCTAACGGAAATCGTTTTGGCCCGCTCGATGGATCGCTCGAAGTCTTGCAAGTGATTGCGTTGCTCACGCATCAGAAAGCCGATCAACTGCTGGCCAGCGAGCAAACCGTGATGCTTCTCGGACCAGGCCTGAGGCAAAGGTGACTGTGAATCGTAATCACCGGTTTGCGCGATGCGCGATGCCTGGGCACTGATGCACAGACTGTAGGTTGCATCATAAGCCTGGTAGTACAACGCCTTGAGTTGTGCCAGCAGCCAGTCGTAAAGCTGACTGTGGGCAGTGCGTTTTTGCAGGAAGTCGTACACGGCCATAGATTGGAGATTGGTTTGCAGGACCAATTGCAGACTGGCCCGGGCGGCATCCACAGCTATCACCTGCGCATTGATCTGCTCATCCAGCGCCTGCAGTTCGGCGAGTGCCAGGTTGCGTTGCAAACCCCACTCGCGGCGACGCAGACGATAGCCTTCGGTCACCGCTCTTTTTTCCGCATCTGCCTGTTTGCCCAGGGAGGCGATCTGCAAGCCCTGTGCGATGGCATGCAAAACACCTTCTGGAAAAGCATTGCCGTTGGCCGCGCCAAAGACTTTGGGAATGACCGAAATCCCCCCCGCAGCAGCCTGAACGCCGACCGAGCTCTGATTGAGTTCTTTGGCAGCGTGAAGGTCATCCATGACCTTGTATTCTTCTGCCGTGACGTTCTCGTCAAACCAGGCGGCGTATTCATCGGCACGTTGCTTTACGGCTGCGTGGCTTTGGCGCAAGGCCGCCAGCGTCGCATTCATCTGAGCCAGGGATTTTTCCTGAATGGCTTTCGTCCACTCGGCCTGTTCAATCAGATGCCGCTGCTGCAGCTCTACCTGTTGTGCCGTGTCGCGCTGTTCCATGAAGCGCAGCATCTCACTGCCGAGACTCTGCAGCTCTTGCGCAGAACGCAGTGCAAATTCACTGGTCACTCGCCAGCTATAACCGTTGATGACTGGCCGCCCCCCCATTCGCTGCGGCCCGGCGCTGCTTCCGGCAGCGAGATTGAGCAACAGTTGCGCAGGATCACCCGGCGGTTCATACACAGGCAGGTCGAGCGGTTTTCCGTCAATGGTCAACCAATGACGCAAGTTGTACAGGCGTTGCCCAAGTAATTGGAACAGCGTCAGCAAGCGCTCGTTGGTCGGCAGTTTGAATGGTGGGGTAGCCAGCAGCCCCATCACGGGTGCGAAATCAGCCGAAGGCGGCACGTCTGCAAGGGAATACAGATGCGTTCTCTCAAATGCTTCCAGCGTCGGGCGCGCGTCGCTCTTGTCAATCAGCGCGCCGAGCGTTTGTGTCTGCCAATCAGTCACCGAGCGCGACGAAGGCGGGTCGCCCATCAAGTTCTGGGCCTGCACGTAACACTCCTTGGCCAGCACCAGACTGTCCCGAGTCTGTTGGCGGTAATACCAGTCCCCTTCCTCGACCAGATTCTTGACGTACTCCAGGAAAGTCAGGATCTGAAAATGCTTTGGCGCCGCGTAACTGATGGCGTACGGATCTTCTTCCACCAGACACTCAGGGCCGGCATTGCCAGGACTCACCAACGGCCGGCAGCGCCAGTAGTCGCGTGGGTCGCTTGGCTGCGGGGTATCCGAAGCCTGCGCGATCGCTTGCGGATCGAACACCCTGCGCCACCAGGCTTCGGCCTCGCGATAACGATTTTCGTCGCGAAAGCGGATAGCCACCAGATGGATCAGATGGAAGAACAGTTCCCAGAAATACAGACCATTGGCACCATTGAAGGCACCGTTAGGCTCACTGACCGGCCCGGCTTCCGAGATCGGTTCAGGCAGAAACTGTGTCGTCCAGTCGAGCACCGCATCCACGGAAATGTTGGCGAGGCCGACCAACCGCGGACCGAAAAGCGAATTGAGGCGTACCCGTGCCAATGTTCCCGGCGTGTTGAAGGCCAGAAACTGCGCCGCGTCATGCCGATTCTTTTCCAGCACCGCAGGGTCGAAACCGACGATGGCGGTCATTGTCAGCACGAACTGTTTACGGCCATAGGTTGCAGAGGCAGTAGTCGCGCCGAAAGTGAAGGTAATGGGGCTGGTGAAGCCGCCTGAACCACGCGTGTAGGTAAGCCAGTCGGTGGCCCATCCACCGTCTGTCGAATACGCTCCACTGGTTTCTTTCGGATCCCCGACCGAGGGTTGGCTGGTCAGCGTCAAATCGAAATCAACGGTTGCCACGCCCCCGGTGCTATTTGGCCTGCAAATGCCCCTGACAAACAGGATGTCTCCCGTGGAGTGAGTCAGCATAAAAGCATCCAGTTCGTAGAACTCAGTCAACGTCCCGGGCGTCTGGACCGTCGTGACCATTTTTGGCCGGGTTTGCTCAGTCAACGAATGCTGGACCGTCAGAACGCTGTCGAAACGCTGCTCCAGCATTTCCAGCCAACCCTCTTCATAGGTCGGGACAGAGCGAAACAGCGTATCGCGCACCACCGGCGTCTGCGCTACAGCACCGTTGAAAAACAGCACGCCGAGAACGCCATTGGGCTGACTTGGGGTAACACGGACCGTGGCAATCAAACGGCTCCCGGCTGGCGGAGGCGCGTCGAGATCTCCAATGCTTTGCAAATTTGTTGCAGGCGACCAGTCTCCGTTCTGCGATTTGAAGGCTATGTTGATGTTTACCTTGTACGGAACATAGCCATCCTTGCCTTTGTCCCCGAGTTTTTCCGAAAGCTCAGCCCAGACCAGACACGGCCGACCGTTCCAGAACACCGGCCGCATATCCAACACGGTTCCGGTCGCCCCTGCATCGACCATCTCCCACTCGTTCCATGCCGCAGGGTTGACGTCGGTGCAGGTAGGCGTCAATTCGATCCGCGCTTCGCGCCAAAAATATCGATAAGGCGCAACACGCTCGCGGCCAACAAAGAAATAACGCCCGTCCACCGCGGTACTGCCATTCAGAAAAGCACTGATGACTTCCAGGTTGCAGACTTCTTCAAAGGACTTCAGGTAATTGCGCAAAGCTATCAATACCGAATCGCTGCTCAGCCGCGTCTGATTCAGATCCGTCATCAGCGTCTGGAACAAACGAGTCGTGCGCGGCCTTGCGAACGGTGTCATGAAGTTTTCCGGCTGGACGAGGAGCGACATCGAGGCCGACCAGCCCGAATAATTGCTTAGCAGTTTCCAGCGTTTCAGATCTTCTTCGGGAAATTCTGTTTCCGAATAACCCGGCTCAAGCTTGCGGTAGGCGGCGTTGATGAATTTCTGCGCGCAACTGATCGCCTCGGCACCCAGGGCACCAGGTACTTTCTGCGTGTCGAGTGAGTCCAGACGCAACAATTCATTCAGGTGCTCAGCGTTTCTTATGATCTTGAACCGACCAACGCTCTCGCCGAAATGGCCCAGGCAATAATCCGTCAACGCAGCGCGACGTTGTTCCAGCAAATCATTGATGATGCTTTGGCTCATGATCTTTACCTTCTGGCGGGGAGATACCCAAACGTCATGCTTCATTCGGAAGCAGGAAGAGGTGCGAACCGAATCACTTCAAAATCCACACTTTTTTCGCTGGTTTCCGAGAGCACCCTGCAAACGAATGTGCCTCCGGTGGGACTTGAGACAACCGCTCGGGCAACGCCTTGCTGAGTGGTCTGCCCCTGCTGGGGCTGAATCACCACCTCAACGGCCAGTAAAGGCTCGTCACCGATGGCTGTTGCGGACCAACTCACCCAGCGGTTTTTGCCCAGATTGCCGAAGCTATCCATGAGAACCGCGGTCAACTCGACCGCTTGCCGTTCTGGAACCACGCTCGTGGGCACTCTGGACATGAAGGCTGAGGGGAAATCCAGGAGCAGACCGTCGTCGGTCAACTGGATGAGCGGCCCCTCCTGCGGCGTGATCAATGGCACCCAGAACAGGGGACGTTCAGCCCCCATGACTTTTCCAGGCGTGTAGGTTGCCGTGGCGATACCCGTTATTGGCTGGGTTTTGCCAATGGCCAGCGTGCCGAGACTGGCCTGTCCGCGAATGACCACACCGCTGAGCGGTTTGCCATCCTGGTCAGTCAGCTTGATAGTGAAAATGATCTGGCCTGGACTACCGGCAATCACCTCGGTGTTATCCACGTCGATCTGCATGTTGATGAGCGGCGCGCGAAGCTCTGCGGATAGGCGAACTGCAGGCGCCGTTTCCGACAGGCTCAATGAGGCATGCTCGGCAGCGCTTTTGTAAAAAGCCTTGTCGACGGCCTCGGGCAGCGTCCCCAGCAGAAAAATGGTCAGCGCATCCATATTGGTATGGGCAGCGAGTTCGAGCACCCGAACCAATAAGTCGAGCTGCTTGAGGTTCTTCAAGAGTCCATATTGCGGGTCGATCCGACCGATGCACTCATGCACCTCCTGCTCGCTCCAGTCGAAGAACCGTGCCAGCCAGACTTCCGATGCCTGCTGCGCCAGGCGCAGCGCATCGGTGGATAAATCCTTCGGATCACCCCATTCCCTGATCTGCCTCAGGTACTCAAGCATCTCGGTATGAGGCTGCTCGCTGATCTTCAAGGCATGAGTCAGAACCGTCAGGTAATACAGGGTAGCGACGCTAAAGTCATGGGGCTGATCCTGCTCCCACCAATCGTTGAGCCCGTAATCGAGAAGCGCATCCAGTGTTTCGAGGCTGATGTCGAGTTCGGCCACGACAGCGCTGCGCCGACGCATGTCAGCCAGCAATGAAAACAAAGGATCAAGAGATTCCTCCGTCAGGCCGCGTGACAGTGCCCAGTCGTCTCCCGCATGCTCGACAATTCTGACCAACAGCTCATAAACGCTCGAATCTGCCCAGTTCAAAACCCTCAGCGCCCGCTCTGCATCGAGCCCGGTATAAACAGCCAGACATTCACGAGCGACCGAAAGCTGAGCGGCACGCGCCTGCAGCAGAACCGTGAGCATGAGCTCGACAATGGGAGTACGCACACTGATGTCATCTTCATCCAGCCCCTCCCTGACCGCTTTGTCGAGTTCCACCCTGGCGAAGCCAACGTATTGGTCATCGGTTCCGTCTCGAGATTTCACCAGGCCCAAAGGGTCGGTCAGCGAAGACAGCAGATCCGTCCAGTTGCGGCCTACCAGCGCGGGCACGCCGGCGGTCAGGAAACCGGTATGAGTCAACAATGCCTCGCCGAGCAAATTGCGGACCTGCTCGAACAAACGCAGTTCAGGCTCGTCCGCCACATTGGACACCTGAGGATCCGCCACCTGCTGCAGCATCCACAGCACCGGTAAATCGCGCGTTCCACACCAGTACCGGCATGCAGCCAATGCCGAAATGAGGTTCAGTACATCGGGCACAGTGTCACCGGCCGCGGGTTCTCCTTTGATCACCGGAACGCCCGCCAGACCGTCAGCCCAAGCCTCCCGGCCAAGCAACATGAGCATCAACAGCCCCTCGACAGGCGTCATGCCCAACAAGCGTGGCAATTTCACCAGTCGGTAAAACGCCGACAGAATCTCCCGGCTGCGCACGAGCGTGTTGGTTCGGCCATGGGCACGGGCAATCGCCAGCGCCAGATACTGGTATGTCTGCAGGTCGATTTCCAGCGCGCTGCAGATTCGGCTGACGGTAATTTCCGGCACACCTTGCGCCGGCAGCAATGGAAACTCGCCGTTATCAAGCAGCAATGGATCGCGGTAGTCGCCCTGGACGTTATTGAAGATCTGATCGAATTGTGAAGGTGCCTGCCCGCGGCCATAGATCGAGAACTTGTCGATGAACACCGCGAAATCCGCAGCCTTGCAGTCGAAGCCTTCACGCAGGGTCTGGAACAACCCCAACGCATGCACGGTATGGTCGGTCAGCCGGATGGCGGGTTTCTCGGGTTTGTCAGGGGCATCCGGGATGCCGGCCCACTCGGCATTGAAAGCGGCCACCAGCAGCGAGTCCACCTCCTCGGGAGGCAGCTTCAGCCATAGATCCAGGCGCCGCTTGCGGTTCATCCGGTCGTATCGCCCCGGGACCATGGGGGATTCGCTCAAACGGTGCAGAAGATTTTCGTAATTGACACTGACGGCGGGTGATTCGCCGCCGTTGATGTACACCGAACCGGAACGCTCGCTTTCCTGATCGTCGGTCGGCCCATAGATTTTCACGTTAGCCGACCGTGTTGGTGCATAACGACGAATCGACAGAAAAGCCTCCACTCCTTCGGCATCCAGTCTGGTGCGCTGAGCGAAAAAGGCCACTTGATTGAGGTTCTGCCAGTCCAACCCGGTTGTACCGTAATTCCTTAAGTAGAATGCCTCTCTGATGTCAGTGTCGACGTCGTCGGGAATGAGGTCCTCGGTCAACAATTCTCGCTGGAACGGCCCCAGCCGCGAGGCATGAGCCAGCGCACGGCCGGCATCGTCATCCCAAGCGTGCGGAATCAGAAAGTTGGGGTATTCGATATCTGTCCAGCGGGCAAAATGTCCCACTGAAAGACCGCGATCAGCAACCACCGCATTGATGGTTGCCCAGTGCTTGAAATACGGCAGACCATTGGGGTAGCGCCGCTGGATCAAGGCGTCTTCCAGCTCCAACTCTGTTTTGTCGATAAACCTTTCCAGCACCTTGATGATAATGTTGACAGCAGAAACCGTCTGGTGCATCGCGTTGTGGTCGATGGCTAATTCCTTGATATCGGCACGACGCGTATGGAGTGGAATCGTGCCGATCGCCTCATCGGGGTTACCATATTTTTCGACGTTGTTCTCGACCCACCTCCACAGTTCTACCAGATAGGCGACTACTCCCGTGGCATCTTCAAGCGCGCCAACGGGTGCGAACTGGTCATATGCCGGGCTGAACAAAAGCTCGTAATTGGGCCCGGTATTGAACCCCCCCGCCGCGTAAGGTGCCGGTCGAGCCTGGGCGGTCAATGACTGCTCGATAAACTGCCGGCGCAGATAAATGGCCAGAGCATTGGCCCGACGCAGAAACCTCCTCGCCTCCTCGATGCTGATTCCAAAGTCTCTGGCCAGTCCCACGGGCCCCTTTTCCACCAAGGGAAAAATCGAGCCGCCGCTTTCCAGCCAGTTTCTCAGACCGGCGAGATTTTCCTGGCTCTGCTGCTCGCCGAAGACCTGCTCGAACAACTCCAGGCTGGGGCGTTTCGCGGTATTTTTCATGGTCATGCTGTCAGTCCTTGAACAGGTGATGTGCGCTGGCGAGCAACCTCACCGGCACCGGCTGATACGCCCATTCAACGCTCCAGCACAGCAACGGTCTACTGTCATAAATGACAGTCCTCATGACCGTTTATCGGAACTACCTGTGAGAATGGTCAGGCGACTCGGCCGGCACATCAAAACGCCCGCTTTCGGCATCGTCTGACATCGGCGTCCCTGTGCTGGACGTTTGCCGGAAACGGCACCATTGGGCGCCGATGGGCAGCGGCTCCGCCGGCGTAGCTGTCCAGCCGGCGTCAGTGACCGCAACGGGGCCGGCAAGCACGACATCCGGGTTGTACCAGCTCATCAGCATTCCCGTGCCCGGTCTGCCCGAGCCCGTGAAGGCCGCCACCGGAGAAACCCAAGAACCTGGCCTTGGGTATGTGAATTGCGGAAGGAAAAGCCTCACCTGACTCTCCCACTCGCTGGGGACAGAATGAAACTCACCCTTGGAGGCCACAACGCTCAATGTCACCGCCCCATCGGGTAGCTCCAGCGTTGCCGGGATTGACCAGCTCGCGTCGTCAAGCACCGGGGCCGTGCCCAATACGTATTCTCCGCGCTTGAGCGTGATCAGGTCACCAGAAACGCCGAACCCGGACACCGTCACCGTAGCGCCAAGGAATTCTTCGGGAGTGGGTGATTCGGGCATCGGCGCGACGGGTACGACCCGACACGGCACGTCAGGGCCGGGTTTTGACGTTTTTCCCTCGAACGTCTGAGTCGCCCAAAGGATTTCGTCTCCGACCTCCAGCACAACGCTGGCTTCCCACGTACCGTTCACACCGATCTGGACATCGCGCAACAGCGCCTCATCGAGCCCGCGGCGCCAAACGGTAACCAACCCGTCTCGCCGACCTGTACCCGACAGAACTGCCGTGCGCGTCAGATCGCCTCCAGGAAGCGGCCGCACGAACTCGGGCGGCATGACGACGACGTCGAATTGGCGCACCTCACTGTCTGGTGAGGCCCGGTCGTTGAGGGTTTGCTGCGCGGTGATGAACCATGTCTTGATGGCGAGTCCGGTGAGCGACACAGACCACGGGCCGTCCTGCCCGAGAATCACGGGCTCACCCAAGCGCTTGCCTTCCTGCGCGTCCCAAAGCTGCATCGAAGCGCCTGCCATGCCGAAGTCACCGGTCACCGTCAGATCACTGTCCGTTTCCTGTTCGGGCAGCGGCGTTCTGATCGCGGGTTTGAGCCGTTCCCTGTAGACCGTGAACGTCAGGGAGCCCGGCTTCGATGTGAGTCCGACGACTGTCTGCTTCGCTTCGATGGTGTAGCGCACCCCATCCGTAAATGGAGTCGGGCGCCGGAAGGTCCAGGTTTCCCCGGTGACCGTCGCTGCAAACGAGGAGCCGCTGTCGCTGAACGTGATGTTCACCAACGCGCCGGGGAAGCAGGTACCGCTGAAGATCGGCGTGAGCCCGTTCTCGGGAGGGACATCGAGACCGGGTTCGCGAGGCAGGATGCTGATTTCATACTCCATCCAGCCTTCAGAACCGTCCAGCTCTTGTCGGATCGATATTTTCCGTTTGTTCGTCGGCCCCCAGGATTCCAGAGCCTGCGTGGACCACAGCCTGTTTCTGACGACAACAGGCGTAGCTATTTCGGCTCCGGCAAAAAGGCTGACGGTAGCGCGGTCGACCCCTTCGCCGCTGAAGGTGGGTTGATACTCGCCGTCATCAGTAACCTCTCTGACAGGTTGTAATTCCTTGCTGAGCGTGAAGAGAAGTGGCAATGATTCGATCCAGCCGCCGCTGTTGTCGGGGACTCGTTGTCGGGCACTCAATTGGAAGTTGCCCGGCTTCCAGTCCAGCGCTGTTGTTTCCCAATTTCCCCCTGCTACTTTTACCGATACAGGCTCCGTTCCGCCCGGGCCGCCGAGGATTTTGATATCGACCATCGCATCGGTGAGGCCAGTACCGGAAAACCGTATTTCGCCATCAGGAAGAAAGACTACAGAGGGCGCTGGCAATTGCATGGGACGGATTTTTACAGCCCTTGCGACGCTACGTTTTGACTTCAAAATGCCATTATCCTGGTACACCGTCAGCGAATGAACACCCGGTTCCAGGTTCAATGGGACAACCCACTCCTCTTCAGTCAACTTGCCACTTTGCCCTACCTGCACGTCTGTGAAATCGATGAATGCCTTCACAGTTGCACCAACTACGCCAGCAGTGCCGGAAAGCGAAAAAGCCACATCCTGGATATCACCCGGCCGTGGTAATTCAATGACTGGTATGCGTAATCCAGAGGTGTAGGTTTGCGGTAAGGATTTTTCTGAAGTGTATGTTTGATTCCCGATAGAAAAGCGCGCCAGAGCAACATATTCGTAATCTCTATCGTCAGGCTCGAAACCCGGCAGCCAAGCTGGGGAGTTCCACCTGCCATCACGTGCGACGGTAGTTATTCCGAAAGCGTGCTTCTCGCCTGCGCCAGTTCCTGTTACTTCGATTCGAGTATCAGGCAGACCGCTACCGTTGACTTGGCTGCCAGTACCTTCCTGCGGTTCGATGATCGGCGCGGGAAACTGTGTGGTGACCGAGACCGCTGTTTCATAGATCACGCTGAAGGCCGTTATACCGACAGCGCCAGCAGGCATGTAATGCGGCAACGTAAAGCTCCACACACCCTGACTCGCGTGGGTCGTGAACCTGAGCGGCGTGAAGTTCCCGGTGATCGTAATACGCACATCTTCGTTCCAGATGAGACCTCTGCCGGAAATAGTTGTCTGGCTCACGTCGATTACAGCGCCATTGGCGGGCTGATCAATTATCAAGGTAATGCCTTCGGGCAATTGTTCAGTATCGTCAGTCATGAAACCCCCGGGGGCACTGGTTCGTTCGGTGCAGAAAGCCACAACGGCCCAAGCGAGCACACCTGTAAAACCTGACAGTCCCGATCAACGGTAACTATTCCCACACTGCAACATGCTGACGTCCTTCAGCCGTTAACACGCGGCTACATCAGGTTGCGCCGTTGCCTACACATCACTCAGAATCCGCCGGCTTGTGCGCTTTGAAGCTGCCCCGTAACGTGATCCGTGCCGCTGCCAATCAGTGGTCGGGTTTAGTCGCCCGGGGGTTTGTCATCAAGGTGTATAAGCGTCATCCAGTCGGGTAATCCCTATCCCCGCACTCGATGGTGGCTGTACGCAGGGCGCTTCGGCGCGCCGGTTTTTGGTGATACCCCCGGTCGACTAACCTGCGTCCAGCCGCCACCCTTTCGTTTAGTCGCGAGGGGTGAAGGCCCCAACCAAGGGTTATCACCATGATCAAACCAACACCCAATCCCCCTGAAACCGAAGACTCGACCTCCCCCTACGCTTCCCCCGATTCCACCAGACTCCACGAGGCCGCTGAAAAAGCCCTCGATCACTACCTGAAAAAACCCGGCGCTGCGCCGTCGTGCAATTCCGTCGATCGCGGCATGCAGATGTTCATGGTCGCGCCCGACATCAACCCCGAAGCGATGGCCATTCAAACCTACGAAACCTTTTCTTCGGTCAGCATTCTGCTGCTCGACTTGGCGGACAGCCTCGAGGACAAGCCGCGACATCTGGCGATGGCGATCTATCAGTTGAGCGAGATGGGGTTATTGCTGGCGGAGAAGGCGCTGGATCAGGAGCGGGCGATCGCGGTGGCGTGATGTCAAGATCAAAAGATCGCAGCCTGCGGCAGCTCCTACATCTGGAATGCGTTCCCCTGTAGGAGCTGCCGCAGGCTGCGATCTTTTGCTGTTCAGGCAGAAGCCGGCAACGGCTGAAAACTGAAGTACTGCTTCAGCGCCAGCACCAGCTCGCCGAACTCCGCCGGCGCACGCCGCAGGATGAAACCTGCGTCGTAATGCAGCGGTGTGGCGTCTTCATGGCACCACACGCAGCAGGCGCTGAAATCGATAACTTGCTGGCTGCCATCGCGGGCCGGGACTTTGAGGCGTAACTGGAAATCTGCGCCGATCATCATCGGCAACTGGCTGATCAGCATCAGCCCGTCCGCAGACACGTTGCCGAGAAAGCCGACGGGTTTGTCGGTAATGCTATTGAACACTCTGAGGTAATACGGCAACTGGTGCCGTTCGATCCGGCGGTCGGTAAACATGATGTGCTGTACGCCATGCAGGGCTCCGCAAGGAGCCGCACCTGTGCTTCGGAACGAGCCTTTAGGCAGGCCCGCTCTCCCCGCTTCCGGTGTGACGGTCGCGACAATCGCCGTCACTTTTACCACTGCCAGTCGCAGGTGTTGCGCCGCCGTCGAGACAAGCCTCGCAAGCGGTTTACTTGACTATAGCGGAGCTTGTACAGACGGCCAGATTTTGTACGACAGTACCGTCAGAAGCGTGTCGGCCGCACCACCGCAGCGGCGCTGCGTGTCGGGTAATGGCCCAGGCTCTGCAAGGTTTCCAGACGCGCGCGGGCGCGGTAGGCGTATTCGCTGTTGGGGTACGAAGCGATGATGAACTGGTAGGTCTGCACCGCGTCGATGTACAGCTTCTGCCGTTCCAGGCACTGGCCGCGCATCATCGACACTTCCGGCCACACGTACGGGCGGGCGCGGCTGGCACGTTCTACTTTGGACAGTTCAAGCATGACCTGCTCGCAATTGCCACGTTCATAGGCGCTGTAGGCGTTGTTCAAATGATGGTTCATCGACCAACGGGTGCAGCCCGTCGCGGCGAGGACGCTGAGGGCAAGGGCGGCAATGGGCAACAATCGCATGGGGGTTCTCCTGTCTTGTGCTCTGTATCGACCCCTGGTCGAAAATCTTCAGGCGCGTTTGTCCCGAAGTTGCCACGTTCAATAAAGAAAACGATAAGTAGTGCATTCGAACAATGACTACACCCTTCGAGCATAGTAGCCTCTGCCTGCGCTTGAACTCAGGAGTCTTTGCATGTCCGTCCGTCGTACCAAAATCGTCGCTACCCTTGGCCCGGCCAGTAACTCGCCGGAAGTTCTCGAACAGCTGATTCTGGCTGGTCTGGACGTTGCCCGTCTGAACTTCTCCCACGGCACCCCCGACGAGCACAAGGCTCGCGCGAAACTGGTGCGTGACCTCGCTGCCAAGCACGGCCGCTTCGTCGCCCTGCTCGGCGACCTGCAAGGCCCGAAAATCCGTATCGCCAAATTCGCCAACAAGAAGATCGAGCTGAAGATCGGTGACAAGTTCACCTTCTCCACCAGCCATCCGTTGACCGAAGGCAACCAGCAAGTGGTCGGCATCGACTACCCGGATCTGGTCAAGGACTGCGGCGTGGGCGACGAGCTGCTGCTCGACGACGGCCGCGTGGTGATGCGTGTTGAAACCGCCACTGCCACCGAGCTGCATTGCGTGGTGACCATCGGCGGCCCGCTGTCCGACCACAAAGGCATCAACCGTCGCGGTGGTGGTCTGACTGCCCCGGCCCTGACTGAAAAAGACAAGGCCGACATCAAGCTCGCCGCCGAAATGGAAGTCGACTACCTCGCAGTGTCCTTCCCGCGTGACGCCGCCGACATGGAATACGCCCGTCAACTGCGTGACGAGGCCGGCGGCACTGCCTGGCTGGTGGCGAAGATCGAACGCGCCGAAGCCGTGGCCGACGACGAAACCCTCGATGGCCTGATCAAGGCTTCCGACGCAGTGATGGTTGCCCGTGGCGACCTCGGTGTGGAAATCGGCGACGCCGAGCTGGTGGGCATTCAGAAGAAAATCATTCTGCACGCACGCCGCCACAACAAAGCGGTGATCGTCGCGACGCAGATGATGGAGTCGATGATCCAGAACCCGATGCCGACCCGCGCCGAAGTGTCCGACGTGGCCAACGCCGTGCTCGACTACACCGACGCTGTGATGCTCTCGGCAGAATCCGCCGCTGGTCTTTACCCGCTGGAAGCCGTGCAGGCGATGGCGCGCATCTGCGTCGGCGCCGAGAAGCACCCGACCGGCAAGACCTCCAGCCACCGCATCGGCAAGGAATTCAGCCGTTGCGACGAAAGCATCGCGCTGGCGACCATGTACACCGCCAACCACTTCCCGGGCGTCAAAGCGATCATTGCGTTGACTGAAAGCGGCTTCACCCCGCTGATCATGTCGCGTATCCGCTCTTCGGTGCCGATCTACGCGTTCACCCCGCACCGCGAAGCCCAGGCCCGCGCGGCGATGTTCCGTGGCGTCTACACCATCCCGTTCGACCCGGCCTCGCTGGAGCCGCACGAAGTCAGCCAGAAAGCCATCGACGAACTGACCAAGCGCGGCGTTGTGGAAAAAGGCGACTGGGTCATCCTGACCAAGGGCGACAGCTACCACACCACTGGCGGCACCAACGGCATGAAGATCCTGCATGTCGGTGATCCGCAGGTCTGAGTGACCGGCCGCTGAAACGCAAAAGCCCCGCCATGTAAATGGCGGGGCTTTTTGTTGTCTGCATGTCGCTGAAAACCAGTTTTCACAGAACGTCAACTGTCAGTTCTGTCAGTTGTTGCAAGAGCCATTCTTGACTAGCGTGCTACTTCACCACCCAACCACTCAAGACTGGGCACGAGTCGTGATCAAGGAGGATTGAAGATGGACGTTGCGGCAAACATCTCGCCAGGTAAATTCGACCCAACGTTTGGCAATCAGGGCGTTGCCACTCCGAAAAAACCTCCCGATTTTTCAGGAAACCTTGTCCTGCGGGGGGTGATGGTCGACAAATCAGGGCGCACCTATATCGCGGGAAGCGTAGGCCAATCGAACGGTGATGCCTACTACTTGATCAGACTGGATAGCAATGGCGTACACGACACTCAATTTGGCCAGAGTGGCTACGTAACCGGTCAATTTGAGGACGGAGAAGGATCGCATTCCTTCGCTAACGAAATAGTGGAACAGGCCGACGGCAAACTGCTGCTCATCGGCAGTTTCTTTCAGGCTAACCTCAAGCGTGCCATAGGAGTCGTGCGTCTCGACATCGCTGGCAACCTTGATCCGGCATTCAACGAAACCGGCAAAGTCGCTGTTTACCTCACGGATGACGACACGGCAGATCAGAAGCACCAGCAACTACCCAACGCAGCGAACTCAAAAACCGGTAGCCAGCGGTCGACCGTTCTGCCTGACGGCAAGATCGTATTGCATACCACCGTAGATCGGGATGGAAACAAAGTGGCGACAGCCGTCATTCGGCTCTTGCCTGACGGCACACGGGATATTGAATTTAACGAGGGAGAAATCGCCTATGTTCTCCACCCGAATTTCACTCACACGGAGCTATACGATCTATTGGCAAAACAGGATGGGACCTACGTGCTCGCGGGCTGTGTACGTGGCAATCATCCTTACCGGGCAGTACTCAACCGCTTGACTGCTACCGGGAAAATTGATGACTCGTTCGCCGTTGATGGCTTTGAAGTGATGGATCCGATAGAGAACTCGCTGAGCGTCAATGTCTTGAAAGTTATCGGGCAGACGAATAAGCGGCTGTTATCCGTTGGGTATACGGAGCCTGCACACCATGGCGTATTGATCAGCCGGGAATCCGACGGCAAACCCAACACCCAGTTCAACGCAGGCAAACCACTTCTGAGCAGACTGCAAGGCATTGACACCTTATGGCTTGACGCGTCCATCCAGAGCAGCGGACACATACTTGTTGCCGGGCTGAGTCAAGTGTCCTCTGGTTTTAACCATGTTATTGCCAGATTCACCGATGACGGCAAATTGGATACGGATTTTGCGGATGGCAAAGGCTGGCGAGTGTTCGACCTGGAGAGGGGGATCTGGACTGGGGTTGCAATCGGTGAAGGTAAAATGACGTTCCTCGGCCAAAGGCAAGTCGACGGGCAACAGGTTCAATGCGTCGGCCGTGGGTTGATCGAGTGACCTGGCGACGAGTTTACCGGCTGCCCCTGATTGAGAGTTTTATGGTCTGGTCAACCCCTTTCGCGAGCAGGCTCGCTCCCAACTTTGAAATGCGTTCCCCCGTGGGAGCGAGCCTGCTCGCGAAGGCGTCTTGACCTTCACCGAAAAAACTCGCTCAACGCCGCCACCGCCTCCGGCGAACGCAGGCGCTGGGTGAACAACGCACCCTCCTCCTCGATCACCTTGCGCACCAGATCCCGATCCGGCGCTCGCATCAATTGCTTGCTGATGCGCACCGCTTCGGCCGGCAATTCATCAAACCGCAGCGCCACTTCTCGCGCCTTGCTCAACGCCGCTTCACCGCTGTCCAGCGCTTGTGTGGCGATCCCCCACTGCACAGCCTGTTCGCCGTTAAAGCCTTCCCCAAGCAGCAATAACTCAGCCGCTTTCGCCTGCCCGAGCAAACGCGGCAGGATCAGGCTGGAACCGAATTCGGGACACAATCCGAGGTTGACGAACGGCATGCGCAGCCTGGCGTCGCGGCTGACATAGACCAGATCGCAGTGCAGCAACATCGTCGTGCCGATGCCTACCGCTGCACCGGCGACTGCGGCGATCACTGGTTTGCGGCATTCGAGCAGGTTAAGCATGAAGTGAAACACCGGGCTGTCGAGGTCGCTCGGCGGTTGCTCGAGGAAGTCGGCAATGTCGTTGCCGGCGGTGAAGCACTCGGCGCTGCCGCTGATCAGCACGGCATTGATTTGCGGGTCATCGTTGGCCTGTTTCAGCGCCTCGGCGAGGCGGCTGTACATGGCGCGGGTCAGGGCGTTTTTCTTGTCCGGGCGGTTGAGGCGCAAGGTCAGCAAACCGCGTTCGCGTTCCAGCAGGATGGCTTCGGTCATGGCGTGTCTCGCGTCTGAAAATCAGCGCTCAACCACGGCTCACAAACACGTCGGCCAGCAGTTGATTGCGCGGCAATCCGGCCAGGTACAGACGCTTGGCGAAGGCGTCGACACTGGCCGTCGAGCCGCAGACTAAGGCCAGGGTCTGCCGGGAAACAAGGCGCAGTTGCGCCAAAGCGGCGGCCGACTCGGCCGCGGTCCACAGCTCGACACTGAGGTTTTCCCGCTGCGCGGCCAATGCGGCAAGGGGTTTGGCCAGATAGTGTTCGCGTTCGTCATGGGCCAGGTGAATGACGCGGATGGCGCCTTGGTGATCCTGACGCAAGGCTTCGCGCAGCACACCGAACAACGGACCTAAACCGGTACCGGCGGCCAGCAGCCATAGCGACCGGGCGTGCCAGTCCGCATCGTAATGCAAGGCGCCGCCGCGCAGTTCGCCGAGGCGGATCGAGTCGCCGATTTGCAGCTTGCGGGCGGCATCGACGAATTCGCCGGGCTGGCGGCAGTCGAGGTGAAACTCAAGAAAGCGGTCTTCTTGCGGCAGGCTCGCCAGCGAGTAAGGCCGGGCGATGTGGCCGATCCACAACACCAGATGCTGGCCGGCGCTGTAGCGCAATGGCCGCTGC
Organism: Pseudomonas sp. AC083; assembly: GCF_979253165.1. Taxonomy (NCBI): domain Bacteria; kingdom Pseudomonadati; phylum Pseudomonadota; class Gammaproteobacteria; order Pseudomonadales; family Pseudomonadaceae; genus Pseudomonas; species Pseudomonas sp. AC083. Next base: position 95,924 of record NZ_CEEDDH010000021.1, read on the forward strand.
GGGGTCAGGCGCAGGCGCAGAACGCTATCGCTGAGCCAGTCCAGCGCTTCGACCAAGGCCGGGCGACCGTCGCTGATCGGGTCGAAGGTGTGTACCTGCAAGTCTTCGACCACCTGACACTGACAGGCCAGGCGCCACCCGTCCTGACGTTGCTCGGCACTCAAGGCGTCCGGACGGCTGTCGCTGGGCAGGCCTTGCACGCATTGCACCAGACAGGCATGGCAACTGCCGGCGCGGCAGCTGTAGGGCACGGCGACGCCGTTGTGGTTGAGGGCATCGAGCAGATTGCTGCCCGCCTCAACCGTCCACTGCCGATCACCGACACGCAATTCAGGCATCGACGTTCTCCCACGCGGCGGCACAGCGATTGCGCCCGTCACGCTTGGCCCGGTACAACGCCTGATCGGCGCGCTGCAACGCCTCGTCCAGATCATCGCCGACCGCCAGCAGGGTCATGCCCGCCGACAGGCTCAGGTTGCGCACTTGCAGGCCCATCAATTCCACCTCGCTGAAGGCGATGCGCAAACGCTCGCAACACGCGGTCAGACGTTCAGCATCACAGTCGGGCACCAGCACCACGAACTCCTCGCCACCATAGCGCGCCAGCACGTCACCGTCGCGCAGGCAGGCTTGCGCCACACCGGCAAACGCCTGCAACACCTGATCGCCGGCGGCGTGGCCGTGCAGATCGTTGATGCGTTTGAAGTGGTCCAGATCGATCAGCGCCAGCCCGTGCATCACGTCGCTGTCCAGCGCATTCAGCTCGCGCGAGGCGATGCGCAGGAAATGCCGGCGATTGAACAGCCCGGTCAGTTCGTCGGTGGCCACCAGATCCTCAAGCTGGCGCATCATCCCGCGCAGGGTGTCCTGATGCGCCTGCAAGGCAAACCGGCGCTGACGCTGACGTTGCCGCGAGACCTGGACAAAGCGTGCGTAAAGCACCAGCCACGCCAAAACCATCGCCAGAATGCACACTTGCAACGCCGCGAGCGCAGGCTCCGCCAGACGGAAATGGTAAGCGTCCCACAGGGTAATCGCGGAGAAACTGAAGAACACCAGCAGCGCGCAGCGGATGAACACCTGTCGGGTGAGATGGAACAGGCCGAACAGCAGGATCAGCACATAAAACACCAGAAACGCGCCGCGTGCCTCGTCGACATGGGCGATCAGCCACGTCTGCCAGCCGAGGCCCATCAGCACTTGCGCTTCGGTCAGGCTGGGGTCGGCGAAGCGCTGGTTGCGCCCGCTCCAGAACATGGCGAAAAGGCTCGCCTGACTGATGACCACCAGGGCGCTGCCGATGGCCACGCCACTCAGAGATTGCTGATAATGCCCGGTGAAAAACGCCAGCCACAGCAGCAGCAAAGCCAATCCGTAGGTGGCCGCAGCGAGGGCGAAGCGTTTGAGCAAAAGGCGTTGAATGGCGTTATGGGTCAATCGTTGACTCACCGTGCGATAGGAGGCTGACCGAGTGTCCTACTCTACAGACCGGATGCCACTTTAGAGGGCCGGTCGCTAAATGACCACCGATTTTCGGGCTCGAAAATTGACGTCAAATGCATGACCTGATTGAGCTGCATTGATGCCTGCACCAGGTCCCTGTGGTGAGGGGATTTATCTTCGATGGGCTGCGAAGTGGCCCCTTGCAACCGGTCAATCACTCTGAGCTCACAGGTTTTACGACTGCTGCGCAGCCGAGCGGGGATAAATCCCCTCGCCACAGGGTCATCCGACCAAAAGCCAATGTGCCCCCACCACCGAGGCGCGGTATACTGCCGCGCCTTTTTAGCGTCGCGCCACAAAGGGACAGCCATAAGCCGCAAGCCTCAAGCGGCAAGCTCAAGCTGTCCGCGTAATGCTTTAACTTGCCGCTCGAAGCTAGAAGCCTGTAGCTTCCCCACCGTTTTCAGAGGAGCGCGACTCATGACCGTGATCAAGCAAGATGACCTGATTCAGAGCGTTGCCGACGCCCTGCAGTTCATTTCCTATTACCACCCCGTGGATTTCATCCAGGCGATGCACGAAGCCTACCTGCGCGAAGAATCGCCAGCGGCCCGTGATTCGATGGCGCAGATCCTGATCAACTCGCGCATGTGCGCCACCGGCCATCGCCCGATCTGCCAGGACACCGGTATCGTCACCGTATTCGTCCGTGTCGGCATGGACGTGCGCTGGGATGGCGCCACCATGGGCCTGGACGACATGATCAACGAAGGCGTGCGTCGCGCTTACAACCTGCCGGAAAACGTCCTGCGGGCATCGATCCTTGCCGACCCGGCAGGCGCTCGCAAGAACACCAAAGACAACACCCCGGCCGTAATTCACTACTCCATCGTCCCGGGTAACACCGTGGAAGTGGACGTGGCGGCCAAGGGCGGCGGTTCCGAGAACAAGTCGAAAATGGCCATGCTCAACCCGTCCGACTCGATCGTCGACTGGGTATTGAAGACCGTGCCGACCATGGGCGCCGGCTGGTGCCCACCGGGCATGCTGGGTATCGGCATCGGCGGCACCGCCGAGAAGGCCGCAGTGATGGCCAAGGAAGTGTTGATGGAATCCATCGACATCCACGAGCTGAAGGCCCGTGGTCCGCAGAACCGCATCGAAGAAATGCGTCTGGAACTGTTCGAAAAGGTCAACCAGTTGGGCATCGGCGCCCAGGGCCTCGGTGGCCTGACCACCGTGCTCGACGTGAAAATCATGGACTACCCGACCCACGCTGCCTCGCTGCCGGTGTGCATGATCCCCAACTGCGCCGCCACCCGTCACGCACACTTCGTGCTCGACGGTTCCGGTCCAGCCTCGCTGGAAGCGCCACCGCTGGACGCCTACCCGGAAATCGTCTGGGAAGCCGGCCCGTCGGCCCGTCGCGTCAACCTCGACACCCTGACCCCGGAAGAGGTGCAGAGCTGGAAGCCGGGCGAAACCGTGCTGCTCAACGGCAAGATGCTCACCGGTCGCGACGCCGCGCACAAGCGCATGGTCGAGATGCTCAACAAGGGTGAAACCCTGCCGGTGGATCTGAAAGGTCGTTTCATCTATTACGTCGGCCCGGTTGATCCGGTCGGTGACGAAGTGGTTGGCCCGGCCGGCCCGACCACCGCAACGCGGATGGACAAGTTCACCCGCCAGATCCTCGAGCAGACCGGCCTGCTGGGCATGATCGGCAAATCCGAGCGCGGCCCGACCGCGATCGAAGCGATCAAGGACAACAAGGCCGTGTACCTGATGGCTGTCGGCGGCGCCGCTTACCTGGTTGCGCAAGCGATCAAGAAGTCCAAGGTGCTGGCATTTGCCGAGCTGGGCATGGAAGCGATCTACGAGTTCGAGGTCAAGGACATGCCGGTCACCGTAGCGGTGGACAGCAAAGGCGAGTCGGTACACATCACTGGCCCGGCGATCTGGCAACAGAAGATCAGCGAAAGCCTGGCGGTAGAAGTGCAGTAAGCTTCTGGCATCATGAAAACGGCCGGTGCATCCGCAAAGATGCCCCGGCCGTTTTTGTGTGTTCAAACCAATTGCGATAAAAGAATCGCCCAAGCACAGAAAACGATCTTGCGCACCTGTCAGATCTGACAGGTCCATCTTAGGCCCACTCCTGTTAGCGTCTATCCATACGCCCTATGTAGCGCGAATGGACTCGACCATGGCCGATCAAGACCTCAGCATCACAGCTCCTTCCATCGCCAGAAGCTCATCGATCGCCACCATCGGCAAAAGCTGGAGCGCGGTAGGGCCGACCGCCTCGGCTGGATGCGAATTGCCGATTCCGCTATCGAGCGGTCGTGGTTACGACCCGCAAATACCCCTGTCAATCAACAGCCAGAGCGGTAACGGTTCGTTTGGCCTTGGTTGCCACCTGGGCCTGAGCCAGATCAGCCGCCGCACCAATAAAGGTGTCCCACGTTATGCCGAGCACGATGAAATCATCGGGCATGACGGCGAGGTGTGGATGCCGGAGCTCGATGATGGAGGAAACCTGAAGTCGCGCACGGAACACAGCTACAGAGACCGTCCCATTCCCGAACACAACGTCGTGACTTACCGGGCGCGGATCGAAAGTGATTTTTCCCTGCGCGAATGCTGGTATCCGGCTGACGGCGGAGCCCCCTTCTGGCTGATCCATGGCGCCGACGGTACGTTGCATGTCTACGGCAAAACCACCGCCTCCCGCCGTGCCGACCCCGACGACCCATCACGCATCAGCGGCTGGCTTTTATGTGAAAGCATGAACGCCCATGGCGAACACATCTGCTACGAGTACAAGGCCGACGATCAGCCTGACGAGCAAGACCCGATTCACGACTACCGCGCCCAGCGCTATCTGCGACGGGTGTGTTACGGCAATGCCACGGCGAGCGATCGCCTTTACAGCTGGGACACTGACCGACCGACGGATCTGCCATGGCATTTTCAACTGGTGTTCGATTACGGCGAACGCAGCAATTCGTTGACCGAGGTCCCGAGCTACGAAGAAGTGAACCGCTGGCGGCTGCGACCGGATCCGTTTTCCACCTATGGCCAGGGTTTTGAACTGAGCACCCGCAGGCTGTGCCAGCAAGTGTTGATGTTTCATCACTTCCCCGAAGGGCTGGCGACAGAGGCGAAGCTTGTACGTCGCCTGCTGTTGGAATATCGACCGATCCAGAACACTGCGCCGTGGGCCTACAGTCAGATCACCGCGGCGCACTACCAGGCCTTCGATGCGCAAGGCAATGTCGAGCATTCACCGCCGCTAGAGTTCGAATACTCGCCCTTCGAGATCAACAAGACACCTGCACGCCTGTTGGAAAACGAGACTCAACCGGGCATCGAAGACAGCGGGTTCTACCAATGCGTCGATCTGTATGGCGAGGGCGTGCCGGGTTTTCTCTGCCGCTATGACAACGCCTGGTACTACCGCGAGCCGCTGCGCGCGGCGCCTGGCACTGAATTGATCGGTTACGGCCCATGGGCTCTGCTGGACAGGATCCCGGTGGCAGATCGTAACCGCGCCGTGGCGCAACTGCTGGATCTGACCGGTGATGGGCGCCTGGACCTGATCATCGCCCGGTTGGGTTACTGCGGTTTCCATGCGCTGAATGCGCAGCGCCAATTCGAACTGTTCAGCGCGTTCGACACGTTTCCCAGGGAACACCAGGATCTGACTTTGACCATGGGGGATTTCAGCGGCGACGGGCTGATGTCAGCGGCCCGCATCAGCCCCGACCGTGTGCGCCTCTATGCCAGCCTGCGCGAACACGGCTTCGCCGCCGCACAGGAAATACCCCATGAATACGCAGACGACCGTCTGCCGGTGTTCAGCAACTCGCGAAGCGAACTGGTGCTTCTGGGCAACCTGCTTGGCAGCGACATGCCCGAGCTGTGCCGCATCCGCCATGACGAGGTCCGCTGCTGGCCGAATCTTGGTCATGGCACATTCGGTCAAGGTCGCAAGATCAGCGCCCTGCCCTTCACCCATGAAGAATTCGACGCCTCGCGAGTACGTCTGGCCGATCTCGATGGCTCCGGCGCGCCCGCGCTGATCTATCTCAAATCCGAAGGGTTCGACATTTACCTGAACCGGGGCGGCAATGGTCTGGAGCAGATTCCCGTCAGCGTGCCGTGGCCTGAAGACGTGCGCTATGACCGTTTGTGCCAGGTCAGTTTCGCCGACCTGCAAGGCCTCGGTTGCGCCAGCCTGATTTTGACGGTGCCGCATATCCAGCCGCGGCATTGGCGCTACGATTTTGTTGCAGCCAAGCCCTACCTGCTGGTCAACAGTAACAACAACATGGGCTGTTCCAGCGGCGTGACTTATCGCAGCTCGGCTCAGGAATGGCTGGATGAAAAGGAGCGGCTGCTGGCGCTTGAGCGTGCACCGGTATGTCATCTGCCATTTCCGCTGGCCGTGGTGAAAAAACAGGAGCAGCACGACGAGATCACCGGCAACCGGTTGACCCAGTCGTTCACTTGGCGCGAAGGGTTCTACGACGGCAGGGAGAGGGAATTTCGCGGGTTCGGCTACTTGCAGCAACTTGACTGCGAGGTTGGAACCGATCCTTCAGAGCCTGGCTTCAGCGAGCCGGTGCAAACATGCACCTGGTTTCACAACGGTCAGGAAATCAATCGCTCCCGCGACGATTATTTCAGCGCGGACGTGGACGCCTGCCCGTTGGGCGAAACCCTGTTCAGTCGTTACCACCCCAAAGGTGAAATGGATGAGCCCGTCACCCCGGAGGGGTCCGACAGTCGCTATCGGATTGCGCAGGCACTGGTTGGCTCGGTCGCTCGAACAGAAATTTTCCCCTACCGCGCCGATGCGCAGGCGCCCGGTGCAGCCGCGCTGTACTCGGTAGAAGAGAAGCGCTATCTGGTTCGCGAGGTGCGGCCGCAGGGGCCATATGCCGCAGCCGTTCTGCTGCCCCTTCAGGTCGAAGCCATCAGCTATCAGTACGACGGCTTTATCAACGACCCGCTGTGCCGCCACGATGTCACCCTGCGCTGGAACGCTTATGGCGCCGCGACCCACGCACTTACGGTGAGCTATGCGCGCAGGTTGACCGCCCAGAGCCCGCCCCCCTTCACCGAAGACCATCTGAATCAATGGTGGTCCGACGCTCACGACGAGGCGCAGCAATACTTTTACATCAGTGAAACCCGTGCACGTCTGATCAATCTGCCAGAGCCACAGCAGTGGCGATTGGGCTTGCCGTATCTGGAACGGGGCGATGCGCTGAAACTGGCCAAAGGTACGCTCCCCGGCGAGTTGAACCCGGCACGGGTGTCTTTCGAATCACTGAGAGAGCGGCAGGATACGCAAGAATGGGCCGTCGAAAGGGTACTGACTTCCCAATCCATACAGCGCTATGTGGACGTAGAGGGCATTGAACTGGATGACGGCGTCGCCGGATTCGAAGCCCTGTCACATTCTCTGGAGCTTGCCCTGCTGGATAAAACCGCGCTGGACGCTTACAGCATTGTGCCGGACCTGAATATCCGCGAGGCCCTCGCGGCAATTGGTTACGACCCCATGCAACTGCTGTTCGAAACGCCGCCGAGCGAGGAACAAAACCTATGGTCGTCGCGGTTCAATCTGGCTCGGTACGGCGGCTTGCAAGCGTTCTACAACGTGCTCGATTTCAATGAAACGCCAAGCCATGGCGTGACCAAGGCCGAATACGATCAACACTACCTGGCGGTGATGCGCGTGGAATTGCCCGACGGGTGTGCGGTTGAGGTAGCGGAGTTCGATTACCACGCCCTCAAACCCAGGCTGATCAAGGACGCCAACGACAACTTCGAAGAAGTCATTTACGAGCCTTCCGGGCAGCCACTGGTCGTCAGCTTTTACGGTACCGAGAATGGTGAACCTGCCGGATTCGAGAAGCTGGGCGTTGGCTGGACCTTGCCGGACACCAGTCCGGAATACGCCATCCAGTTTCCAGAGGACACCGTAGGCAAAGCAGCAAGTACTCTGCACAAAAACCCGTTTAGCTGGATGGGATCAATCCCCTCCTCCACCCTTCAAACCCGGTCGATCATGCAAGGCGACCTGTTGCCCGGCGGGCAGATCCGTGCCAGTGCCCGTCGCCGACTTGCGCAAAGCCACGCACTGACGCCTGAAGACCAGCAATTGATCGAGGCCATTGAACTGGCTTACCGAGAACCGGTACACACCGTGGTGCTCAGCGCCGACCGCTACCCCACAGACCCCATCGTCGCGCAGATCCAGATCGTCAAAACCTGCGTAGATGGCTTTGGTCGGGTACTGCAGACCCAGCAAAAGGTCGACCCGGGGCTGGCTTATGTGGTGGGCGAGGATGGTGAATTGCTCATCGAAGAAGGTGAGCAACCGACGCAGACACGCTGGCGTATCAGCGAACGCGTCGAGTACAACAACAAAGGTCTGCCGCAGCGCCAATACCGGCCGTTTTTCGCCAACACCCACCGCTACGTCAATGATCAATCCCTGCGCAAGCTCGGGCTCTTCGATCAGCTGTTCTATGACGCGCCGGGGCGTCCGACCAGGCTGGTCAACGCCAAAGGCGACTTTTCCCGCGAGACTTATCATCCCTGGTATCACACCAGCGAAGACTTCAACGACACCGCCGAAGAGGTGGTGTCCTCGAGTGAGTCGGGAGCATGACCGCCTCCCTGCACTGGCGCACGCCGACGCTGGCAGTCGTCGACGGACGTGGCCTGCCAGTCCGCCAGGTCGCTTATCTGCGTACCGTGGCGGATGACACGCCGCGAGCTCTTGTGACCCGCCAGCGCCACGATGTCGCCGGGCGTATGGTCGCGCAACAGGATCCACGCCTGCCGATAGCGAACAGCACCAGCGTGTTTTCGCTGAACGGTATCGCCGTGTTTACCAGCAGCCGGGATAGCGGCTGGCGCCTGGCCCTGTTGGGCAGGGACGGAGAGCCCAGACACCGTTGGGACGAGCGTGGCCATGTCTGGCAATCAACCTTTGACGAGCAATTGCGCCTGGTGCAGCTCGAAGTCTCGGGAAACGGCGAAAATCAGCTCGATACCTTCACTTACGCCCCCGGTTCTGCCAGAGCGGGCTCCAACCTGCGCGGCCGGTTGATCCGGCAGACAGATCCGTCAGGCTCGTTGGATATCACCAGCTATGCCCTCACCGGACAGGCACTGGTGGAAAAGCGCACTTTTCAAGATAACGAAGCGTTCACTAGCCACCAGGTGTTCAGTCCGCTTGGCGCCGTGCTTGAACAGACCGATGCCGGCGGCCATCGCAGAGCATCGCGCTATGGTCTCGCCGGGCAACTCAGGCAAATGGAACTGCAAGTGAAGGCGAACACCACGCAAGTTCTGCAGGATGCGCAGTACAACGCCAACAACCAGATCATTTCCCAACTGGCTGGTAACGGTGTCCTGAGTCAGTGGACGTATGACCCGGCCGACGGACGCCTGCATACGCGCACCAGTCAGAAAACCGCTCACCCCAGATTGCAGGATCTGCAATATTTCTACGATCGCGTCGGTAACATCACTCGCATCGAGGACCACGCCTTCGAGCCCGTCTGGTTCGCCAATCAACGGGTCGACGGCCACCGTGAATTCGACTACGACTCCCTGTACCGCCTGATCCGCGCGACCGGTCATGACGACGCCCTGCCCCCGGACATTCCCGGCTTGCCGCAACCGCCCGACGAGAAAAACCGCCTCAACTACACCCAGACGTATAGCTACGACGATGGCGGCAATCTGACCGAACTGCGTCATCAGCGCGACGGCGCCAGCCGCACCCGGCGCATATACATCGACGATCAAAGCAATCGCGGGGTGCGTTGGGAAACGGGCGACGAGCCGCCGGACTTCGGTACCTGGTTCGACCCGCACGGCAATCAACGCAAGCTGCGCCACGGTCCGTCATTGCAATGGAGCAGGCGTGATGAGCTGGAGCGCGTGGATCTGGTTATCCGTCAAGACAGCGATAACGATGCCGAGTATTACCAGTACAGCGCCGGCCAGCGGGTCCTCAAATGTCATGAATGGTTCACCGACAAGGTCCGCCACTTCCACCAGGTGCGCTACCTGCCGGGGTTGGAAATTCGCAGCAAGGACAACGGCGAGGAGCTGCACATCATCAGCCTCGGTAACGCGCGCTGCCTGCATTGGGCGCAACGTTCAGTGCCGATAGACGACCAGATACGTTACACCCTCGAAGACCACCTCGGCTCTTGCGTAATGGAGCTCAATGAAAACGCTGTGGTCACCAGCGCAGAAGGCTATTACCCGTTCGGCGAAACCGCGTGGATGGCGCCGGAGTCGGAAATCGAATACCGCTTTATCCGTTATTCCGGCAAGGAAATGGATGTCAGCGGTTTGTACTACTACGGCGCCCGCTATTACGCACCGTGGTTGCAGCGTTGGGTCAGTTCGGACCCGGCGGGGGATGTGGATGGGTTGAATCTGTATGGTTTTGTCGGTAACAACCCGGTCTCTTTTGTGGATGTGCAGGGGAACAGCCGAGAAGGACATGAGATTGTCAACTTCGCAAACTTTCTGACCGTTCTTAGTGATTACTCTGTTACTGCTCAAGAACAGATTCAGAACTTCTCACACGGACAATACGGTGTCGAATTGCTGGGGAATTTCGCGGGAGAAGGCATCAATGCCGCTGCCGGTTTCCTCGGCGGCCTTTACCTCGGTGCGAAAATAGGCTCAATGCTTCCCGACAACCCGCACATGGTCAATTTTACTGAACAGGGTAAACCACCATTTCTCGAAGGGTTGGTCGGCGGGAACATCGCCGGCACCATCACGGGGGAACTTGCTGATCGCCTCATGTCCCCTGCAAATCTGATCAAGCCCTTGATTCCACAAACGTCAGCAATGAGCGTCGCAGCCATTGATGAAAAGATCGGTCTCACACAGGGTCGACTGGATACCAGCCCGGCCAATGCAAGCCTGATATTTATGAACTACGTCGTCGGATCAGTTATTGGAGGCGTCGGCGCAACGCTCAATATGGGGCAACGTGTACAAGAAGCCGAGGACATCAAAAACGGATTGGATCCGGTAAAGATTCAGAAAATCGAAACCATGCTTGCAGACTGGAAAGAAGCCCTCACTTCCCGAATGGCCATCGCCGAAAAAGCGTACAGGCGTCTGGGGCGAAACACGTTCGATGCAGGTCTTGTGATACCTAATGCAGGCCACTCAACAGCTGCGGGGCCTATCCGACTCGAAGCCCTTCGAGAGGAAATCAGTAAGGTTTTGGGATTTATCGAAACCAGCCAGACCATGATGAGTTGGTACAAGGAAGACGCACTCACAGACAACCGTTTTTTGCGCAAACAAGCTCAACCGAAATCCAGGTTCAAAGCGGCATTTCAGGACTTTGTCAGGCCATTCACCCGACATACATATCCACACCAATGAAATTCGATACCGTTCATTCGCGCACTCCTGCGTTGACGGTCACCGACGCACGTGGCCTGCCAGTCCGCCAGGTCGCTTATCTGCGTACCGTGGCGGATGACACGCCGAGAGCTCTTGTGACCCGCCAGCGCCACGATGTCGCCGGGCGTATGGTCGCGCAACAGGATCCACGCCTGCCGATAGCGAACAGCACCAGCGTGTTTTCGCTGAACGGTATCGCCGTGTTTACCAGCAGCCGGGATAGCGGCTGGCGCCTGGCCCTGTTGGGCAGGGACGGAGAGCCCAGACACCGTTGGGACGAGCGTGGCCATGTCTGGCAATCAACCTTTGACGAGCAATTGCGCCTGGTGCAGCTCGAAGTCTCGGGAAACGGCGAAAATCAGCTCGATACCTTCACTTACGCCCCCGGTTCTGCCGGAGCGTGCTCCAACCTGCGCGGCCGGTTGATCCGGCAGACAGATCCGTCAGGCTCGTTGGATATCACCAGCTATGCCCTCACCAGACAGGCACTGGTGGAAAAGCGCACTTTTCACGATAACGAAGCGTTCACCAGCCATCAGGTCTTCAGCCCATTGGGCGCTGTGCTGCAGCAGACCGATGCCGGTGGTTATCGCAGAGCGTCAAGCTACGGTCTTGCCGGCCAGCTCAAACAGGTGGAGCTGCAAGTCGGGGAGCAGGTCACACAGGTTCTGCGGGATGCGCAGTACAACGCGAACAATCAGATCACCTCGCAACTGGCCGGTAACGGTGTCCTAAGTCAGTGGACGTACGACCCGGCGGACGGACGCCTGCGCACGCGGATCAGTCAGAAACCCGGTCAGCCCAGATTGCAGGATCTCGCCTACTTCTACGACCGCGTCGGCAATATCACCCGCATCGAAGACCGCGCCTTCGAGCCTACCTGGTTCGCCAACCAGCGGGTCGATGGCCACCGCACATTCATCTACGACTCGTTGTATCGGTTGATCCGCGCGACCGGTCATGACGACGCCCTGCCCCCGGAAATTCCCGGCCTGCCGCGACCGCCCGACGAGCAAAACCGCCTCAACTACACCCAGACGTATAGCTACGACGACGGCGGCAATCTGACCGAATTGCGTCATCAGCGCGACGGCGGCGGTCGCACGAGGCGTATGCGCGTCGATGACAAAAGCAACCGCGCAGTGCGCTGGGAAAGCGATGACCAACCGGACTTTGGCAGCTGGTTCGACTTGCACGGCAATCAATGCAGGCTGCGGCACGGTCCGACATTGCACTGGAACAATCGCGACGAGCTGGAACATATAGATCTGGTGATTCGCAAGGACAGCGCCAACGACACTGAGTATTACCGCTACAGCCAGGGCGTGCGGGTACTCAAATACCGCGAAACGGTCGCCAGGGGTGTCAACCACGTCGATAAAGTGCGCTACCTGCCCGGCCTGGAAATCCGCACCAAGGACAATGGCGAAGAACTGCACATCATCAGCCTCGGTAATGCGCGCTGCCTGCATTGGGTGCAAGCGGGGCCAGCCGACAAGACCCAACTGCGTTACACCCTTGAAGACCACCTCGGCTCTTGCGTGATGGAGCTCAACAAAGACGCTGTGGTCACCAGCGCAGAAGGCTATTACCCGTTCGGCGAAACCGCATGGGTGGCCCCGGAATCGGAAATCGAATACCGCTTCGTCCGTTACTCCGGCAAGGAAATGGATGTCAGCGGTTTGTACTACTACGGCGCCCGCTATTACGCGCCATGGTTGCAGCGTTGGGTCAGTGCAGATCCGGCGGGGGATGTGGATGGGTTGAATCTGTACTCGTTCGTTGCCAACAACCCAATCAAATTCTCTGATCAGGACGGCCAATCCCTGCTGGACGCTTTTCACATAGAAAGGCCCGAAGAACGGGATGCCAGGAAAGCAGCGAGCGCCTCACAACAGCGACAGTACCAAGCGAACATGCGGTTATCAAAAGCCATCGATCGGCATTTTGATATTCTCAAGCTCACCTCCAGAAGGGCTCAGGAAGCCGATCAGCAAATTGATAACCACCGCTCGGCAGCACAACACGGGAAGTCCGCGGCCCTCAGAACCGCGGCACATATCGGAGGGCAGGCCGTCAGTTACGCGGCGGGCATCGGAATCGGCGCAACGATGGCGGCGCTGGGCAGCGTGACCGGCCCGGTCGGTGTAGCGTTCGGGGTGTTTCTCGGCGTGCTGGCAAAAAAAGCCGTCAGCGTGGGAGTGGATTACGTCGCAGACAGCATGAGCTTCAGCGCGTCAGTCAAATTCAAGGCGGGCAAGCTTGATCCGGGCCGAATTGTGGGTCGGTCCGAATACAAGAGCAGCAACTACGGTCATTATGCGCTCAACAAATTCAGGGCCATCGGCAGAGGCATCATAACGCTGAACCAGGCTGGCTGGCTGAGAGGCGCCAAGGAAGTCGCGACGGCGGGCGCCGGTGTTGCAGCGAAATACGCCGCACCTTCGGCTGCCAGCGAAGCCAGCGCCGCCTTCAGTACTCTGGCAGGCACGTTCGAGATCCTGCATGAGATATCCGGCGCAGGCGCCCCGCTCAGTCCCGAGAAAGTGGAGAGAGCGCAAACGTTCATCAACGGGATGATTGATGTACTGAACAAAAACGTCGACGAAATTACTCAGGCGTTTGATGACGCGGGGCGTACCTCCATCCATACATACAGATTGCTGAGCAGGTTCTTTGGCAATGCACCGGGCGATACACTGCAAAGCATTCGCAGGGCCACCGATGTCACTATCGGCCATCTCAAGAACACACAGGCAAGACTCAAGGGATAGCCGGTGACGTGCGATCACGTAGCGAAACGCGATCTGCATGCTATCGTGCCGCTCCTCCTACCATCCGTTAGACCAGCATGCTGCCGACTTCCCGTACCCTGCGTCTGTCGTTGTATTCCCTGCTGATCATCGCCGGCACGGTCATTGCCGCGACGCTCGCGATGCGCCACGCCGAGCGTCAGGCGCTGGAAGAAGACGCCGCCCGCGCCAATCAGCAACTGGGGTTGTACGCCAACTCCTTGCACACCCTGATCGACCGCTATCGCGCCCTGCCCGCCGTGCTGGCGCTGGACCCGCAATTGCGTTCGGCCCTGGCCGGCCCGGTCGATGCTGCGCAGCAAGCGGCATTGAATGTGAAGCTGGAAAAAATCAACGGTGCGGCGCAGTCCTCGACCCTTGAACTGCTGGATCGCACAGGCCTGGCCGTGGCCGCCAGCAACTGGCGCTTGCCCAGCAGTTACGTTGGCCACAATTACGGCTTCCGCCCCTACTTCAGCCAGACCCGCACCCAAGGCACCGGGCGTTTCTACGCAGTGGGCGTGACCAGCGGCATTCCCGGCTATTTCCTTTCCAGCGCGGTGCTCGGTGACCACGACGAGTTTCTCGGTGCGATGGTGGTCAAGCTGGAATTTCCCGAACTGGAACGCGAATGGAGCCAGGGCAGCGACACGCTGCTGGTCAGCGATGCACGCGGGATCATCTTTATCGCCAATCAGCCGGGCTGGCGTTATCGCGCCTTGCGGCCGCTGAGCGCCGATGATCTGACCGAGATCAAAAGCACGCGTCAGTACGACAAGCAATCGCTGCTGCCGCTGACTCATTTGCCGCTACGGCGCTTCGATGACAACAGCGATCTGCGCCGGGTCGAAGGTCCGCAGGGCACGGCGGACTATTTATGGGAATCGCTGCCACTGGCGACCGAAGGCTGGACCCTGCATCTGCTGCGCCGCCCGCAAGTGGCCTTCGAAGATTTGCGCAACGCCGCGCTGGCCGCCGCCGGTGTGTGGCTGGCGCTGGTGTTCTTGTTGCTGTTTCTCAATCAGCGCTGGCGGCTGGCCAAGGTCCGTCAGCGCAATCGCGAAGAACTCGAGCGTCTGGTCGAGGAGCGCACCCGCGACTTGCGCACCGCGCAGGAAGGTTTGGTGCAGTCGGCCAAACTCGCCGCGCTGGGGCAGATGTCCGCCGCGCTGGCCCACGAAATCAATCAACCGTTGACCGCTCAGCGCATGCAACTGGCCACCCTGCGCCTGCTGCTCGAACATGGCCGCGTCGATGACGCGTACAAGGCGCTGAAACCGGTGGATGACATGCTCACGCGCATGGCTGCCCTCACCGGCCACCTCAAGACTTTCGCCCGCAAGAGCCCGAGCGGCCTGCGCGAACGTCTGGATCTGGCGACGGTTGTCGATCAGTCGCTGCAACTGCTCGATGCGCGGCTGCGTGACGAACAGGTCAGCCTGGTGCTGCATCTGACCCGCCCGGCGTGGGTGCGCGGTGACGCGATTCGTCTGGAACAGGTGTTGATCAATTTGCTGCGCAATGCGCTGGATGCAATGCAGGGTAAAGCCTGCAAGCGCCTGGAAATCCGTCTGGAGGCCGATGAGCAATTGTGGCGGCTCAGCGTCAGCGACAACGGCGGCGGCATTGCCGAGGAACATCTGGGCCAGGTGTTCGATCCGTTCTTTACCACCAAACCGGTGGGCGATGGTCTGGGCCTGGGGCTGGCAGTATCCTTCGCCATCGTGCATGAATCCGGCGGGCGCCTGAGCGTCGAGAATGGCGACCACGGCGCGGTGTTCAGCCTGACCCTGCCAATCGATCTGGAGGCACACATCTGATGCTCAATTCGGTGATGGTGGTCGACGACGAAAGCAGCATTCGCGACGCCGTTGAACAGTGGCTGAGCCTGTCGGGGTTTCAGGTGCAATTGTTCAGCCGTGCCGAAGAATGCCTCGCCGCGCTCCCGGAACATTTTGCCGGGGTGATCCTCAGCGACGTGCGCATGCCCGGCATGGACGGTTTGCAATTGCTCGCGCAAGTGCAACAGCGCGACGCCGATCTGCCGGTGATTCTGCTTACCGGCCATGGCGATGTGCCGATGGCGGTCGAAGCCATGCGCGACGGCGCCTACGACTTTCTGGAAAAACCGTTCAGCCCGGAAACCCTGCTCGGCAGCCTGCGCCGGGCGCTGGACAAACGCCGCCTGGTTCTGGAAAACCGTGCCCTGCACGAACTGGCCGACAACCGCGCAAAGCTCGATGCGACGCTGCTCGGCGTGTCCCGCGGCTTGCAGACATTGCGTCGGCAAGTGCTGGATCTGGCGACGTTGCCGGTCAACGTGCTGATCCGTGGTGAAACCGGCAGCGGCAAGGAACTGGTCGCGCGTTGCCTGCATGATTTCGGCCCGCGCGCCGGCAAACCTTTCGTGGCGCTGAACTGCGCGGCGATCCCGGAGCAACTATTCGAGGCCGAACTGTTCGGCCATGAGAGCGGCGCGTTTACCGGCGCCTCGGGCAAGCGCATCGGCAAGCTGGAATACGCCGATGGCGGCACGCTGTTTCTCGACGAGATCGAAAGCATGCCGCTGGCCCAGCAGGTGAAATTGCTGCGGGTCTTGCAGGAGCAAAAGCTTGAACGGCTGGGGTCGAACCAGAGCATTCGCGTCGATTTGCGTATCGTCGCGGCGACCAAACCGGACCTGCTCGATGAAGCCCGCGCCGGGCGTTTTCGTGAGGACCTGGCTTATCGCCTCAACGTCGCCGAACTGCGCTTGCCGCCGCTGCGCGATCGCCGCGAAGACATTCCGTTGCTGTTCGAGACCTTTGCGCAGAATGCCGCCCAGCGTCTGGGCCGGACCTTTCCGCCGTTGACCGGTGCGCAGCTCAGTCACCTGCTCAGCCATGACTGGCCGGGCAACGTGCGCGAACTGGCCAACGTTGCCGAGCGTCAGGTACTGCGGCTTGATGAACCGGTCGCCGGAATCGATCCAGGGCAATCGCTGGCGGCGCAGCAGGAAGCGTTCGAAGCGCAATGCCTGCGCGCGGCGTTGACCCGGCACAAAGGTGATGTGAAAGCGGTGCTTGAAGAACTGCAACTGCCGCGCCGTACGTTCAATGAAAAGATGCAGCGGCATGGGTTGAGTCGGGAGATGTTTCTGGCGGAGTGAGGCAGAGATTTGTGGTGTAGCTGAAATCCATCCCCCTCACCCCAGCCCTCTCCCCCAGGGGGCGAGGGGGAAGGGAGCCGATCTCCATGCTTTCCCGAATCTGTATTCGACTCGATATTGCAGGTCGATGTAACCCACAAGAACACCTCGGTCAGTCCCCTCTCCCTCTGGAAGAGGGCTAGGGTGAGGGGCTTTTGATCTTCACGCGGTAAGCGGAAATCCGCTCACTCAGCCCAATCAGTCGGCACAAATCCGCTCACTCCTCCCCGCCACCCCCTCTAAACCGGCCCC
>NZ_CEEDDH010000022.1:0-18083 GCF_979253165.1 Pseudomonas sp. AC083
GATCTACACCATACACTGTTCGTCGGCAGCGTCAGATGTGTATAAGAGACAGGTGTTTCTGCGTGTGTGTTCAGGTTTGCAAAGTTTTTGACCTTGTTAACCTTGGCGGCCTTTGGGCGGTGGCAAGATCCTTCAGGTCGGCACGGATGCCTAGTGGAATCTAACAATGTCTTTGCATAACTAGCGAAAAACGCGAGTGTTGGTTAGCTTTAACTATTAAATGGAGTTTTGATGGGTTCCGTTCGGCTTATTTCGAACTGGCCTTGAGCCCCTGTAATTTCTGACAGTAGACAACTGACTCAATCGTCCGAAGATTGCAGTTCAATCTCGAACGCCAGAGCGGTGTTCGAGAATTTACCAACGTCAAGGAATCGAACCATGAGTCATACCGATACGAAATACAGGGATTTCATCATTCGCGAATATTCTTCCGACACACCGGGTTTGCGTTTCCAGGTGATCTACAGCGAAACGGAAAAGAGTTTG
This sequence comes from Pseudomonas sp. AC083, assembly GCF_979253165.1. Lineage (NCBI taxonomy): Bacteria > Pseudomonadati > Pseudomonadota > Gammaproteobacteria > Pseudomonadales > Pseudomonadaceae > Pseudomonas > Pseudomonas sp. AC083. Next base: position 487 of record NZ_CEEDDH010000022.1, read on the forward strand.
TTGCTGGAGACCCGCAAGCACGCCGAGCAACTGATCATTGATCGATTGCAAGGGATGGCAAATGGAGGAAAAGCCTTTTGATGCTGTCGGGTCAACGCTGACGACGAGCGTTCGAAGGTTGCGATCTTTTGATTTTTTCTTGAAAGCACCGAATTGCCCAAGGCGAAGTGGACAGACTTCATTGACGCCATACACCTGGGTGCGAATGGAGCATGTTGGGCAGTCCTCCATGTAAAAAGGCGCCCCCCTCACAGGGTGGCGCCTTCTTTTTTACCGCCAGCTAACGCTTATTCCGGCAGTTTGTACGCAATGATGTAGTCACCCATCTTGGTACCCAGCGAGCCGTGACCGCCAACAACGAGCAGCACGTATTGCTTGCCGTCCTTGCCGGTGTAGGTCATCGGAGTCGCTTGGCCGCCTGCTGGCAGGCGCGATTTCCACAGCTCTTTACCGGTATTCACGTCATAGGCGCGCAGGTACTGGTCGAGGGTGCCGCTGAGGAAGCCGACGCCGCCGGCAGTAACCATCGAACCGCCCATGCTCGGTACGCCGAGGGTGAAGCCGATCGGGATTGGCGAGCTGTCGCGGCTGGTGCCGTTCTTGCGTTTCCACACGACTTTGCCGGTGGTCAGGTCGATACCGGCGACGTAGCCCCAGGCCGGGGCCTGGCACGGTACGCCCAGTGGCGACATGAACGGGTGCATGATCACCGCGTATGGCGCGCCGGTGTTTGGCTGCACGCCCGAGGTTTCGCTCTCGCGCTTGCTGCCGGCTTCGACTTGCTCGCGTGGCACCATTTTCGAGACGAAGGCCATGTAGTTCGGGCTGGTGAACAGCAGCTGGCGAACCGGGTCGACCGAGACGCCGCCCCAGTTGAACACGCCGACGTTACCCGGATAGATCAGGCTGCCCTGTTCCGATGGCGGGGTGTACTGGCCTTCGTAACGCAGTTCCTTGAACTGGATGCGGCACAGCATCTGGTCGAACGGGCTGGCGCCCCACATGGCTTTTTCGGTCAGGTCCGGGGCCAGCAGGTTGAGGTCCGAACGGGCCTGGGTCGGTGCGGTGTGGTCGCCTTTGACAGCGCCTTGAGGTACCGGGATTTCCTTGATCGGAATGATCGGCGTGCCGTCACGACGGTCGAGGACGTACAGGCTGCCCTGTTTGGTCGGGGCAATCAGCGCAGGTTTCACGCCGTCGGCGGTTTTCATGTCGAGCAGGGTAGGCTGGCTGCCGACGTCCATGTCCCACAGGTCATGATGGGTGAACTGGTAGTTCCAGCGCACTTTACCGGTAGCCAGATCCAAGGCAACGAGGCCGGCGCTGAATTTCTCGGCGCCCGGGGTGCGATTGCCGCCCCATTGGTCAGGGGTCTGGTTGCCCAGTGGCAGGTAGACCATGCCGAGTTTTTCATCGACGCTGGCCAGCGACCACATGTTCGCCGAGTTGCGGCTGTAGGTTTCGCCCGGGGCCAGAGGCTCGGTGGCGTCCGGCTTGTCGCTGTCCCAGTTCCACACCAGGTGACCGTCGCGCACGTCGAAGGCGCGGATCACGCCCGATGGCTCGTTGGTCGATTCGTTGTCGGTAACGTGACCGCCCATGATCACCAGATCACGGGTGATCGCCGCTGGCGAGGTGGAGTAGTAGCCGCCGGCGGTGAACGGGCCGATGCCTTGGGTCAGGTCGACCACGCCTTTGTTGCCGAAGCCTTCGCAGATCTTGCCGGTGTCGGCGTTCAACGCAATCAGGCGAGCATCAGCGGTTGGCAGGTACAGACGACGCGGGCAGGCCTGAGCAACGGATTGGCCGGCTTCGGAGATGACAGCGGAACCGGCGTTTTCAGACTTGGCATAGGCGGCTTCGTCGTAATACGAAACGCCACGGCAAGTCATGTGGGCGAAGCCCTTGAAGCCGACCGGGCTCTTGATCTGTGGATCGAAGCGCCAGATTTCCTTGCCGGTGTCCGGGTCCAGTGCCAGCACTTTGCTGTGCGCGGTGCAGGCGTAGACCATGCCGTTGGCTTTGAGCGGAGTGTTTTCGTTGGTCAGCTCGACCGGGTCATCGGCAGTTGGCAGGTCGCCGGTCTGGATGCGCCAGGCTTCCTGCAACTTGCCGACGTTTTCCGGGGTGATCTGCTTGAGCGGCGAGTAGCGGTCACCGAACTCGGTGCGACCGTACGCTTGCCAGTCGCCATCCGGCATGGCCGGTGCGGTGCTGGTCATGTCCGCGCTGTCGCGGCCCAGTTCACCGAAGGTTTCGCCCGGATGGGTGAACAGGCTGGCCAGAGCGGTAACGCCGGCCAGGATCACAGCGACGGTCAGGCCGCCAGTGCCGATTTTCGCCGGGCCGCTGAGCAGCAGCGGACGACGGAACCACGGCAGCAGCATCACGAAGCCGAGGACAAACCACAGCGCCAGACGCGGCACCAGTTGCCACCAGTCCAGACCGACTTCCCACAATGCCCACACGGTGCTGGCAAACAGCACGATGGCGTACAGGCCCAGCGCCGCGCGGCGACGCATCAGCAGCAGGATGCCGCTCAAAGCGATGCCGATACCGGCCAGCAGATAGTAAAGCGAGCCGCCGAGCATGCTCAGCTTGACTCCCCCGGCCAGCATGGCCAGGCCCATCAGTAGAAGCAGGATGCCGAGCAGGCCCGGTAGCAGACGGCCCCGACTCGAAGCACTTTCGGTGCTCATAGTGTGATTCTCCGTGACGTTTATGTAGTCCCGCGCTGTAGTCACTTTAGATGACGATTTGGCGCAGGCATGGTTCAGATAAAAACTTGTTCGGCTAACGAAATGCATTCCTGTGGGAGCGAGCCTGCTCGCGAAAGCGGTGTATCAGGCAACACTGCAGCGACTGACAGGCCGCCTTCGCGAGCAGGCTCGCTCCCACAGGGGGTAGCTGTGATCTTTAGAACGACGACTGGATCTTGATCCCGCCAATCAGGGCGTCGTCGACGTCGTTCACGCCACCGGGGTGGCGGATGTATTGCAGGTTCGGGCGTACGGTCAGCCAGTTGGTCACGTGCACGCCGTAATACAGCTCGGCGCTGTATTCGGTGTCCTGCGGTGGCAGGAACGCCGGATTGTCGTAGTCGTAGACGGCGTTGGCGCGGTTGGTCATTTCGGCGTTCTTGCGATAGGCCGGGTTGACGTGCACACGAGCGAGGGCGAAACCGATGTCATCCTTGGCGCGGGCATCGAACGGACCTTTGTAGGTCAGGCCGGCCTGCACGTAGTTGTCGATGGCGTTGGTTTTCTTGTCATGCATCGTCGCGTTGGCAAACAGGCTCAAACCGCGCGAGTGGTCGCTGGCGATACTAGTCACCTGTTGCTGCACGCCCAGCCATACGCCGTGCTTGCTCGACGCGCTGCGGTAGGCTTCGCCGCTCAGCGCTGCCGGTTGGCCGTTCTGGTCTTTATAAACGTCAGAGGCCTTGGCATTGCTGTAGTAGTAACCGGCGCGGTATTCGCCCGGCAGGCCGTTGAGCTTCGGCGTCCACACCAGTTCGACCGGCAGGATCGCGCCCTGGGTGCCGCTGCCGCTGAGTTTGAAGCCGTTGCCGCGATCGAGGTTTGACGGGTTCTGCTCGTAGGCGCCGATCTGCGCATACAGCTCCGGCGTCAGGTGATATTTGACCCGCAGCGCCCACTGGCTGACCGGCCAGTTGTACCAGATGCCGCCGACCCAGTTGCCGACCTGCGAGCCGCAGAACGCGAGGTTCTGGAAGTCGCAAGGGAAGCTGTTGAAGTCTTCGCCTTCGCCGAACCGGCCGACCTTGATGTCGAGCTTCTGATCGAAGAATTTCTGCTGGTACCACATCTGCGTCAGGCGCGTGGTCTGGCCACGGCCCCAGACTTCCTGGGCGGAAGTGAAGCCGCCAACGCGTGGATCGTTGATGCGGTCGTTGCTGATGTTGTTGCCGCTGCGTTTGGTGATGGTCAGCTGAAATTCGGCGTCGTTCCAACCGAGGATCTTCTGCAGATCCAGATGGGTGCCGAGGCCGAACTGGTCGCTGTAGCGGGCAGTGCGGTCGTGATCGTAACCGCCGTGCAGATTGCTGCCCATTTCGCCGGTGTAATCGAGTTTGAAGTCGTAGCCTTTTTCCGCAAGTTGCGTGCGCGTGCCGTTCCAGTCACCGAGCATGTACGGTGATTCACTGTCGAAGGCCGGCGCCGCGTGGGCACAGGTAGCCAAGCCAAGGGCGGTGCAGCCGCCAAGGGTGCGCAGGGCAGAGATAGCGCTGTCTCGGGAGAAGGAAAAGTCAGGCATGAAGAAGTCTTTTTTTGATGTTTTTCGAGTGCAGGCCGAGCGCTTCAGATTGTCGCAGGCAGTGAAGCGTTTCAGCGGAAGGGCGGCAGGATAATGATCTGTAACAAATTGAGAAAGGGCTTTTGCAAACATGCAGCGTTTCGGATTCGGTAACAGTGCGGCAAACGGGCGCATTGTGAGTCGGGCCACAGCCTGCGACCTTCCCGGGTTGGCCTACATTTGCAGGAAGGCCTTCCACCCGCTCGGCCCCTCGGCTAAGGTGCGCGGCTTCTGCATATCACTTCGCCCAAAGGCCCGGCATGAACGAACAATCCCCCGATCCGCTGCACGGCGTGACCCTCGAACAGATCCTCAATGCACTGGTGACTCACTACGAGTGGTCGGGGCTGGCCGAGCGTATCGACATCCGTTGTTTCAAGAGCGATCCGAGCATCAAGTCGAGCCTGACCTTCCTGCGTAAAACCCCGTGGGCGCGGGAGAAGGTCGAGCGCCTGTACGTGAAGCTGATGCGCACCAAGCGACCGCTCTGAGATGGACAGCGCGAGGCGCCAACGCCTGATCACCGGCCTGGCCGTGCTGGGCTGGGCAGGGCTGGCAATTCAGCTGTACCTGATTCTCTTCGCACGATTGAGCATCGGCGCCAGCCTGCTGGGCGGGCTGGTGAGTTTCTTCAGCTACTTCACCATATTGACCAACACCCTGGTGGCGACGGTGCTGACCTGCGCGGTCACCGAGCGCGAATCCGCCGCGCGGCGCTGGTTTCTGCAACCGTGGGTCAGCAGCGGGATCGCTGTGAGCATCGCCGTCGTCGCTCTGGCCTACAGCATCCTGCTGCGGCATTTGTGGCATCCCGAAGGCTGGCAGTTTGTTGCCGATGAATTGCTCCACGACGTCATGCCATTGCTGTTTCTCGGCTATTGGTGGTGCTGCGTCCCCAAAGGCACGTTGCGCTTGTGGCACTTGCCGCTGTGGCTGATCTACCCCTTGGTGTATTTCATCTACGCCTTGCTGCGCGGACATCTGCTCGGCGCCTATGCGTATCCGTTCATTGATGTCGCGGTGTTGGGTTATCCACAGGTGCTGGCAAATGCCGGGGGGATATTGGTGGGGTTTGTGTTGGTGGGGTTGCTGATTATCGGCCTCGACCGCAGATTGTCCGCACAAAGTTGAGATCCAGTGTGGGAGCGAGCCTGCTCGCGAATGCGGTGCGTCAGTCAGCAAATCTTTCGACTGTGCCGACGCCTTCGCGAGCAGGCTCGCTCCCCAAGGTGATATGGGTCAGGAAGAGATCACTCTTCCTCAGAGCCTTCCGCCCGCCAGTAGCCAACAGCCTTGATGAACTGTTCATCGAGCCCATGCTCATCGATCAGCACCCGGCGGATCTGCCGTGAGACCTTGGTCTCGGTCGCTACCCAGGCATACAGATTGCCCTTGGGCACTTGCAGTTGTTTGACCGTCGTCAGCAGGTTGTCCTTGCCACCTTCACGCAGCACCCAGATCACATTGAACTGCGCCGCGCTTTCCAGCACTTGCTGTTCGGCACCGTTTTCCACCTCGATCACCACCAGCGCCTTGCGATTTGCCGTCAGACCTTCGAGGCGGCGGGCGATGGCGGGGAGGGCGGTTTCGTCGCCGATCAGCAGGTAGCTGTCAAAGATGTCCGGCACGATCATCGAACCGCGCGGCCCGCCGATATGCAGGAACTGCCCCGGTTGCGCCTGTTCCGCCCAGGTCGAGGCAGGGCCGTCACCGTGCAGGACGAAATCGATGTCCAGCTCCATTTTTTCCAGGTCGTAACGACGCGGTGTGTAGTCGCGCATCTCGGGCATCGGCCCGTTGTCCTTGCCGGCGCCGAGTTGCATCGTCTCCAGCGCGGCAGCCTGTTCGGCGTTCTGCGGGAACAGCAGTTTGACGTGATCGTCCGTCCCCAGGCTGATGAACCCGGCCAGTTCCGGCCCGCCGAGCGTGATGCGGCGCATGCGCGGGGTCAGGTGGGTGACGCGCAGCACTTCAAGTTTGCGCCGTTTGATTTCGTGCATCACGCGGTAAATGGTTTGAGTATCGACTGCAGTCATTCGGCTTTCTCCGTGGCAGGTTGAACGGCAGGGCCGTCGACGATGGCTTTGGCGGTGTCGTTGAGCAGGTCGCGCACGCGCAGGATTTCCTCGGCGCTCCAGCGCCCGTGGTGCAGTTGCAGGGCATGACGCAGGTTGTGCACCGCTTCGTGGATTTCCGCCGGACGATCATGCCCGCGCAGCGAGCGCTTGCTGACGTCGATGCGCATGCGGACGCCGTCGAGCGCTACCGCTTGTTCACTTAAAGACAAACGACCGGCGTCGGTGACGCTGTAACGCTTTTTGCCGGCCTCGGCATCACCGGCGATCAGATCGCTCTCTTCCAGAAAGGTCAGGGTCGGGTAGATCACCCCGGGGCTGGGGCTGTAGGCGCCGTCGAACATGCCTTCGATCTGGCGGATCAGGTCGTATCCGTGGCAGGGCTGCTCGGCGATCAGCGCCAGCAACAGCAATTTCAAGTCGCCGGGGGCGAAGACTCGCGGGCCGCGGCCGCCGCGTTCGCGACCGGGGCGCTTCTCGAAGCCATCGCGGCCATCGCCATGCTCGCGGTGGGGGGAATGATGGTCTCTCATTTCGCTTCTCTTTCGTCGTATTTAGATACAACTTAAGATATATCTTAATCGCTGTGCAAGACGTTTTTAGCCTCTGGCGCCGCTCGGCGGACGAGCGGTCGGCGTAAAAAAAGCCACAAAACTCTTCCCTATCAAAAAATAAAAAGGGGTGACCTTAAAGTTAAAGTTATCGCTCTAGTTGTGCTTGAGTATATATTCTAATTTCTCGCAAGTTGCCGCGTTAAAGCGGTTAAGTTGCTGTATGGTTTTTTGCCTGTAGCTGTGTGTAGGGCGCAACTTACAGCGAATGTTGCAAGTATCTGTTTTTTGTTCTTTTTTCTGGCGGGGTGTGGGGTTGTTTAACTACAAGTTTGTCGGAAGTTGCCTGCTTACATTCCAGAGGCAACAGTCGATGATGCCCGGCATTGAAAGTTCAAGTTGCTTCAGCGGTCGACGAGCAAAAGGTTATGAACTTTCAATGACACCCCCTTATATAAAGCAAACAGGTACTGAACGATGTTCAAGAAATTCGCAATCGCTGCTCCACTGGCTCTTCTGGCAATGTCCTCCACTGCCTTCGCTGCGGGCGAGGCGTCGCACTCCATCAGTCTTGTCGCCACAGTGCCAACCACCAGCTTCTTTGTGGTGCCGGTCGACCCTGATCTGGTCAACAAGGACCAGGACATGAGCTACAACCCTGCCACCGGCAAGATGACCGAGGTCAAAGGTTACTTTGACGTACGTAACACTGACGGCTCCGTTCACGCCAGCCTCAATGGCATCCCTATGCTGCAATCGGGTGTCGATCAGATTGCCCTGGACGTTGAATTCAACGGCAAGATTCTTACCCAAGTGCCACAAATGGTTGTGGGTGAAGATGAATCCGACAGTAGCTACCGCGCATTGCTGAAAATCGCTCCGCGTGCCAGCTCCACATACGCGCCGGGTGATTACACCGGAACTATTGCAATGGTTTTCGATGCGGTACCTCCGGTCGGTTCGCGCTGATCGCATGATCGTCTGCTAGACGCCCACCTTCACCGTGGGTTTGACCGCGGGGCAAACATCCGTGTTTGCCCCGACGGACTTTCATTGTCTGAAAATCAGAGTACGAGTTCATGTTCCCGATGACACCCATCGCGGCTGCGCTTGCGCTGTTGTTCTGTGCCAGCGCAGTCATGGCTTCCGACGCCACCGGTACCACGCCACGCAGTTTGCTGGCGCAGGCCAAAGGCTTGCCGGCGGATTTCGAGGAGCATTTCTTTGATGTACCGCTGGCGGTGCGGGTCGAAGTCGATCAGCAGCCGCTGGGCGAAGCCATGGTGGTGCTGTCGCGAGATGACCGCATCACGCTTCTCGAATTCACCGATACCAGCGAAAACCGCTTTGGCCCGGCCGAGCGGGAAAAGTGGGCGAGCTACCTCAAACCCGGTGTGCCTCTGGGCGCGTGCAGCGGTTCGTGTCCCGATCAGTTTCTGGCGGTGCACTACAACCTGCAAAGTTCGCTGGTTTCGATCCTCACTGAAAATGCCGAGCGCGATGTTCAGGCCAAGCGTTATTACGAGCAACCCGATGGCGGCAGTCGTGGCCTGATGGTGCGCAATCAACTCAATCTCAATGGCGGTCAGGATCAGGATCTGGGTGGGCGCTTCGGCCTGGAAGCCAGTTCCAGTCTGGGCAACTGGAGCCAGACCCTCAACCTGCAAATGGCCCGGCTCGGCGGTCCTGACACCAAGCTGTATCACGCCGTGCATGAGCTGCACACCCAGCGCGAACTGCAAGGCAGTTTCTTTCGCCTGGGCTATTTCACCCCCAATTCCGAAGGGCTGATGCGTCAGCCGCGCACGTTCGGCACCAGCCCCGACACCGCTGTAGGCCTCATGTATGGCAGCTCCGACAGTCTGGCGATCAACACGCCGATGCCGAGCGTGTATCCGATCTACGTGACCGCCAATCGTCAGGGGGCAGTGGAAATCTGGCGCAATGGTTTGCTGATCAACACGCAATCGGTGCCCGCCGGTCTGCAGTCGCTCGATACGCGGCCGCTGCCGGGTGGCATTTACGAAGTGGAGGTTCGCCTGATCGAGGACGGCCAGATCACCTCCACCACGCAGGAACTGGTCTACAAGCCGAGCAACTGGCGCAACCTCGATGAGCGCTGGCGCTACAACGTATTTGCCGGCGAAGAAAGCAAACTGTTGAGTAACTGGGACAAGCAAAGCAGTGGCAGCCCGACCGCCGGTGCATCGCTCAACTATCTGTTGCATCCGCGGGTGATTCTCGGCGCATCGGCGCGGCAAATTCGCGAAAAGCTGCAGTACGGCACATCCATCGACTGGACGCTGGCCAACCACCTCAGCCTGTATGCCAATGTCTACAAGACCGAGGATTACGGCACCGGTCTGGATCTGCAAAGCCTGTACAACTACGGCGCGGGCAGTCTGGTGATCAGCCACAACCGCAGCTGGCTCGACACCACCAACACCTACGAAACGCTGCCCGACGGCACACGCGTTCGTCCGCGTAACGTGTTCGTCGGCCAGACCAGCAATTCATCGCTGGCGCTCAATCATCGGGTGAGCAGCAAGAGTTCGGTCAATGCCCGGGTTTCGCACAGCGAAGGCAATGTCGAAGGCATGGGCCTGGATCTGGGTTGGACCCAGCGCACTGTGCTGCTGGGCAGTGATGCCAGTTGGCGCCTGTCGGTCTTTGATCGTCCGGGCAGTTTCAGCAGCGGCGATGCGCGCAATCGCGGGATCGATCTGAGCATCAATCTGGCGCTCGGCGCGCCCGGTCAGCAGCTCACCGGCAGCATCGGCTCACGCACCGCCCGTGATGGCGAGCGCGACAACAACGCCTCGCTCGGCTGGCGCAAGGATTTCAAGGATCACGTGCTGCAAAGCGTCTCGGTCACGGCGCTCACCGATACCTACGGCCTGGGCATGTCCAGCCTGGCCAATTTCCGCACCGATGCGGTCAACGGCGATGGCTTTATTCAACGCTCGTCCTACAACGGCAATTTCACCGGCGGCCTCAACCTCGACAGCACGCTGGTCGTCGGTGGCGAGCGGATGCTCATGACCAATCACAGCGAAGTGCGCGGCGCCGGGATGATCGTCGATGTCGAATCGGACATCGACGACATCGTCCTGCGTGCCGACGACTATAGCGGGAGCAGCGCTGCCTTGAAGCCGGGGCGCAATTTCATCCCGATCACGGCCTATCAGAACAGCTCCGTGAGCTTCGACTTCGAGGGCAATAACGTGCCCGCAGCGACCATCGAGCCGGCGCGCACTCGCTATCACCTGAACAAGGGCGGGGTGGAGTATCGCAAGATCCGTGTGATGAAAACCCTGACAGTGCTCGGTCGACTGATCGATGAAGCAGGGCAGCCGCTCAAGGGCCATCATGTGATCAACCATGCCAGCCGTGGCGTCACCGAGGTCGACGGGTTCTTTTCAATGGAGATGAACGCCGGTTCGCCGACCCTCGAAATCCGTCGCGATAATCGCTTGCTGTGTCAGTTCCGCCTCGATGCCAACCAGTACCGCAGTGAAAACAACGTCCTGATGATAGGCGATCTGCGCTGCACGCCAGACACCGTGGCCGACGTCGGTGTCACCGCGCAGAAGGCGGGCTGAACCGATGACCAGGTCCACATTTGGGCGACACGCGCAGCGGCAATATCAGCGTTATCCGGGAAGCCGACGTATGAACGTGCGCGCCGGCGCCTTGTTCCTTTTTTTCATGGAGTTGAAGTGATGAACCGTGGTTTTTTGCTGGGCGTGCTCAGCGTGTTTTGCCTGACGGCGCAGGCCGGGCCGCAGATCAATGTCGGTACGGTGTACGACTATATGGATGGCGACAAGAGTACCTATCTGAAACGGGTGTTCAACAGCGGCGATGCCACCGCGTTCGTCAAGGTAAACGTTCTGGAGATTGTCTACGATGCCGACGGCACGCCGAAGGAAATCCCGGTTGAGAACGCTGCCGACGGCGCTTCGCGCAACGGCCTGATGGCCAGCCCGGCGCGGCTGATCGTCCCGGCCGAGGGCATGCAGGGCACCCGCTTGCTGTACATGGGTGAACGCGATCGCGAGCGTTACTTCCGCGTGCGATTCGTGCCGGTGGTGCCGGAAATGGAAGACGAGTTCGCTGTCAGCCAGGAAGAACGGGAAGACTACAAAAAGGCACTGACGGCCGGGGTCAACGTGATGACCGGTTTCGGCACGGTGTTCTTCGTACGGCCCAAGGACGCACGGTTCGCCACGACGATCAATGAAACCGACAGCCGCTACGAATTGCGCAATGACGGCAACACCGTGGTGATTGTCGACGAGTTCAGAAACTGCTCGTTGAGCGACGAAACCGACTGCGGTGTGACCACCAAACACCATGTGCTGGCGGGCAAGACGTTCGCTTTCGACAAGGAAAAGGGCCGTGGGTACCGCTTCTTCCTGATCGAAGGCAGCGAGAAGAAGAACCTGACGGTCAGCAGCCGCTAGGTCTGCTTTTCATTGACGCAACGGGTAACCAACATGATCAAGCAATGCACCGTCGTCGCGCTGATAGCCGCGGCGGCTCTGACCAGCGATGCGGCCTGGGCGGCTCGGGAAGCACACACGTTCGAAGTGACAGTGGAAGTGCCAAACCGTTCGTTCTACATCATTCCCGCGGTGCCGGACTGGATTCACCGACCGCAGCGGCTCGACTGGAATCACTCGACCTCAAGCCTGGGCAGTGTGCGCAAGTACTTTGATGTGCGTCACGACACCAGTGCGATTGAAGCGCGGCTGGAATCCGCGCCCTACCTTTCGAACGGTCGGCCGGCAGACGATATCAGTCTGCGCGTGACCTTTAACAAGGTGGAGCTGAGCGCCGAGATGGCGCCGCGCGAGGTGGTGTCGCAGGCCGAGGCCGCTGCGGGGACACGGGTGCTGTTGCAGATCGACCCGATCAGCCCGGAGGGCGGCTACCGCCCCGGGGATTACGCCGGCAACGTGCTGTTGCTGTTCAGTGCCCGAGCGCCCGGCGAGTGAGATGGCTCGCGCAATGCTGGTATCGAAGTATTTTCTGGAGACCACCCATGATTTTTTCTAGCGCCCCGGGCATCCGCCCATGGATCGGATTGCTGTTGACGTTGTTCAGCGCTGCGGCAGCGGCCGAAGTGCACAACATTGATGCCACCTTCGAGCCGGACTTTGCCAATCCGCAAAAAAATCAGTTCAAGAATCAGACCCCATCCCAGGGGTTCTGCCGTCAGGTACCGGCAACGTGCGAGTCTTTGGGGCTGTTCAGCCTGATCGCGCAAATTCCGTTCGCCGCCAATGCACCGATTCAGGCCAACCACGCCGATCCGCGCCAGGGTGGCATGGCCAAAGTGCCGTCCGACTGGAGGACTGTTTCGGTGACCAACGCTGCCGGTGATAGCCACGTTGTCGAGGTGAGAATCGCCGGTGTTGGTCACGAGGCGGGCTTCCCGTTGTCGGTCGTCGAGCTGACCGGAGGCGGCTGGTGGGATGACTTGTGGGAGGGCGGCGGCTGGGTCTACGCTCCGCCACCGTGTCTGAGTGTCGGTACCCATACAGCGGGATATCATGGTTACAACAGCTTCTGGAGAGTTCCGGAAGGGGCGGGGGCCTGCGCCAAGAAAGCTCAGTTCGATATACCGCTTGGCATGAACTATCAATATTTCGTCTTTGCCTACGAACTGCGCACGCCGGATCCGCTGAAAATGGATGCTGGCGACTACACCGGTGCCATTACCTACACCGTCGGTCCGAACATGGATTTCGACATGGGCGATGTGATGATCCCGAACGACTCGATTCTGACCCTCAATTTCAATTTGAGGGTTACGCACACCATGAAGGTCGATATTCCTCCCGGCGGCAACCGCGTGGCGCTGCAACCGGTGGGCGGTTGGCAGTCGTGGCTGAACGAGGGCCGCAAGCCGACCCGGCTGATGCGTGACCAGACGTTCAATATCTCGGCCTCGAGCCGCTTCAAGATGAACATCGAGTGCCAGTACTTCTTCGTCAACGACTGCTTGATACGGGAATCGGGAACCGGCCATGCGGTACCACTGGAAGTCAGTGTCAGCCTGCCCAACGGGCTGACCGATGGCGCCGGACAAGCGGTCAATCGCCGGCGATTGCTGCGCGATGGCACGGGCACCGAGTTGTTTCAGCCGAGCTTTTATCTGGACCGCAAGGTGGGCACGCTGCATTTCGAAGTGGCCCGCGATGCGGTGGAAAGAATGATCAGGGAAGGGCAAGCGCGCACCTATTCGGGCAATGTCACGGTGATCTGGGATTCAGAGGTAGGTTAAGCGCGATTCCGGTCAAGCAGCCCATGCCAGTCTGGCTGCGTTCAGACGCTTGATCGGGTCCCAGCGTCTTGCGCGGCTGAACGGGGCCAGCCTGGCAGGACTCCTCGCGGTCTTTGCGACGGAAGCAAGAGCAGTAATGCGATGTCATCCGGACAGGATTGCCAACTGCGCCGGCCCGGTGGTAACCACGGGTGGATTTTCCGCCGGACGACATTGCGAGTCACTGCCCGGTTGCAGATACGGCGTGAGAATCGGCGCCATGCCCTTGAGCACCTGCGTGGGCAGGGCCGAGGTGAACTTGAAGTTCTCTGCCGAGCGCCCCGGGACGAACGCGGTGAGGGTGCCGAAATGGTGATCGCCGATGTAGAACACGAAGGTCGCCGTGCGGTTGATCGACTTCGAACTGATAATCCGCCCGCCGGAGCCGATCGCCGCAATGCGGTTGTCGCCGGTGCCGGTCTTGCCGCCCATGGCCAGCGGCGTGCCGTCGGGCAGTTTGAAACTGCCGGACAGCCGTTTGGCGGTACCTGCATCGACCACTTGCGACAACGCCTCGCGCATGGCTCTGGCCACTTCCACCGGCATCACGCGTTTACCCACGTGCGGGTCGTTGACCAGTCTGGTTTCGTACGGCGTATCGGCGGCGAAATGCAGGCTGTCGATGCGCAGCGTCGGCATGCGTACGCCGTCGTTGAGGATGGTGCCGATCAGCTCGGCGAGCGCGGCGGGACGGTCGCCGGAACTGCCGATGGCGGTGGCCAGTGACGGCACCAGGTGATCGAACGGGTAGCCGACTTTTTGCCAGCGCTGATGAATGTCGAGGAACGCTTCGATCTCGAGCATGGTGCGAATGCGGCTGTCGCGCGCGCCTTTGTGCCGGCTCTTGAACAGCCAGCTGTAGACTTCCTGACGTTCAAAATGGCTGGCCTTGACGATCTCGCTGAAGGTCGCTTCCGGGTGATGCAGCAGATAACCCATCATCCACAGGTCCAGCGGATGCACCTTGGCGATGAAACCCTGGTCGGGCAAATCGTAACTGCCGGGGCCGTAGGCATCGTAGAGGCGGATCAGGCGGTCATCGGTGAGTTTCTCCTTGAGCTTGGCGCCTTTGAGGTGGGCGCGAACAAAGCTGTTGAAGTCTTCCTGGCTGGCATCCGGCAACAGATAACGGTGCACCGCCGCCATGCGAATCGGCGTCGGGCGGATGCTGTCGAGGAAAGTTTCCAGGCGCGCCTGGGTGTCCTTGTTCTTGTACTTCTTCCAGAACTTGAGCAGGAACGAGGTGCCTTCGCGGTCGGCGAAACTGGCCAGATATTCCTGACGGCGCGGGTCGCGATCATCCTTGAGCAATTCGCCGTTGGGGCCTGAGTAGGTGGTGTAACGGACGATGTCGCGCATCAGCCGAATGAACGGCAGGTTGATCGACTCGCGCAGCGAATCGCGCAGGGTCGGCAGGCGACCGTTGTCCTCTTTGCGGAAGTTGTTGAATCTGTGCAGGCCGCCGCCGGTAAAAAACGCCTCGCCGGGGCTGGCTGAATATTTGCGATCCAGCGCGGCGCCGAGCAGCTTCGACAGATCGTGATCCTTGTTCTGGATCAGGTAGTCGATGACCCAGCGGCTGAGGCGGTCCTGATCGGGCACTTCGACTTTTTTCAGTTCCGGTCCGCTCATCGTGCCGTATTTGTCGTGCAGCTCGGCGACGATTTGCAGGTACGTGGTCAGCACACGCATTTTCGCCGTGGAGCCGAGTTCGAGCTTGCTGCCTTCGTTGATGTCGAACGGCTGATCGGTGCTGTCGGTCTGCACGCGTACGCGCGAGCCGTCCGGGGTCAGTTCGAACAAGGTGAAGCTGTAGCGCACTTGCGTGGTGCTGGTCGGCGTCAGCAGGCGTTCGCCGAGCAGACCGATTTCCGCGGCATAGGCCGGGTCGGCAAGTTTTTTCAGATAAGCCGTGGCCTGGGTTTGCAGATCGCCCTGCAGGGTGCTGGTGGCTGACAGGTCGAGACGATCGAGGTCGTAAAGCGGCCGGTTGAGCATGCTCGCCAAACGACTGCGGGCAACGCTGATGCCTTTGTTGGTTTCAATCGGCTGCATCGTTGGCTGGGTCTGCCAGTCGCGGTATGACACGGTGCTTGCCAGCGCGGCGTCGGCCATAGCGCTGTCGATCACGCCGTTCTGCTTGAGCAGGCGCAGGTGGCTGTCGGTGAGGCTGGCCAATTCGTCGCGGCCCTTGGTCAGGTAATGCGAAGGACGGCGCTGGGCGATCATCAGCGAGAGCATTTCACGCAAGGCCAAACCTTTGGCGGCCATGGTCTGCGGATCGGTCTTCGGGCTGTTCAGTTGCTCGTTGGCCTTGTTGAAATCACTGCCGTACCAGACCCGCAAACCTTCGGCCATGCCGTGCACTTCACCGTGGCCGGGCACCGCCGAGAGCGGCACGCTGTTGAGGTAGTCGCGCACGATGTTCTGCCGCGAACCGAGGGTCTGCGGGCCATCCTGATAGGCGCGCACGCTGGCGGAAATCATCTGGCGGATCTTCTCCGCGCCCGACACGGTCAGGCCATCGGGCGAGTGGCGATACTTTTCCAGTTGCGTTGCCAGGGTACTGCCGCCGGCGGATTGCCCGGGCAGGCGCAGCAGTTTCGCCACTTGCGACCACGCGGCCATGCCGAAACGCGGCCAGTCGACCGCCGGGTTGGCCAGCGGTTGTTTCGGATCGAGCAGAAAGCGGTTTTCGATGAACAGCAAACTGCTGACCACCACCGGCGGAATCGCCGCGAAATCGGCATACAGTTGCTGCGGATAGTTGTATCGATACAGCGGCGCGCCTCGGCAATCGGTGATCGACAGCCCGGCCTGGATCTTTTCCGAATACGGCACGAACAGGCCTTTGTCGGTGTAACCGAGCAGGGCAGGGGAGAAGCGTGTCTGCTCGGTGATCACATAGTTGCGCTTGAGCAGGCGCGGCAGGAATTCGTCCAGAGAGCTGTAACCCAGGCGCAGATCGAACGGCCCGTTGCCCGGATAACGAATCGCTTCGCTGGGGCCGGGTTCAAGTTTGTAGGTCAGCGAAGCGGCGTACTGGCTCAGCTCTCGCGCTTGAAAGCGCGAAGTGCGCATTTCCTTGGACGCAGCGAGTCCCACCACCACCGCAATGATCAAAAACAGCAACCAGAAAGCCTTCCACCCGTGCCGGTTGCGACGGGGTTTTTCAGGGACAGGCGCTTCATTCACACTTTCAGTCTGAACCACGGTTTTACTCGAATCGGTTTGCCACAAAGCGCCCATAGTCGACTGATCCATTCACGCAGATTGATCGGACTTGTCTGAAGCTTAGACGGTGGTTGAAGCCGGTGAAAAAAATGTGAAGAGCGGAGCCGGCGCTTTATCTGAATAAAACCGGAACAAACACTGTGGCGAGGGGATTCATCCCCGCTGGGCTGCAAAGCAGCCCCAAAACCTGTCACCACAGTTTCTACAGGCACACCGCGTGTGAGCAAATGGCGACTGCTGCGCAGCCGAGCGGGGATAAATCCCCTCGCCACAAAGATGCTGTTCACATTCCAAGGATGTGTCTGTGTGAGCAATGGACTCCCTGTGGCCAGCAGATTTATCAGTCTTGCGGGAACTCCCGTGGCGAGGGGATTTATCCCCGTTGGGCTGCAAAGCAGCCCCAAAACCTGCCACCACAGTTTCTACAGGCCCACCGCATGTGAGCAAATAGCGACTGCTGCGCAGCCGAGCGGGAACTCCCTGTGGCGAGGGGATTCATCCCCGCTGGGCTGCGAAGCGGCCCCAAAACCTGCCACCACGGTTTCTACAGGCCCACCGCATGTGAGCAAATGGCGACTGCTGCGCAGCCGAGCGGGGATAAATCCCGTCGCCACAAGGATGTTGTTCAAATCCCCATGATGTGTCTGGGTGAGCAATGGACTCCCTGTGGCGAGGGGATTCATCCCCGCTGGGCTGCAAAGCAGCCCCAAAACCTGCCACCACGGTTTCTACAGGCACACCGCATGTGAGCAAGTTGCGACTGCTTCGCAGCCGAGCGGGGATAAATCCCCTAGCCACAACTAGGCTGTGCACATCCCGGGATGTTGTCTGTGCGAGCAATGGATTCCCTGTGGCCAGCAGATTTATCAGTCATGCAGGAACTCCCTGTGGCGAGGGGATTGATCCCCGCTGGGCTGCAAAGCAGCCCCAAAACCTGCCAGCACGGTTTCTACAGGCCCACCGCATGTGAGCAAATGGCGACTGCTGCGCAGCCGAGCGGGGATAAATCCCCTCGCCACAAGGATGTTGTTCAAATCCCCATGATGTGTCTGGGTGAGCAATGGACTCCCTGTGGCGAGGGGATTCATC
>NZ_CEEDDH010000022.1:18183-110617 GCF_979253165.1 Pseudomonas sp. AC083
CCCGTTGGGCTGCAAAGCAGCCCCGAAACCTGCCTCCACGGTTTATGCAGGCACACCGCATGTCAGCAAGTTGCGCCTGCTTCGCAGCCGAGCGGGGATGAATCCCCTCGCCACAATAGATACACCTATTCCATAGAACTATGGCGCTCAGAGCCAGCAGGCATCCCAAAGCGGGTAGTCACCGAGGTTATCGACCAGCCCGGCTCGCAAAGGATTATTGATGATGTAGCGGGCAAAGGGCTCCAGGTCCTCGCCGTCACGGATCGCACGGTCGTGGTAGCCGGTTTGCCACAGCGGTCCGTGACGTCCGGTTTTTCTGTTAACCGCATGCGTACAGCGAGCCTTTACACCGCCGATGACTTCGCCAAGTGAGCCTCGTTGCAATTGCATCAGCCAATGAAAGTGGTCAGGCATGACAACCCAGGCGATGGATTGCGCGACTCCTTGCTCATGAGCCCGGCGCAGTTCGGCAACCAGTAATCGGCCGGCCTGCCAATCTGCAAATACGGGCTGGCGTTCGTGGATGACGGAGGTGATGAAATAGGCACGACCGTTTTCCGAGAAACGACCTTGGCGCAGACGGTGGGAATTGGGGCGGACTGGCATGTGAGCTTCCTTGCATGTGCTCCTGGCTTTTTCAAAGGTTAGTGGTTGGCCGCCCCGGTCGGCGCTGCAACTGTTGAACGAAATTTCTGAATCCGTAGGGCGATTTATCCGTGATCAAGCGAGGCGAGACATCACACAGTGGATCAAATGCCCCAGAGCTGAAACATGACGCTGCACCATCGCTGTGCAATACTTCGCGGCTTTTTCAGTGGCGACTTTTCCTACGTAATGCAGGTAATGCCTCTCCGAGGAACCCACTATTGCCGAGAGTTGTCGCTGAATGTTGTGACTTTTAGAGTGAAAAATCCTGCCCTGAGCTTTTTATACTGCACGCCCCGCTGATCTTTCAGGCCCGCCCTGCAAGACGCGTCAGCCCATGAAGCAGACGCGGTTTCCTGCCCAGCCAAGGCCTATCGGCCGACGCTTCGAAACCCGGTGGTCATATCCAATAACAAGACGAGGTTGTACCCCTATGCCAGTTGGCAATCCTCTGCCGCACGACGACACCGCTTCGGGCGGTCCGCTCAAACGTGAACTCGGCGAACGGCATATCCGCCTGATGGCACTCGGTGCCTGTATCGGCGTCGGTCTGTTTCTCGGTTCGGCCAAAGCCATCCAGATGGCCGGCCCGGCGATCATGCTTTCCTACATCCTTGGTGGTCTGGCGATCCTGGTGATCATGCGCGCACTCGGCGAAATGGCCGTGCATAACCCGGTGGCCGGTTCGTTCAGCCGCTACGCGCAGGACTATCTCGGTCCGCTGGCAGGCTTTCTCACCGGTTGGAATTACTGGTTTCTGTGGCTGGTCACCTGCGTCGCGGAAATCACTGCGGTGGCGGTGTACATGGGTATCTGGTTCCCGGATGTGCCGCGCTGGATCTGGGCCCTGGCGGCGTTGATCAGCATGGGCTCGATCAACCTGATCGCGGTGAAAGCCTTCGGCGAATTCGAATTCTGGTTCGCCCTGATCAAGATTGTCACCATCATTGCCATGGTCATCGGCGGCATCGGCATCATCGCCTTCGGTTTCGGCAATGACGGCGTGGCGCTGGGCATTTCCAACCTGTGGGCCCACGGCGGTTTCATGCCCAACGGCGTGACCGGTGTGCTGATGTCGCTGCAAATGGTCATGTTCGCCTACCTCGGTGTCGAGATGATCGGCCTGACCGCCGGTGAAGCGAAGAATCCGCAAAAGACCATTCCTGACGCAATCGGCTCGGTGTTCTGGCGGATTCTGCTGTTCTACGTCGGCGCGCTGTTCGTGATTCTGTCGATCTACCCGTGGAACGAAATCGGCACCCAGGGCAGCCCGTTCGTGATGACCTTCGAGCGTCTGGGCATCAAGACCGCCGCCGGCATCATCAATTTCGTGGTGATTACTGCGGCGCTGTCGTCGTGCAACGGCGGCATCTTCAGCACCGGGCGCATGCTCTACAGCCTGGCGCAGAACGGCCAGGCCCCGGCCGGTTTCGCCAAGACCTCGAACAACGGCGTGCCGCGTCGGGCACTGTTGCTGTCGATCGCGGTGTTGCTGCTGGGCGTAATGCTCAACTATCTGGTGCCGGAAAAGGTCTTCGTCTGGGTCACCTCGATTGCCACCTTCGGTGCGATCTGGACCTGGGTGATGATCCTCCTCGCCCAGCTGAAATTCCGCAAAGGCCTGAGCGCCAGCGAACGTGCCGGGCTCAAGTACAAAATGTGGCTGTACCCGGTCAGTTCGTATTTCGCCTTGGCGTTTCTGGTACTGGTGGTCGGCCTGATGGCGTACTTCCCGGATACCCGCGTGGCGCTGTATGTCGGGCCGGCGTTTCTGGTGTTGCTGACGGTGTTGTTTTACGTGTTCAAGTTGCAGCCGAACCAGGTTTCGCAAGACGCGGTGCGTTCGATTTCGTAAGTTCCAGCCGCTGAAAAAAACAAAGCCCCGGTCGCAAGATCGGGGCTTTTTTGGTTCGAGCGAGCTGATCGCCAGTCTTACGCCGCTACCACTTCCTGCGGCTCAAAACTGTCCGCCCGTGCCATCTGCCACATCCGCGAATAGAACTCGCCATTCACTTCGCCAGTAAGCAATTCCCCCGGTTTCAGAAACACATGCAGCTGCGAGAACAGTTTGATCTCGGTTGCCGACATGCGACGCACCAGATGCTTGGCCGACAGTTGCGATGGATGATCGAGCCCGGCGGCAGCGAGCATCTCCGCCAGCGCTTTGAGCGTGCTGCGATGGAAGTTGTAGACGCGCTGGGCCTTGTCCGGCACCACCAGAGCGCGTTGGCGCAGGGCGTCCTGGGTGGCGACGCCGGTCGGGCATTTGTTGGTGTGGCACGACTGCGACTGGATGCAGCCGATGGCGAACATGAAGCCGCGCGCCGAGTTGGCCCAGTCGGCGCCGATGGCCAGCACGCTGGCGATGTCGAAGGCGCTGACGATCTTGCCGCTGGCACCGAGTTTGATCTTGTCGCGCAGGTTCAGGCCGACCAGCGTGTTGTGCACGAACAACAGGCCTTCGCGCATCGGCACGCCGATGTGGTCGGTGAACTCCACAGGCGCTGCGCCAGTGCCGCCTTCCTTGCCATCGACGACGATGAAGTCGGGAAGAATGCCGGTTTCCAGCATGGCCTTGGCAATGCCCATGAATTCCCACGGATGGCCGAGGCAGAACTTGAAGCCCACCGGCTTGCCACCGGACAGTTCGCGCAGTTGCTGGATGAACTGCATCATTTCGATCGGCGTGGAAAACGCACTGTGGCGCGACGGCGAAACGCAGTCTTCGCCCATCAGGATGCCGCGGGTCTCTGCGATTTCTTTGGTGACCTTGTGCTTGGGCAGGATGCCGCCGTGGCCGGGTTTGGCGCCCTGGCTCATCTTGATTTCAATCATGCGCACTTGCGGATTCTGTGCCTGTACGGCGAAGCGCTCCGGGTCGAAACGGCCGTCGCTGGTGCGGCAGCCGAAGTAGCCGCTGCCCAGCTCCCAGGTCAGATCGCCGCCGTGTTCGCGGTGATACGGGCTGATGCTGCCTTCACCGGTGTCGTGGGCAAAGTTGCCGAGTTTCGCGCCCTGGTTCAAGGCGCGAATGGCGTTGGCGCTGAGCGAGCCGAAGCTCATTGCCGAAATATTGAAGATCGACGCCGAGTAGGGCTGCGTGCACTGCGGCCCGCCGACAGTGACGCGGAAACCGTTCGGGTCACTCAACGGCGCCGGGCGCATCGAGTGGCCGATGAATTCGAAGCCGGACTGGTAGACGTCGATCAGCGTGCCGAACGGTTTGTCGGCGGTTTCGTTTTTCGCTCGCGAGTACACCAGCGAACGCTGGGCGCGGGAAAAGGGCAGGGCGTCGCTGTCGGATTCGAGTAGATATTGACGAATCTCCGGGCGGATGCCTTCGACCAGATAACGGATGTTGCCCAGAATCGGATAATTGCGGCGCACTGCATGGCGCGTCTGCAACAAGTCGAACACGCCGAGCAGGCTCAGCACCCCAGTGACGGCAGTGATCGGCCACAGCCAGTCATGTTCGAGAAAGGGCAGGCTGGCGAGGGTGAAAATCACGCAGACGGCAAAGAAGGCGTAGCGGCTCAGCAAAGACAGGCTCATACGGTTTCCTTGGTTCGGACTCAATTTTGTGCAACGGCACGCATTTCTGTGGGAGCGAGCCTGCTCGCGAAGACGGCGGACCAGCCAACCTTGATGTCGGCCATGCGGGCCTCTTCGCGAGCAGGCTCGCTCCCACAAAAAGCGTTAAGCACACTGTTTCAGGCGTTCTGCGCCTGCAGAAAAATCGAAAACAGCTCGGACTGGGATTTGATCCCCAGCTTGCTGTACATGTGTTTCTTATGGACTTTCACGGTTTCCACGGAGATTTCCAGCTTGCGGGCGATTTCCTTACTGGAACAACCGCTGAGCATCAAACGCCCGACGTCCAGTTCCCGCGCGGTCAATTGAGCGCCCTTGAGCTGTTGCACCGAGGCTTCCAGTTGCACCCGCCAGTCTGCCTGCGCAGGTGCGACGGCGAGGGCCACGGTTTCGTTGATCTCGTATGGCAAGCGCTGGCGCAACAGACCCAGCACCCACGGTTGAATCAAAGACAGCAAAGCGATCTGTTCACCAGTGAAACGTTTTTCACTGCCCAGCGACAGGCACAGCGTGCGCTCGCCTTCGAGCTGGCAATTGAACTGGATTTCGTCGGCCACCACATTCAGACGAAAGTATCGCTGGTAGTACTCGGTCAGCTCGAAATGCTCCGGCGCGACTTCCGAGAGGCGATACAGGCCGGTGCGCGAGTGCTCGCGGCAGGCGATGTAGAACGGATCGAGCAGATACAGCCCGCGCAGGTAATCCTGGAACAGCGGGTCCGGGCTGCCGTCCTCGCCGGGGCATTCGGCGAAGACTTGCGGATGCTGATCGGCGCTGAACAGCAGCACCACCCAGCTATCGAACGCCACGTACTGCTCTAGCAGGCGCACCAGTTGCGCCCAGAAATTCGGCTTGTCGAGCGCGTCGATCAATTGCCCGACGGCGCGGTGCCAAGTGATGTCATTCAACGAAAGTGTCATCGATCTACCCCTATCGGGTTACCCCGGCCGCGTGATTCCCTGGCCGGTTGCTTGCTGCGCATACTGGCCCACAGACAGGCACCGGGCAATCTTTCCGGGCCGGGCCACATAACAAGGGATAACCATGAAAGTCGAACTCGCCCAACTGGCGGGCCGTGACAACGACACGGCTTACAACCTGCAACGCGCACTGGCGGCGATTGCTGCCTGCGCGGCCGACACGCAGATGATCGTGTTCCCGGAAACCCACCTGATGGGCTTCCCCAACGCCGAAACCGTGGCGCAGATCGCCGAACCGCTCGACGGCCCGACCGTCAGCGCCGTGCTCGCAGCAGCGCGTGAGCGTGACATCGCTGTGGTGATCGGCATGGCCGAGAACGACAACGGCCGCTTCTACAACACCACGCTGCTGATCACACCCGAAGGCATCGCCCTGAAATACCGCAAGACCCATCTGTGGGCTTCGGATCGCGGCGTGTTCGAAGCCGGCGACCGTTACGCCACCTGCGTGTGGAACGGTGTGCGCGTGGGCCTGTTGGTCTGCTACGACATCGAGTTCCCGGAAACCGCCCGCGCCCTGGCGCAACTGGGTGCGGAATTGCTCATCGTCACCAACGGCAACATGGACCCGTACGGCCCGACCCACCGCACCGCGATCATGGCCCGCGCCCAGGAAAACCAGGCGTTTGCGCTGATGGTCAATCGCGTTGATGCAGGGGATGACGGCCTGGTGTTTGCCGGCGGCAGCGCGCTGGTCGATCCGTTGGGTGCGCTGCTGTTCGAGGCCGGACGCGAAGAAGGGCGGTTCAGTGTCGAGCTGGATTTCACGCAACTGGAGATTGCGCGCAAGGATTATCGCTATCTGGATGATCAGCGTTTGAAGTTGCCGGGGGAGGTGGTGGAGCAGGCTTCTGGTCTGCGCGAGCTGCTGATTCCTTGACCTGCTGTACCTGATCGTTCCCACGCTCTGCGTGGGAACGCAGCCCGGGACGCTCCGCGTCCCAAGAGCGGACGCAGAGCGTCCATTGAGGCATTCCCACGCAGAGCGTGGGAACGATCAGCCACACCCGAAATTTTTGCCGAACCCGGCTCTGCCATAAATCCAATAACATTCGGAGTAAGTCGCCCATGGCTCGTTTGCAACGCACCCTTTCGCTAGGGTCGGTGGTGCTGTTCGGCATCGCCTACATGACGCCGATCATTGTCCTCGGCACTTTCGGCATCCTCGCCCAGTCCACCGCCGGCATGGTGCCGGCCGCCTACCTGACGGCGCTGGTGGCGATGTTCTTCACCGCCATGAGTTACGGGCGCATGGCCGCTGCCTTTCCGGTGGCCGGTTCGGCTTACAGCTACGTGCGCAAGGCAATCAGCCCGAAACTCGGTTTCATTGCCGGCTGGGCGGTGTTGCTCGATTACCTGTTCCTGCCCATGGCCATCTGGCTGATCGGCGCCGCTTATCTGGCCTCGGCGTTCCCGTCGATCCCGCAGTGGATCTGGGTGCTGGCGTTCATCGGCATCACCAGTGCGATCAACATCGTCGGGCTGAAACTGGCCAACGGCATCAACGCCTTGCTGATGCTGGTGCAGTTCCTCGTATTGATTGCCTTCGTTGCGCTGTGCGTGCACTACATCGGCGGCGATGCGAGCACGCCGCTGTGGTCGATCAAACCTTTCTTCAACGGCGACATGCAGATGCCGCTGATCATGAGCGGCGCGGCGATTGCCTGCTATTCATTCCTTGGCTTTGACGCTGTGAGCACCCTGACCGAAGAGACCCGCGATCCACGCCGCACCATTCCCCGGGCGATCATGCTGATCACCCTGATTGGCGGCCTGATCTTCGTCGGCGTTTCGTACTTCGTGCAGATCGCTCATCCATCGTTCCAGTTCGACAGCGTCGACTCGGCAGCCTATGAAATTGCGCGCAATATCGGTGGCGACCTGTTCGTGTCGATCTTCCTGATCGGCCTGATCGTCGGCCAGTTCGCCTCGGGGCTGTCGGCCCAGGCAAGTGGTTCGCGACTGTTGTTCGCCATGGGCCGCGACGGCGTCTTGCCGAAGTCGTTTTTCGGCACCTTGCACGCGCGTTTCGGCACCCCGGTCAACAGCATTCTGTTGTGCGCGGCGGTGGCGTTGCTGGCGCTGAAACTCGACGTTACCACCTCGACCTCGTTCATCAACTTCGGCGCGTTCCTGGCGTTCAGCCTGGTCAACCTGTCGGTGATCTTCCACTACTGGATCGGCGGCGAGAAAAAAGGCCCGCGCGAGCTGCTGCTGTTTCTGCTCTGCCCGCTGATCGGTCTGGTCGCCGACCTGTGGCTGATGGTCAGCCTTGATCATCTGGCGGTGTGGCTGGGGCTGAGCTGGCTGGCGATTGGTGTGGTGTATCTCGCCGTGCTGACGGGTGGTTTCCGCCGTCAGCCGCCGGAACTGGATTTTCAGGAAGCGACCTGAGCTTCGTGGCTTGGCTTCCCTCTGACGGGCATGGGATCCTTGGCGCTTTTGCGCCAAGGGATTCCTTTATGTCGACCATTCATATCGCCGCTGCGCTGCTGCTCAACCCGCAAGGCCAGACTCTGCTGGTGCGCAAGCGCGGCACCACGGCGTTCATGCAACCGGGTGGCAAGATCGAAGCCCACGAGTTGCCAGTGCACGCATTGGCCCGTGAGCTGGAAGAAGAACTCGGGCTGCAGATCGACCCGGCGCAGGCGATTTTCCTCAACAGCTTTTCCGCCCCCGCCGCCAACGAGCCGGGCTTCATTGTCCATGCGGAAATATTTCAACTGACCATCGATACTGACGTGTGTCCGGCGGCGGAAATCGAGGAAGTCATCTGGGTCGATCCGGCTACTGATCCGGCGCTCGAGCTGGCGCCATTGACACGCGAACACATCCTGCCGTTCTATCGCCGTTCATTGACTGCACTCGCCTGATCATTCCCGCAAAGGACTCCGCCATGATCCCGCTGCAAGACTTGCTGATATTTGCCGCCGCCGCATTGCTGATGGTGCTGACGCCGGGGCCGAACATGATCTATCTGATCTCGCGGTCGATCTGTCAGGGGCGCCGCGCCGGAGTGACTTCGTTGCTTGGCGTGGTCGGCGGGTTCTTCGTGCATATGTTCGCCGCGGCGGCGGGTTTGACGGCGGTGTTTCTCGCCGTGCCGATGGCTTATGAAGTGTTGAAATGGGCCGGCGCGTTGTACCTGCTGTGGCTGGCCTGGCAAGCGCTGAAACCCGGCGCACGTTCGCCGTTCGAAGCGCAGCAATTGCCGCCGGACTCGTCGCGCAAATTGATCACCATGGGCTTTCTCACCAGTGCGCTGAACCCGAAAATCGCCGTGTTCTATCTGTCGGTGTTTCCGCAGTTCATCAGCCCTGAGCACGGCTCGGTGTTCACCCAAAGCATCATCCTCGGCCTGACGCAGATCAGCGTCAGCTTCAGCGTCAATCTGTTGATCGCGCTGTTCGCCGCAGGCATTGCCTCGTGGTTCGTGCGCAATCCGACGTGGTTGGCGATGCAGCGTTATTTCATGGGCCTGGTGCTCGGCGGCCTCGCCGTACGGCTGATGCTCGAACAACGCCGGACCGCCTGAGGTGTGGATCGAACGGCTGGATGCCAGCCATGCCCTGGCTTACCGCGAACTGATGCTTGAAGCCTATGACCGGCATCCGCAAGCGTTCACCTCCAGCGTGCGCGAACGCGCGGTGATGCCATTGAGTTGGTGGGAAGGGCGCCTGACCAGCAAACTCGATGTGGTGCTGGGGGCATTCGATGCCGGGACGTTGGCCGGGATTGTCGGCCTGGCGTTCGAACCGCGCGAGAAGGCGCGCCACAAGGCCACGCTGTTCGGCATGTATGTCTCGGCGGATTTTCGTCGCAAGGGTCTAGGGTTTGATCTGGTCCAAGCGGCTCTGTCCGAGGCGCAAAAGCATCCGGCGCTGAAACTGCTGCAGCTCACCGTCACCGCCGGCAATGACGCGGCTTTTCAGTTGTACCAGCGTTGCGGCTTCATTCAGTACGGCCTCGAACCGCTGGCGGTGCGGGTGGGCGAAGACTACTTCGACAAGATCCACATGTGGCGCCAGCTCTGACCCACCACGACAATCCTTGTGGGAGCGAGCCTGCTCGCGAAGGCGTCCGTCCAGCCGACATCATCGCTGAATCATCCACCGCTTTCGCGAGCAGGCTCGCTCCCACAGGGGGAACTCTTGCTCGGAAAAATCAGCGTACGGCGCTGACACCATCGAGGGTCGAAAACGAGGTGTCCTTAGCGGTCAGGAGGAAATCGCGCATGTACGGCGCGTCGAGCATGTCGGTGCGAATCGCCGCGTACAGTGTCGCGAACAAGCCCTTTTCACCCAACCGTTTGCCCTTCACATAACCGCGCGAGCTGTATTCATGCAGCGCCCAGTGCGGCATGCCGCAGACGCCACGGCCGCTGGCGACCAGTTGCATCATCATCACCGTCAGTTCCGACGTGCGCACCTGCGCCGGTTCAATGTCGGCCGGTTCGAGGAAGCGGGTGAAGATGTCCAGGCGATCGCGTTCCACCGGGTAGGTGATCAGCGTTTCCGTCAGCAAGTCTTCGGGAACGATGTACGGCTTGCTCGCCAGCGCATGCTGATTGGCCACCGCGAGCATGGCTTCGTAAGTGAACAGCGGCACGTAAGTGATGCCGGCAATTTCCAGCGGATCGGAGGTCACCACCAGATCCAGATCGCCACGGGCCAGTGCCGGCAGCGGGGCGAAAGCGAAACCCGAAGCCAGGTCCAGCTCGACTTCCGGCCAGGCATCGCGGAACTGGTCGATGGTCGGCATCAGCCACTGGAAGCAGCTGTGGCATTCGATCGCCATGTGCAGACGCCCGGCGGTGCCACCGGCCAGCCGACCAATGTCCCGTTCCGCAGCACGCAACAGCGGCAGAGTGGCGTCGGCCAGTTGCAGCAGGCGCAGACCGGCGCTGGTGAAGCGCACCGGTTTGGTCTTGCGCACGAACAATTGCATGCCCATGCGCTCTTCCAGCTCTTTGAATTGGTGCGACAGTGCTGACTGTGTCAGATGCAAACGGTCGGCGGCGTCGACCAGGCTGTCGGCCTCGCGCAGGGCATGCAGGGTTTTCAGATGTCGGATTTCAAGCACCGGCGGGCTCCATGAAGAAAACTTGTGACGAATGCGTGGAAGGTGAGTTTGTCTCATGAAGCACGCTTTGTCGATCTGCCGGCCAGGATCCGGCGATGCAATCGACAGCCGACCGCTCGGCACTCTTCATCAAACTGTCATGCAACTGTGGCAGCGCGCTCGCACGAACTTCATCAGACTCGCGCTCTACTGGGGTGCTGCGTTTTGGTGTTTTTCATGTTCAAGAGATTGTTTTCAGTCGCGGCCGCGTTGGCCGCGCTTTTGTTCGGGGCCGGCTCGTTTGCAGCCGGACGCTGCGATGTCAACGTGCCGACCGAGCACGCCGAGCTGGCGCAGGTCAGTCTTGCCTATCAAAGTATCGGCCGCGCATCAGACCCGGCGCTGTTGCTGGTCATGGGCCTGGGTGGGCAGTTGATTCACTGGCCGGATGAAGTGGTTGTCGCTTTGTGCCAGCAGGGTTTCCGGGTGATCCGCTACGACAACCGCGACGTCGGCCTGTCGACCTGGCGGCAGGCGCCGATCGAGGCCAATCTGACCTTCGAAGTGCTGCGTTACAAACTCGGTCTGCCGGTCTCGGCCCCTTACAGCCTGACTGACATGGCCGAAGATGCGCTGGGTTTGATGACCGCGCTGAAGGTCGAGCAATTCCACGTGCTCGGCGCGAGCATGGGCGGAATGATCGCCCAGCACATGGCGGCGATGGCGCCGCAGCGGGTGGAAAGCCTGACGCTGATCATGACCACTTCCGGCGCTGAAGGCCTGCCGGCGCCGAGTGCGGCGCTGGTGCAGTTGCTCTCGCGGCGGGGTGCGCCGAACCGTGAAGTGGCGCTGGAGCAACAGGCCGATCTGCTCGCGGCACTCGGTAGCCCGGCGGTAAACGATGATCGCCAAGCGCTGTTGCAACAGGCGGCGGCGTCCTACGACCGCGCGTTCAACCCCGAAGGCGTCAAACGGCAGATCATGGCGATACTTGCCGAACCCAGTCGCGTGGCTTTGCTCAATCAACTGCGAGTGCCGACCTTGGTGGTGCATGGCACGGCAGATCCGCTGCTGCCGGTGATGCACGGCGTACATCTGGCGGCGCACATTCAGGGCAGTCAGTTGAAACTGATTCCGGGGCTGGCGCATCGTTTTCAGGAAGCGTTCAAGGAACCGTTGCTGGCGGCGGTGCTGCCGTATCTGCAGGCGCATCGCGAGGATACTTCGCATTGGGCGCAGGTCGATCCGGCGGCGCCGAACAATCTGCTGTAACAGTGCCAGCATCCTGTCGCCAAAAAAATATCAATGTGCCACTATTGTTTGCCGCGTTGTTGCCGATAAGGCGCAGGAACGTTTTCAGACATAGGGACTTGATCCATGATTTTTCGCGCTACACGTCAATGGGCCGCGCTGGCTCTGCTCGCCGTACTGACTCTCACCGGCTGCGCTCATGTGCAACCGCCCGTGGCCCTGGACAAACAGTTCTGGGATGCCAAAGAGCCGACCATCGGTGTGGCCATTACCGTCGTACCGTCGCCGGTGCTGGCGCTGACCGGCAATCAGGGCATCCTCGATTACGCCATCAATGCCGGCGTCAACAGCAAGCTCAGCGCCAATGTCGAGACCTGGCAGGTGCGCGATCTGGAAACCCTGCCCGACGCCATCGTCGCCAAGCTGCAAGCCAAGGGCTACAAGGCCAAGCGCATTGATGAAAAGGTCGATCTGAAGACCTTCAAGGAAGTCGATTTCCGCGAGGGCTACATGACCAAGGACCTGTCGCCGATGAAAGCTGCCCACGGCATCGACCGTCTATTGCTGGTGTCGATTTATGCCACCGGTGCCACCCGCAGCTACTACAGCATCGTGCCCACCAGCGTGCCGATGGCCCAGGTCGGCGGCCAGGGCATGGTGATCGATCTGTCGGACAACAAACTCTTGTGGTACCAGCCATTCGCCGCTGTGCAAGCCGCGCAAGGCGAGTGGGACGAGCCGTCCTACACCAACCTGTCCAACGCGTTTTATCAGGCGATGGATAACAGCCGTCAGCAAATGATCGCCCCGTTCGCGCAATGAAACGTCTGGCGCTGACCTTCGCGGCGATCTCGCTGCTGGCGTTGCCTGGCTGTGCGCAGAAACCGGCACCCGAGGCCGGTTTCAAGGATCAGGCCGCCATGAGCTATGTGCAGGCACACGGGCTGAAGGTCGACGTGCAACTGCCGGCGGAATTCGTCGGCGCCAGCACGGTGATCGACAGCAAGGCGGCGGTGAACGCGGCCAATTCCAGCTACACACTGGTGTCGAGCTCCGGCGCGGGCGCCGGGTTGGCGGGGATTCTGGTGGCCAGCCTGATCAACACGCAAATGGGTTCCGGTACGTTACAGCGCGATGCCGAAAAAGCCGCGCTGAACGAATCGCGGCCGCTGGCCGACCTGCTTGCTGGCGTGCCGTTGCAGGAGCGCTTGCAACAGCGTTTTCAGGCGGCGTCGCAGGTGTCCGGATTCAAGCAGGGGGCAGGTGCGGTCACGGCACGCTTGCTGATCGAACCGAAGCTGATGCTGACGCCCGATCGCGGCAGTTTCGTGCTGGTCAATCAGGTGCAATTGCAGGATATCGCCGGCTCGCCGCTGTACCGCATGCGCATCGAAGTGGCCAGTCAGCCGATACGTCGTTGCGGCAAGCAATGCATTGATGACGGCGCCCTTGAACTGGCCAAGGTCACCGCCGTGCTGGATGAATGCATTGATGAATCCATGCGCGTATTGAGTGCCGATCTGATGCAACCGACGCCACCGCCCGCCGCGCAGGAAACCCTGCGTTACGTGCTCGACGGCCAGCGCGTGGTCGAGCGCGGTTATCAACTGGCGCAGAACGGCAACTACTGGCGCTACCGCAATCTCTACGGTGCGGTGAAGTCAGTGCCGGTGCCGTTCGAGGATGCCTTGTCGTCCGCGCAACTGGCCCGAGTCTACGGTCGCTAGAGGCAGATGCGCGTGGGTTCAGGCATGCAGCCGGACCCACACGCTGACCAGCACCGTCGCCGCTATCAACCAGGCCACCGCCGCCACCGCCAGTGACGCTTCCAGGCGCATGCGGTCGACCATCACGTACAACGTCGCCAGATAGACGAAGTAGGGAATGATCGACCACATCCCAAACACGATCGTGGTCTTCAGGTCGTCGACCGAGCGGCCCTTGCCGACGATGTAGTGCGCAATCAGGGCAAAGGTCGGGAACAGCGGTACCAGCCCAGCGATGTAGTAATTTCTGGTCTTGGACAGTGCCGCGAGGATCAGCACCACTGCGGCGCCGATAGCGGCTTTGAGAATCAGATCCATCAGTGGCTCAGCCCGTACTTTTTGACTTTGTCGAACAGCGTGGTCTTGGCCATGCCCAGTTCCTGGCTGGCCTGGGTCAGGTTGCCGCCGCTGCGTTGCAAGGCGTCGACCAGCAGATTGCGCTCGAACGCTTCCACCGCTTCGGCAAACGCCAGACCCTGGCCGGCGCTGGCCCCGGATTTCTTGAAGGCCGGCAGGCCGAGGGCGAAGCGTTCGGCGACGTTGCGCAGTTCGCGCACGTTGCCCGGCCAGTCGTGGCTCATCAGGTTCGACAGGGTCTGGTTATCCAGCTCCGGCAGCGCGCGGTCGAAGCGCAGCGCCGACTGCTGGGTGAAATGCTCGAACAGTTGCAGGATGTCTTCGCGGCGTTCGCGCAGCGGTGGCAATTCCAGGGTCACGACGTTGAGGCGGTAGTACAAGTCGCTGCGAAACTCGCCGGCCTTGCTCGACTCATCGAGGTCGGACTTGGTCGCTGCGATCACCCGGCAATCCACTGCCACGCTCTGGTTCGAACCGAGGCGTTCGAGGGTGCGTTCCTGCAATACGCGCAGCAGTTTGATCTGCAACGGCAGCGGCATGCTTTCCACTTCGTCGAGGAACAGCGTACCGCCGTCGGCGTGCTCGATCTTGCCGATGCGGCGTTTGCCGGCGCCAGTGAAGGCGTTGGCTTCGTGGCCGAAGATCTCGCTTTCAAAGAGGTTTTCCGGCAGGCCGCCGCAGTTCAGCGCGACGAACTGTTTGCTGTGGCGCCGACTGAAATCGTGCAGGCAACGGGCGACCAGTTCCTTGCCGGTGCCGGTCTCGCCTTCGATCAAGACGTTGGCCGAAGTGTCGGCGACGTTGGCAATCAGTTCGCGCAGGTTCTGCATCGCTGGTGAACGGCCGATGATCCGCCCTTCAAGGGAGTCGCGTTCAGCCAGTTGCCGACGCAACGAGGAAACCTCACGGGCGAGGCTGCGTTGCTCCAGCGCCCGTCGCGCGACGTCTACCAGACGCTCCGGCGAAAACGGTTTTTCCATGAAGTCGTAAGCGCCTTTCTGCATCGCGCCGACGGCCATGGAAATGTCGCCGTGGCCGGTGATCAGCACCACCGGCAGGCTGCGATCACGCTGCTTGAGGCGGGTGAGCAATTCCAGGCCATCGATGCCCGGCAGGCGGATGTCGCTGATGACGATGCCGGCAAAGTTGTCGCCGACCTGCGCCAGTGCTTCTTCGGCACTGCCGACGCCGATGCACGGAATGTCTTCGAGGGTCAGCGCCTGTTGGCAGCCGAGCAGCACATGGGGGTCGTCTTCGACAATCAACACACTGAGTTCGTGGTTCATATTGGCTCGGCAGGAGTAGGGCTTACCAACGGTAAACTGAGGACGAAAGTGGTGCCACCGCCGGCCGGGTGTTCGACACCCAGGTGCCCGCCGGTAGCGGCGGCGAGGCTGGCGGACAGGGTCAGGCCCAGTCCCAGGCCTTGCTCGCCGGGCTTGGTGGTGAAGAACGGTTCGAACAGATGCTTGCGCGCTTCGGCGTCGATGCCGTGGCCATTGTCGCGCACCCGCAAGCGATACTTGCCGTTGAATTCTTCACCCTCCAGCCACAGCTGCGGCTGCGGTTGCGCGTGCATGGCGTCGAGGGCGTTGCCGATCAGGTTGACGAGGATCTGTTCGAGGCGGGTCTGATCGATCAGCAATTGCACATCGGCAAACTGCCGGTGAATCTGCAGCGCGGTGTTTTCCACGCGCGCGCCGAGCACTTGCAAGGCGGCGTCGACGGCTTTGCCGAGACTGGCCTGACCCTTGTTGTCGCCGCGCCGGGCAAACGAACGCAGGCTGGCGGTGATCCGGCCCATGCGGTCGATCAGGTCGTTGATGGTCTTGAGGTTGGTGCTGGCGACGTCGAGCTGGCCGCGCTCGAGAAAGCGCACGGTGTTGCCCGACAGCGTGCGCATCGCCGCCAGCGGCTGGTTCAGTTCATGGGCAATGCTGGTCGACATCTGGCCGATGGCGGCGAGTTTGCCGGCCTGCACCAGTTCATCCTGAGCGCGGCGCAACGTCTCTTCGGCCTGGCGGCGCTCGCGGATCTGACTCTTCAGGCGTTCGTTGCTGGCGCGCAGATCGGCGGTGCGTTCGGTAATCCGACGTTCGAGTTGGCTGTTGGCTTCCTGCAACGCTTCGCGGGCGGCGAGGCGGGTGGCGAGGACTTTGCGCCGCTCGTTCCAGGCAATCAGTAGGAAGGCGAACAGGGCGAACGCTACCGCCACCAGAATGCCTTGGTTGATCGCTTCGCGGCGCAGGTCCTGCAACGGCGTGAGCAGGGTGAAATTCCACGGCGTGTCGCTCAGCAGTCGGGTTTGCGCCAGATAGCTGATGTCGTCTTCGTCGGGCTGCAATTCGCTGTTGGCCGGGAAGGTCAGTTTCTCCACGCCTTCGGCCAGTGTCTCGCGGGCCAGCGGTTGCAGTTCGTTGAGTGGAAACCAGTAGTACTGCAGGCTGCGAGCGAGTTTTTCCTTGACCTCGTCGCTGAGCGGGATCACCGATTTCAGCCGCCTCGCCGGATCGCTGGAGAGAATGATGATGCCGTTCTCATCGCTGACGAACGCCTCCAGACGCGCGCGCTGCCAGCGTTCTTCCATGGCTTCCAGACGCACCTTGACCACCGCGACACCGATGATCTTGCCGTGCTCTTCGAGGCCGTGGGCAAGGTAGTAACCGGGTTCGCCATTGGTGCTGCCGATGCCATAGAAACGCCCGGGCTGGCCGCGCACGGCGTCTTTGAAATAGGCGCGGAAGGACAGGTCCTCACCCAGATAACTGTCGACATCGCGCCAGTTGCTGGTGGCCATGACCCGGCCGGTGGTGTCCATGACGTAGATGGCGCGGCTGCGGCTGCGGCGGTTCAGGCCTTCGAGGTAATCGTTGACCGTCTGCCGGTGCTCCGGGGTCGGGTCGGCCAGCAACTGCGGCACACTGGTTTCGAGTTCCAGCAGACTGGGCAGGTAGGTGTATTTGCTGATCTCGCTTTCGACCGCGCGGGCGTGCAGTTCCAGCTGACGCTGACCGTTCTCGCCGAGGCTGCGGATGCCGAAGTGTTCACTGGTCCAGAAGCCGATAAAACCCAGCCCAACCATCAGGGCGATGATCAGCGGCGGCAGGAACAGATGACGGATCAGACGGGGCTTCACGGCAAGTGATGGCTCTGCAGCGCGATAAAGAGTGGGGTCGCATTTCATCACAGATGCCTTGGGTCAACCACAACACTTGTTGTGCATCACCATTGGTTTGAGGTGAACCCTGTGGCGAGGGGATTTATCCCCGTTGGGCTGCGAAGCGGCCCCGGCATTTCATGATCAAACCGGATTTAACGGTTCGACGACTGCTTCGCAGCCGAACGGGGATAAATCCCCTCGCCACAGAAGCTCGCCACACCACAGGGTTCTGCGTGGTTTTTTAGTGCTGCAGGATTTTCTCGAGGAAGTGCTGCGCGCGTTCGGAGCGGGCGCTGATGTCGCCGAAGAATTCCTCTTTCGGGCAGTCCTCGATGATCTTGCCCTGGTCCATGAAGATCACCCGGTCCGCCACTTTACGGGCGAAGCCCATTTCGTGGGTCACGCACATCATGGTCATGCCTTCGTGCGCCAGTTGCACCATGACGTCGAGCACTTCATTGACCATTTCCGGGTCGAGCGCCGAGGTCGGTTCGTCGAACAGCATGACGATCGGGTCCATCGCCAGCGCACGGGCAATCGCCACACGCTGTTGCTGACCACCGGACAGTTGCCCCGGATGCTTGTGGGCGTGCGCCGACAAACCTACGCGCTCGAGCAGTTGCAGACCTTTTTTGGTCGCCTCTTCCTTGCTGCGGCCGAGCACCTTGATCTGCGCGATGGTCAGGTTTTCGGTGATGGTCAGGTGCGGGAACAGCTCGAAATGCTGGAACACCATGCCCACGCGCGAACGCAGTTTCGGCAGGTTGGTTTTCGGGTCAGCGATCGACGTACCGTCAACCACCACGTCACCTTTCTGGAACGGCTCCAGGGCGTTGACGCACTTGATCAGCGTCGACTTGCCTGAACCCGACGGGCCGCAGACCACGATCACTTCGCCTTTCTTGACCTCGGTGCTGCAATCAGTCAGCACCTGGAAGTCCCCATACCACTTGTTGATGTTTTTGATAGAGATCATACGGCGAACCTTTTTTGCAGACGCTTGACCAACCGCGAGGCGGCGAAGCTGATGATGAAGTACACGAGACCGGCGAAAATCAGGAACTCATTGGAGCGGCCGATGATGTCGCCGCTGGCGCGCGAGGCGTTGAGGAAATCCACCAGGCCCACGGTGTAGACCAGCGAGGTGTCCTGGAACAGGATGATGCTCTGCTGCAGCAGCAGCGGGGTCATCTTGCGGAACGCCTGCGGCAGGATGATCAGGCGCATCATCTGCCCGTAGTTCATGCCCAGCGCTTGCGCGGCACCCATCTGGCCCTTGGAAATCGACTGCACACCGGCACGGACGATTTCGCAGAAGTACGCCGCTTCGAACATCATGAACGCCACGACGCAGGAGGTAAACGCACCGATCGGCGTGTCTTCGCCGGTGATCCAGCGCAGCACGAACGGCACCGCCAGGTAGAACCAGGTGATCACCAGCAGCAGCGGAATCGAGCGGAAATAGTTGACGTAGGCGCCAGCGATGCTCGACAGCAGCTTGTTGTGCGACAAACGGCACAGCGCGAGGATCGTGCCGAGAATCATCCCGCCGATCACGCCCATGGCCATCAGTTTGAGGGTCATCACCATGCCGTTCCACAAACCGGGAATGGCCGGGACGATGCCACTGAAATCGAATTCCATTATTTACCCCCCACGGAGATCAGGCCGGGCACTGCGACTTTCTTCTCGACCAGGCGCATCAGCAGCATCAGGCTCATGTTGAGGGTGAAATAGATCAGCGTTGCCAGGGTGAACGCTTCGAACAGGTTGGCCGAGAACTCGGCGGTCTGTTTGGTCTGCGCCAGCAATTCCATCAAACCGATCAGGGACGCCACGGAGGAGTTCTTGAACACGTTGAGGAATTCCGAGGTGAGCGGCGGAATGATGATCCGGTAGGCCTGGGGCAGCAGCACGTTCCAGTAGATCTGTGGCAGTTTGAAACCCATCGCGCGGGCGGCGGATTCCTGGCCACGAGGCAGCGCCTGGATACCGGTGCGCACTTGCTCGCAGACACGGGCGGCGGTGAACAGACCGAGGCAGACGACAACGCTCAGGTAGGCCGAAGTAGTCGGGTTGAGGTCCTGCTTGTACCACTCCTGCAGATCCGGCGGCAGCAGATCGGGCACCAGGAAGTACCAGATGAACAGCTGCACCAGCAGCGGCACGTTACGGAACAGCTCGACGTAGCAGGTCGCAATGCCCGATACGATGCGGTTCGGCACGGTGCGCATGATGCCCAGCAGCGAGCCGAGCAGCAGGGCGATGATCCACGCCACGATGGCGATGGCAATGGTCCAGCCCAGACCGGAGATGAACCAGTCGAGATATGTCTCGCTGCCCACGCCGGTGGACTTGAAGAACACGCCCCAGTCCCAGTTGTAATTCATTAGGGTCTCCCCTCGATTCGATCGATGTACAAGTGCCCGCCTGGGGAACTCCGTTCCCTCCCCAGTCTTTTTTCAAAGACCGGGCACACGCGATCGGCTCGACAGCCACCGGTTCGAGTGTTTCCAGAAAAATGCCAGCAGGGAGTGACCATCCCCTGAAAAGGCAGGCGCCTCCTCAGGGGATAAGGTTAGTCAGAAAATCAGGACTTCTTGTCGTCAGCCGCTTTGTCGGTCGGATTGGCGATCAGGGTCTTGAGCTCGTCGCTCATCGGGAAGTTCAGGTTCAGGCCTTTTGGCGGAATCGGCTGCATGAACCACTTCTCGTAGATCTTGTTGATTTCGCCCGAAGCGTAGGTGGCCTTGATCGCGTCATCCACAGCCTTTTTGAACGGCTCGTCACCTTTGCGCATCATGCAGCCGTAGATTTCGTACGACTGTGGTGTGCCGGTCACTTCCCAATCGGCGGCTTTCTTGGCCTTGGCGGCTTCGCCGGCCAGCAGCGCGTCATCCATCATGAACGCAACGGCACGGCCCGATTCCAGCATCTGGAAGGATTCGCCGTGATCTTTGGCGGAGATGACGTTCATGCCCATCTGCTTGTCGGCGTTCATCGCCTTGAGAATGCGCTCGGAAGTGGTGCCGGCGGTGGTCACGACGTTCTTGCCTTTCAGATCGTCGAAATCCTTGTACTTGGAATCTTTCTTGGACAGCAGACGGGTACCGATTTCGAAGATGCCGACGGAGAAGTCGACCTGCTGCTGACGCTCGACGTTGTTGGTGGTCGAACCGCACTCGACGTCCACGGTGCCGTTCTGCACCAGCGGGATACGGGTCTGCGAGGTGACGAGGTTGTATTTGACTTGCAGGTTCGGCAGGTCGAGGTCTTTCTTGATCGCTTCGACGATCTTCAGCTGGATATCGTGCGAGTAGCCAACCGGCTTGCCGGACGCATCAGCGATGTAGGAGAACGGAATGGAGGCGTCACGGTGGCCCAGGGTGATGACACCGGACTCTTTGATCTTCTTCAGGGTGCCGGTGAGTTCGGCGGCGAAAACTGGCGTGCTGATCAGAGCGGCAGCAATGGCTGCGCCCAGGATATGGGGAACGATGCGCATCAAATTTTCCTCGACATTGTTTTTTTTATGGAGCCAGTTTGTCGGCCCTTTTTGTGCTTCGAATGCCTGACGGCTCCTGAAGGTGTTGGCACAGCAGGCATTCGTCGAGAGAGTGTAGAGCATGAGTCGTGCCAGAGCAGTCGAAGTCAGTTAAGCGATTGTTTTATAACGTTATTAAAGTTTTATGGCGGTAATTTGTTGAAGATGAGATCCGGTTAACCGAATCGACTGTGGAGTCGCGTTCGGAAAACCGAATGAATCCTTGCGGGCTCACTCTCACAAGGAACAGGCGAATGCCGCAGGTACGAAAAAGCCCCTGAATCTCTCGATTCAGGGGCTTTCGTTTGAACGGTGAGATCAAGCCGCCTCGATCTTCCGGTTCTGCTCAACCTTGCCCAGATACGTCGACAGCTTCTGCTGTTCCTCCGCTGTGGTGAACAAGCCTAGCTTGGTGCGGCGCCACAGGATGTCGTGCGCCGTAGTGGCCCACTCTTCGCTGCACAGGTAATCGACTTCGCGGGTGTAGAGCCCGCCGCCGATGTGCTCACCCATGTCGGCCAGGCTTTCCACGCCTTCGAGCATGCGCCAGGTGCGGCTGCCGTAGGTGACGGCCCAGCGTCGGGCGATTTCAGTCGGGACGAAATCGAACTTGTCACGAATTCGCGCGCTCAGCGCCTCTGGCGTGGTCATGTCTTCGCCGCCGGGCAGGGTGGCGGTGGCAGTCCAGCTCGGGCGCATTTGGGTGAAGAACGGCATCAGTTGCGCCATCGCCGATTCGGCGAGTTTGCGGTAAGTGGTCAGCTTGCCACCGAACACCGACAGCAACGGCGCTTCCTCAGCACTGCCCGACAGCGCCAGGGTGTAATCGCGAGTCACTGCCGACGGGTTGTCGGATTCGTCGTTGCACAGCGGGCGAACGCCCGAGTAGCTGTGCACGATGTCTTCACGGCTCAGCTGCTTCTTGAAGTGAGCGTTGACAACCTTCAGCACGTAATCGGTTTCGCCTTCGGTGATCGCCACTTTCGCCGGGTCGCCGGTGTACTCGCGGTCGGTGGTGCCGATCAGGGTGAAATGGTTCAGGTACGGAATGGTGAAAACGATGCGTTGATCTTCGTTTTGCAGAATGTGCGCGTGCTCGCCTTCATACAGTTTCGGCACGATGATGTGGCTGCCCTGAATCAGACGGATGCCATACGGCGATTCCATCTTCAGGTCGTCACGGATGAACTTGGCCACCCATGGGCCAGCGGCGTTGACCAGAGCCTTGGCTGTGATCGAAAACAAACTGCCGTCGGCGCGCTCCAGATGCAGATGCCACAAACCTTTGCTGCGGCGGGCACTGACACAGCGGGTCTGGGTATGCACGTGCGCACCTTTTTCGCGGGCGGCCATGGCGTTCAAGACCACGAGGCGGGCGTCATCGACCCAGCAGTCGGAGTATTCGAAGCCTTTCTTGATTTCGCTTTTCAGCGCGCTGTCGGCGCCGAACTTCAGGCTTTTCGAACCCGGCAATTTTTCGCGCTTGCCGAGGTTGTCGTAAAGGAACAGGCCGGCACGAATCATCCACGCTGGACGCAGGTGCGGGCGGTGTGGCAGGACGAAACGCATCGGTTTGACGATGTGCGGCGCTTTCGCCAGCAGCACTTCGCGCTCAGCCAGTGCTTCACGCACCAGACGGAATTCGTAATGCTCCAGATAGCGCAGGCCACCGTGGATCAGCTTGCTGCTGGCCGACGAGGTGTGGCTGGCCAGGTCGTCTTTTTCGCAAAGGAACACCGAAAGACCGCGACCGGCGGCATCCGCTGCGATCCCTACGCCGTTGATCCCGCCGCCAATCACGGCAACGTCATAGATCTCGGAGAGAGGGGGCGTACGCAAGGTAGAGGTGGACATCGGCTGGCCTCGGTTCTTTTGGTTTTATGTCTTGGAAATCGAACATTAATGTTCATTTGCGAAAATGGTAGCCGATAAACACGCGCGCAGCCAGTCGCGTTCGATTGAAAAAACTCATCGAAGGGCGATTAAAAGAAAATTTTCGAACATGAACGCGCGCGAGAGCGCAGAAGTGTGTTGTGTAATCGATTGTTTTCGCGAGCAGGCTCGCTCCCACATTTTGCAATGCATTCCAAGTGTGGGAGCGAGCCTGCTCGCGAAGGCGTCGGTTCGGTTAGCGAGGCAGAGGGATCAGACGACTTCCAGACGAATCTTGTGCTGACTCAACAACTGCGCCAGCGCCGGTACCGGCTGCTGATCGGTGACCAGGCAATCGATCAGGCTGATCGGCCCCAGTCGAATCATCGCGTTACGCCCGAACTTGCTCGAGTCCGCCGCCAGGATCACCTGCCGCGCATTGGCGATGATCGCTTGAGAAACCCGGACTTCCTGATAATCGAAGTCGAGCAGGCTGCCGTCCTCATCGATCCCGCTGATCCCGACCAGTGCGAAATCGACCTTGAACTGATTGATGAAATCCACACTCGCCTGACCGACCACACCGCCG
Source organism: Pseudomonas sp. AC083 (assembly GCF_979253165.1). Classification (NCBI taxonomy): domain Bacteria; kingdom Pseudomonadati; phylum Pseudomonadota; class Gammaproteobacteria; order Pseudomonadales; family Pseudomonadaceae; genus Pseudomonas; species Pseudomonas sp. AC083. The sequence continues at coordinate 41,000 of NZ_CEEDDH010000022.1, forward strand.
TCACGCCGCACGTTACCGCCAGTCAGCAGCACATCGAAATCATCCTTGGCGCTGAGCATCGAGGCGACGTGCAGGTTGTTGGTGATGATTTTCAGGTGGCTGTGATTGAGCAGGGCGCGGGCGATCGATTCGGTGGTGGTACCGATATTGATGAACAGCGAGGCGTGATCGGGGATTTGTGCGGCGATGGCTTCGCCGATGCGTTGTTTTTCGTCGCGCATCTGATCGGCGCGCATCGCATACGCGGTGTTTTCGACACTGGAATCGTACGCGGCGCCACCGTGGTAGCGACGCAGCAGGTTGGCTTCCGCGAGCTGATTGATGTCGCGGCGGATGGTTTGCGGGGTGACAACGAACAGCGTGGCCATTTCCTCGATGCTCACATAGCCGCGTTCGCGGACCAGCTCGAGGATTTGCTGCTGACGGGGAGGCAGATTCATGGGGCTTCCTTTGGGCTGCCGTGCAAAATTTGCCCATGATGCCGCAGGAATCCGCTCCCGACCAGTTAGATACCTATGTGTAACTCAAGGCTGGCTTATTCAGCGTCCTCACGCGCCCAGTCACGGGTGCGGCTGACGGCTTTTTTCCAGCCTTTGTAGAGTTTCTCTTTCTCGACTTCGTCCAGGCTCGGTTCGAACTCGCGCTCGATCACTGCTTTGCCGCGCAGTTCTTCCAGGCTGCCCCAGAAGCCGCAGGCCAGGCCGGCCAGATAAGCCGCGCCGAGTGCGGTGGTTTCGCGCATTTGCGGGCGTTCGACCTGGGTGCCGAGGATGTCGGCCTGGAACTGCATGAGGAAGTTGTTCGCCACCGCGCCGCCGTCCACGCGCAGGGCTTTCAGGCGTTCGCCGGAATCCTGTTGCATGGCGTCGAGTACGTCGCGGGTCTGGTAGGCGATCGATTCCAGCGCGGCGCGGATGATGTGATCCACGCGTACGCCGCGCGTCAGGCCGAACAGCGCGCCACGGGCATACGGGTCCCAGTACGGTGCGCCGAGACCGGTGAACGCCGGCACCAGATACACGCCGTTGCTGTCCTTGACCTTGTTGGCAAAGTATTCGGTGTCGTGGGCGTCGTTGACGATTTTCAGTTCATCGCGCAGCCATTGCACGGTCGAACCGCCGTTGAACACGGCGCCTTCCAGAGCATAAGCCACTTCGCCGCGCGGGCCGCAAGCGATGGTGGTGAGCATGCCGTGCTGGGATTTCACCGCTTTGTCGCCGGTGTTCATCAGCAGGAAGCAACCGGTACCGTAAGTGTTTTTCGCTTGGCCCGGCTCGACACACATCTGGCCGAACAGTGCTGCCTGCTGGTCGCCGGCGATACCGCCGATGGCGATGCCGCTCTTGGTGCGACCGTAGATTTCCGAGGAGGCTTTGACTTCCGGGAGCATCTCGCGCGGGATGTCGAGGATCTCCAGCATCTTCGAATCCCACTCCAGCGAGTGAATGTTGAAGAGCATGGTGCGCGAGGCGTTGGTGTAGTCGGTGACGTGCACCTTGCCGCCGGTGAATTTCCAGATCAGCCAGCTATCGACGGTGCCGAACAGCAGTTCGCCGTTGCGCGCACGCTCGCGGCTGCCTTCGACGTTGTCGAGGATCCACTTCAGTTTGGTGCCGGAAAAATACGGGTCGGTGACCAGACCGGTGGTGTCGCGGATGTAGTCTTCGTGACCATCGCGCTTGAGCTGCTGGCAGATCTCGGTGCTGCGGCGGCACTGCCAGACGATCGCGTTATAGACCGGACGGCCGGTGGTCTTGTCCCAGACCACAGTGGTTTCACGCTGGTTGGTGATACCGATCGCGGCGACCTGGTCATGATGCAGGCCGGCCTGGGCCAGCGCTTCAACCATCACCGCGCTCTGGGTGGCGAAAATTTCCATCGGGTCGTGCTCGACCCAACCGGCCTGCGGATAGTGCTGAACGAATTCGCGCTGCGCGGTGCAGACCACGTTCGCGTCGCGGTCGAAAATGATCGCGCGCGAGCTGGTCGTACCCTGATCAAGGGCAATGATGTAGTTCTTGTTCTGAGTGTCGGTCATGTCGATTGCCTTGGACGAAAAAAACGAGAGTGGGCCGTGGCGCCGGCTCGGATGGGCAGGAGCCGGCGCCGACTGTTTCAAGAAGTTCTTGGTTTGCCGTCAATGGCCGGTTCTGCATCCTTTGTAGCAGGTGTGGCGCCGGTCAGGTGACGGGCAATCAGCCCGCGATACCCGGCAGCGCCGAGGCAGGCACCGACAATCGGTGCAAAAATCGGAATCAGGAAGTACGGAATATCGCGACCACCGGTGAAGGAAATTTCACCCCAACCGGTAAAGAAAGTCATCAGTTTCGGACCGAAGTCACGCGCAGGGTTCATCGCGAAACCGGTCAGCGGGCCCATCGCACTGCCGATCACGGCGATCAGCAAACCGATCAGCAGCGGCGCCATCGGGCCGCGTGGCAGGCCGTTGTTGTCATCGGTCAGGGCCATGATCACGCCCATCAGGATCGCGGTGATGATCATCTCGACCAGAAACGCCTGGGCCGTCGACAGCACCGGGTTCGGGTAGGTCGAGAACACCGACGCCAATTCAAGGCTGGCGGCCGAGCCACGAACCATCTGGTGGGTTTGTTCGTAATCGAAGAACAGATTGCTGTAGAGCGTGTAGACCAGCAACGCGCCGCAGAAGGCGCCGGCAATTTGCGAAAGGATGTAGAACGGCAGTTTGCGCTTTTCGAAGTCAGCGAAGATTGCCAGAGCGATGCTCACGGCCGGGTTCAGGTGCGCGCCGGAAACCCCGGCGGTGAGGTAGATCGCCATGCTCACGCCGACGCCCCAGATGATGCTGATTTCCCACAGGCCGAAGCTGGCGCCCGCGACTTTGAGCGCGGCGACACAACCGGTGCCGAAGAAGATCAGAAGGGCGGTGCCCAGAAATTCGGCCATGCATTGGCCGGAAAGCGATGGTTGCGGTAAAGCAGCTGTCATTGAAAACCTCGGTTCTTTTTCTTGTGTAGCGCCTTGCCAACGGAGCAGGGCGCGATCTTCACCGGGTCGGAATCCCCATTCGGTTCCCGGGTTACTGCTGGGTACTGCGCGGAACATGATTCTTACATTATTCAGATTCGAAAAAATATAGACAAGAAACAAACCTGTCAAAGGTCGAAAGTGAACCGTCGGTCACAATAAAACTATTCGCCGTATGAATGATCAGCGCCGCGATCAGCTTGAATGCAGCGCGAAGCCACGGGATTCGCGGCCTGGAATAGAGCCTTTTGCCCAACGATGACCTAGAATCCGCCGCAGGTTTTTCTAAGACTGCCGAACCCGGAGCTGCCATGACCCCAGCGTTGGACTTGTTGAAAAAAGTTCGTGCCGAACATCGCGTGCACAGTTACGAACATGATCCGAAGGCCGCGTCCTACGGGCTGGAGGCAGCAGAGAAGCTCGGGCTCGCACCGGCGCAAGTGTTCAAAACCTTGCTGGCCGCCAGTGAAAAAGGCGAACTGCTGGTGGCTGTGGTGCCGGTCGTCGGAACGCTCGATCTCAAGGGGCTGGCCCATGCCGCTGGAGTGAAGAAAGCTGAAATGGCTGATCCCGCTGCCGCGCAACGCTCCACCGGCTACCTGTTGGGCGGCATCAGCCCGCTCGGGCAGAAGAAGCGCCTGCGCACCTTCATCGACAATTCCGCTCAGGGGTTCGCAACTATCTATGTGAGTGCCGGGCGGCGAGGACTTGAAGTGGAACTGGCGCCAGCAGTATTGGCTGAGCACACCCAGGCGCAGTTCGCCGATATCGGCCGCGCGTAATAGTCGCGCCGGCTGTATGAAGAAAAAATTGCGCTTCTGTCACTGGCACTGATCCGGGCCGCCGTTGCATGCTCGGTCGACCAATTCAGGGAGAAAATCATGCAGCTTGCGTTTCATCAGGTCGACGCGTTCAGTGATCGGCCGTTCAGTGGCAACCCGGCGATGGTCTATCGGCTCGACAGCTGGCTGGCCGATGACTTGATGCAGAAGATCGCCGCCGAACACAACCTGGCGGAGACTGCGTTTCTGGTGCGCGAAGGTCAGGCCTGGCATATCCGCTGGTTCACCCCGAGCACCGAAGTGCCGCTGTGCGGGCATGCGACGTTGGCCAGCGCGTTTGTACTGTTCGAAATCTATAAGGAAAGCGCCGAGCGCATCGACTTCACCTGCAAGTCAGGTCCTTTGAGTGTCAGCCGTGAAGGCGACCGCTTGTGGCTGGATTTCCCGACCATCGTGCCGTCGGAAATCGGCGTGACGCTGGATGTCGAGCGGGCGCTCGGCGTTGAGGCTGTCGACGTTCTCGGCTCCAACGAACTTTTCGTCGTGCTGGATTCGGAACAGGCGGTGCTCGACTGTAAACCGGACATGGCGGCGCTGGCGAAACTGCCATGGCTGGGGGCGATTGTCACTGCGCGTGGCAACCAGCATGACTTCGTCTCGCGCTATTTCGCCCCGGCCATCGGTATCAATGAAGACCCGGTGACCGGCTCGACCCATTGCAGCCTGATTCCTTACTGGGCCAAACGTCTGGGCAAATCTAACCTGACCGCGTGCCAGCGCTCGGCGCGGGGCGGGGAGTTGTTCTGTCGGTTGGAGGGGGAACGGGTGAAGATTGGTGGCAATGCGACGCTGGTGGCCAGCGGTACCCTGTTTTTAGGCTGAGGCAATACCAACTGTGGGAGCGAGCCTGCTCGCGAAAGCGCTCTTTCAGTCAACATCTTCGGCGACTGAAACACCGCATTCGCGAGCAGGCTCGCTCCCACAATTTTTATCCAGTGCGGATCAAAGGCTGGTGCTGAATCGACGGACGCCGTTTTCCACCGCCGGAATCTGTGCCGCAGTGCTCCCCGAAGCCTGGAACAGCACCAGGTGATCCGCCGCTACGCGAATCCCGACCTGCGCGCCAACCAGATGATCGGCATGGCTGGGGAAGATCGATTCCAGTTGTGCACCGGTCGGCAGTTGCAGGCGATACAAGGTCGCCGCGCCGAGGAATGTCTTGCCGACAATCTGCGCCTTCAGTGAGCTATCCGGCGCATAAACAATGTCATCCGGACGCAACAGCACATCCACCGCACCGCCAATCGGCCAGGTGTAGGCGCGATTGCCGCGCAGTCCACCCAGTTCGGTCTGCACCGATTCCGGGGTGACGAGCTGACCGCGAATGAAATAACCCTGCCCGATGAAACTGGCGACATAAGGCGTCGCCGGTTCGTGGTAGAGGTTGTAGGGCGTGTCCCACTGTTCCAGCCGACCTTCCTTGAACACGCCAACGTGATCGCTGACGGCGAAGGCTTCTTCCTGATCGTGGGTGACCAGAATCGCACTGGTGCCACGGGCCTTGAGGATGTCGCGCACCTCATGGCTGAGCTTGCGGCGCAACTCGCCATCGAGGTTGGAAAACGGCTCGTCGAGCAACAGCAGTTGCGGCTCCGGCGCCAGGGCGCGGGCGAGGGCGACGCGCTGTTGCTGGCCACCGGACAACTCATGAGGGAAGCGCTTGCCGAGGTTTTTCAGATTGACCAATTCCAGCAATTCTTCGACCACGCGCGCCTTGTTCGGGTGCTTGCGAATGCCGAAAGCGATGTTGTCGGCCACGCTCAGGTGCGGGAACAGTGCGTAGTCCTGGAACACCATGCCGATCCGGCGTTTCTCTGGCGCCAGGGTGAAACCGGCGCTGGAAAGGGTTTCGCCACCGAGGGTGATTTCGCCTTCGTGCACCGGTTCGAAACCGGCGATCGCGCGCAGGGTGGTGGTCTTGCCGCAGCCGGACGAGCCGAGCAGGCAGCCGATGTCGCCGGCGTTGAGGTGCAGATTGAGGTTCTGCACCACGCGTTGATCTTGATAGCCGCAAGCGAGGTTGCGCAGGTTCAGCAGTAATTCATGGCTCATGCGTGGTGATATGCCGGTTCGACGAGGAACTCGAGCAGGGCCTTCTGTGCGTGGAGACGGTTTTCTGCCTGATCCCAGGCCACGGAGCGCGGGTCATCGAGCAGGTCGAGACTGATTTCTTCGCCACGGTGCGCCGGCAGGCAGTGCATGAACAGCACGTCCTCGGCAGCGAGGTCGAGCAGGGCACGGTTGACCTGGAACGGCGCGAACAGCTTGAGGCGCTTGGCAGTTTCCTCTTCCTGGCCCATCGAAGTCCAGACATCGGTGCTGACCAGATGCGCGCCACGCACGGCGTCTCGCGGATCGCGGAGGATGGTCACGCGATCGCCAGCCTGGGCGACGAAGTCCGGGTTCGGCTCGTAACCTTCCGGGCAGGCAACGCGCAACTGGAAGTCGAACTGGATCGCCGCTTCTATATAGCTGTTGCACATGTTGTTGCCGTCACCGATCCAGGCCACGGTCTTGCCCTGGATCGAGCCACGGTGTTCGAGGAAGGTCTGCATGTCGGCGAGCAATTGGCAAGGGTGCAGATCATCGGACAGGCCGTTGATTACCGGCACCCGCGAGTTGGCGGCGAATTCGGTGAGGGTGCTGTGGGCGAAGGTGCGGATCATCACCGCATCGAGCATGCTCGACATGACGATGGCGCAATCGCTGATGGGCTCGCCACGGCCCAGTTGGGTATCGCGCGGGGACAGGAAGATTGCCTGGCCGCCGAGCTGGATCATGCCGGCCTCGAAGGAGATCCGGGTACGGGTCGAGGATTTTTCGAAGATCATCCCCAGCACGCGGTTTTTCAGAGGCTCGAACAGTACGCCGCGGTTACGCAGGTCCTTGAGCTCAACGCCTCGACGGATCACGCCGACCAGCTCTTCGGGCGTGCAATCCATCAGGGAGAGAAAGTGCCTTGCGCTCATCATTGACTACCTTTTTGCTACAGACCGCAGATGCTCAAAGCCTTGTTTAACGGAACAACGGGCGAGACCTGCGGCGTAAGCCGCACGGGGCGACGAAATAGGGGAAGGCGCGATATTGACACTAAATGTCGCGTTTTTCCAATAGGGTACTTTTTCAGCGGGATTCGGAGCGCGGACCGAGCATTTCGATCACGCATGTTGAAGCCGGATTTAGTATAGCGGTGAGCCTCTTTGTACACTGGCCCCGCCGCGCTTGGCAATGCGCCGCGACGGCAACGCAGCTGTCCTGGTCGGTTTGCGAGTCTGTGCCACGGATTCGCTTGGTCGGATGTTCAGACTGAAACATTTGCTAAAGCAAAGTGCTGGGTTATAAATAAGTTTCGAGCGACGCAGGAAGCCTCCGCATGGAATCGAAAGAACAACTGTTAATGGAACTGCTGGGCCACACGGCTCGCTCCCTGACCCATCTCACCGCGTCAGTTACCTCGATGTCTTTCGAGTTGCTGCGCAGTGACGATGAAGTGGTCAAATCCGCCGGTCGACACATGATCGATCGCATGGCCACCATCAGCGCCGGGCTTGATGAGCACTGGCGTTTGATCGGCGAGCTCACCGGCGTGCACGTCGCCCACGAGCAGATCGAAACCATCCAGGAAATCCAGCTGGCTGCACCGCCGCAGTTGCCGCCGAACTGACGGCGGCGATTTATCGGCTGTCCTGATAACCGTCGATTCACAAGACGAACGTCGCTGGCGCCGTCTCTGCGCACGGGCCATAGTTTTGTTCCCGCGGGCGTGATTGCCTGCTCCCGAACAAGACAGAGACTGGCCATGACCAAGACTCTTCACCACCGTGCATGCCACCTGTGCGAAGCCATTTGCGGCCTGACCATCGAAACCACGGAAACCGATGGCAACGTCGCGATCACCTCGATCAAGGGTGATGCCCTCGACACCTTCAGCCGCGGCCATATCTGCCCGAAAGCCGTGGCCCTGCAAGATATTCAGAACGATCCCGATCGCCTGCGTCAGCCGATGCGCCGCGTCGGCAGCGAATGGCTGCCGATCGAATGGGACGAGGCGTTTGCGCTGGTGTCCGAGAAACTCGCGGCGATTCAGGAACGTCACGGGCAGAACGCCGTTGCGGTGTATCAGGGCAATCCGAGCGTGCACAACTACGGCCTGATGACCCACAGCAATTACTTCTTGGGGTTGCTGAAAACCCGCAATCGCTACTCGGCAACGTCGGTCGATCAACTGCCGCACCACCTCAGCAGTTACCTGATGTACGGCCACGGTTTGCTGTTACCGATTCCCGATATCGATCACACCGACTTCATGCTGATCCTCGGCGGCAATCCGCTGGCGTCCAACGGCAGCATCATGACCGTGCCGGACGTCGAGAAGCGCCTGAAGGCGATTCAGGCGCGCGGCGGCAAAGTGGTGGTGGTCGATCCGCGCCGCAGCGAAACCGCAGCGATGGCTGATCAGCACGTGTTCGTCCGCCCGGGCGGCGATGCGGCGTTGTTGTTCGGCATGCTCAATACGTTGTTCAGCGAAGGCCTGACCCGCGACAGTCATTTGCCGGTCGATGGCCTCGACGAGGTGCGCAACGCCGTGGCTGCGTTTAGCGCCGAAGCGATGAGCCCGCTCTGCGCAGTGCCGGCCGAGCAGATTCGCCAACTGGCGCGCGACTTCGCTGCCGCACCGAGTGCGGTCTGCTACGGGCGCATGGGCGTCTCGACGCAGGCGTTCGGCACCCTCTGTCACTGGGTGGTGCAGTTGATCAATCTGGTCACCGGCAATCTCGACCGCGTTGGCGGTGCACTGTGCACCGAACCCGCTGTGGATCTGGTGGCGTCGACCTCGGGCGGGCATTTCAACAAATGGCAGAGCCGGGTTTCCGGGCGTCCTGAATACGGCGGCGAGTTGCCGGTCTCGGCGCTGGCCGAAGAAATGCTCACCGACGGCGAGGGGCAGATCCGCGCGCTGATCACCGTCGCCGGCAACCCGGTGTTGTCGACACCCAACGGCCGGCAACTGGAGCAGGCGCTGGACGGCCTCGACTTCATGCTCAGCATCGACCTATACATCAACGAAACCACGCGCTATGCCGATCTGATCCTGCCGTCGACCTCGGCGCTGGAAAACGATCACTACGACACCACGTTCAATCTGTTCGCGGTGCGTAACGTCACCCGCTTCAATCGCGCCATCCTCGCCAAGCCCGAGGGTGCACTGCACGACTGGGAGATCTTCGTCGGGCTGGCCAAGGCCTTCGCTGAAAAAACCGCCAAGGAGCTGAAACCGACCATGCCGCCGGCGAACATGATCGACATGGGCCTGCGCATGGGCCGCTATGGCGATGCATCCGAACACAAGCTGTCGCTGGCGATGCTGTTCGATCATCCGCACGGCATTGATCTGGGGGCGCTGAAGCCGAATCTGGCGTCACGTCTGAAAACGCCGAGTCAGCGTATCCAGGCCGCACCGCCGGAAATTCTCGCCGACCTCGCACGCTTTGCCGCGTTGCAGGCGCCGGCAGCCGATGAATTGTTGATGATCGGTCGCCGCCATGTACGCAGCAATAATTCGTGGATGCACAATTTTCATCGGCTGGTGAAGGGCAAGCCACGGCATCAGTTGCTGATGCACCCGGATGACCTGGCCAGCCGTGGTCTGGCCGATGGGCAGCGGGTTCGGGTGAGTTCGCGGGTCGGGCAGATCGAGGTGGAAGTGCTCGCCAGTCTCGACATGATGAAAGGCGTGGTCAGCCTGCCCCACGGTTGGGGCCATGCGCGCCCGGGTGTGCAGATGGCAATCGCCAGTGGCCAGCCGGGGTCGAGCGCCAACGACCTGACCGACGAGTGCCAGCTCGACGAACTGTCGGGCAACGCGGCGTTGAACGGTGTGCCGGTGACCGTGGCGGCGGCTTGAGCGGGTCTGTCGGGGAGACCGAGCATGGCGCTCGGGATTCCGTTACAATGCGCCACCGTGCCGACCTCTGAGTCGGAAAGTTCAGCCGAGGTGCTCCATGGATATCATCGAAACGATTAAAGAGCAGATTGCCAACAACACCATTCTGCTTTACATGAAAGGCTCGCCGAATGCCCCGCAGTGCGGCTTCTCCGCAAAAGCTGCGCAAGCCGTGATGGCCTGTGGTGAAAAGTTCGCGTACGTGGACATCCTGCAGAACCCGGAAATCCGCGCCAACCTGCCGAAATACGCCAACTGGCCGACTTTCCCGCAACTGTGGGTCGGCGGTGAGCTGGTCGGCGGCAGCGACATCATGACCGAGATGGCTGCAGACGGTTCGCTGCAAAGCACCATCAAGGCGGCTGTGGAAGCGGCAGCGGCGAACAAGTCCGAAGCCTGATTCTACTTTCATATAGTTTCGCTCGACGACGCGTCTCCTGTAGGGGCTGTCGAGTGAAACGAGGCTGCGATCTTTTGATCTTCGGCCAACAAAAAGCCCCGCACCTCGAAAGAGGGCGGGGCTTTTTGTTGGTTATACGAGTTGACTGAGTATCAAGGCTGAAATCGATAAAGATCGCAGCCTCGTTTCACTCGACAGCTCCTACTCTTCGCCCATCTGCGACTGCAGATAGTTTTCCAGGCCGATCTTGTCGATCAGGCCGAGCTGGGTTTCCAGCCAGTCGATGTGTTCTTCTTCCGACTCGAGAATGTCTTCGAGCAGTTCACGGCTGCCGAAGTCGCCAACGGTTTCGCAATGGGCGATGGCGGCTTTCAGGTCGGCATGGCCGGTCTTCTCGATGCGCAGGTCGCATTCGAGCATTTCGCGGGTGTGCTCGCCGATGTGCAGCTTGCCCAGGTCCTGAACGTTCGGCAGGCCTTCAAGGAACAGAATGCGCTTGATCAGCTTGTCCGCGTGTTTCATCTCGTCGATGGATTCGTGGTATTCGTGCTTGCCGAGCTTGTTCAGACCCCAATCTTCATACATGCGTGCATGCAGGAAGTACTGATTGATCGCGACCAGCTCATTGGCAAGGATCTTGTTGAGATGCTGGATGACTGTGATGTCGCCTTTCATGATCGGAGTCCTGCCCTGTATTAACCGTATATAAGGCGGAGTTTGAGCTTGGCAGTTATAAGTGTCAAACCTAAGTTATTGAATAATAAATGAAAATTAATCGGAATAAGAATGTTTGTGTTCCGCGTCTGGACGCTAAGCAATTGATTTTCAGGCATAAAAAAACCGGACATCTAGTCCGGTTCTTTGAAATGGGGCATTTACGCAGCAGTAAATTCTACCGGGTAAGGGATCGCGGCCTGGGCGGTTTGCAGCTTGGTCAGGGTTTCGCGCACCACTTCCTTGGCAAGGCAGGCACATTTGCCACACTGGCTGGCGACGCCGGTGGCCTGGCGAACTTCTTTGTAGCTGCAGCAACCTTCATAGATCGCTTCGCGGATCTGTCCGTCGGTGACGCCAGTGCAGAGGCAAACATACATAAGTAAGAACCGTCGCTGGTTGTGACTCAATTGCGATGGATCTTAATGTTAACGAGAATGATTGTCAAAGTGCTTTCGGAACGCTTCGCAGCCAATTTCCCAGCGACTGACGAACGGTATTTTCCAAATGCGCGTCTGACCCCATGAATACGCAGTGGACAACCGAACAGGGAAAATCCGTTACGGACAGGCCAAACACGCAGTGTATGATGGTCGTCCCTTGCGAAGAGGGTTCGTGTCACAGGGCTGTCGCCTGAGGGTGACAGGCTGGCCCGGACCCTGAACTTCAAGTTTTTACACCAGGAGATATCAATGAGCGTACTCGTAGGCAAACAAGCCCCAGACTTCACCGTCCCGGCCGTACTCGGCAATGGCGAGATCGTTGACAGCTTCACCCTGTCCTCGGCCATCAAAGGCAAATACGGCCTGGTGTTCTTCTACCCGCTGGACTTCACCTTCGTCTGCCCGTCCGAGCTGATCGCTCTGGACAACCGCATGGCTGACTTCAAGGCGCGCAACGTTGAAGTGATCGCTGTGTCGATCGACTCGCACTTCACCCACAACGCTTGGCGCAACACTCCAGTGAACAATGGCGGCATCGGCCAGGTGAAATACACCATGGCTGCCGACATGAAGCACGACATCGCCAAGGCATACGACGTTGAATCCGAAGGCGGCGTGGCTTTCCGTGGCGCGTTCCTGATCGACGACAAAGGCGTGGTTCGCTCGCAGATCATCAACGACCTGCCGCTGGGCCGTAACATGGAAGAGCTGATCCGTCTGGTCGACGCGCTGCAATTCCACGAAGAGCACGGCGAAGTCTGCCCGGCCAACTGGAAGAAAGGCGACAAAGGCATGAACGCTTCGCCGGAAGGCGTTGCGGCTTACCTGACCGAGAACGCTGCGGCCCTGTAAGGCGCAACGTCGAGGTACAAAAAAACCGGCCCATGTGGCCGGTTTTTTCATGCGCGGGATTTGTTCGTCGAGGATCAGTCGTCGAAGTCTTCCCAGCCGCCCATCTGCTTCCAGCGATTGACGATGCCGCAGAACAGCTCAGCGGTCTTTTCGGTGTCGTAACGCGCCGAGTGCGCTTCACGGCCGTCGAAATCGATGCCGGCGGCCTGACAGGCTTTCGCCAGCACGGTCTGACCATACGCCAGACCCGCTAGGGTCGCGGTGTCGAAACTGGAGAACGGGTGGAACGGGTTGCGCTTCATGTCCAGGCGCGCAACTGCTGCGTTGAGGAAGCCCAGGTCGAAACTGCTGTTGTGCCCGACCAGAATTGCCCGCTTGCAGCCGTTGGCTTTCAGCGCCTTGCGGATGCCACGGAAGATGTCGGTCAGCGCGGTTTCTTCGCTGACGGCCATGCGCAGCGGGTGATCGAGCTTGATCCCGGTGAACTCCAGCGCTGCCGCTTCAACGTTGGCACCTTCGAATGGCTCGACGCGGAAGAAGTAGGTGTGATCCGGGTAGACGAAACCCTTTTCATCCATGGCGATGGTGGTCGCGGCAATCTCCAGCAAGGCATCGGTGGCTGCGTTGAAGCCACCGGTTTCTACGTCGACGACAACCGGCAGGTAGCCGCGAAAACGCGCTGCCATCGGATGACGGGAACCGCCGCCGCCACCTTGACCGTCCAGTTCATCGTCGAAATTGTCTTCACTCACGCGTGTTCCTCCAGCAGGCGCCAGCGCAGTTTTTCACCGGCGCGCAGCGGGATAACGGTCAGCTCGCCAAATGGCAGACTGGTCGGGGCGGTCCATTCTTCACGGACCAGGGTGATGCGATCGGTATTTGCCGGCAGGCCGTAGAAACGCGGGCCGTTGAGGCTGGCGAAGGCTTCGAGCTTGTCCAGCGCGTTACGCTGTTCGAACGCTTCGGCATACATCTCGATGGCGGCGTAAGCGGTGTAGCAACCGGCACAACCGCAGGCGGCTTCCTTGGCGTGCTGGGCGTGGGGCGCCGAGTCGGTGCCGAGGAAGAACTTGGCGCTGCCGCTGGTGGCGGCGTCGAGCAAGGCTTCCTGATGGGTATTGCGCTTGAGAATCGGCAAGCAGTAGAAGTGCGGTCGAATCCCGCCGACCAGCATGTGGTTGCGGTTGTACAGCAGGTGATGCGCGGTGATGGTCGCGCCAACGTTGGCCGAAGCCTCGTTGACGAACTGCACGGCGTCGCCGGTGGTGATGTGTTCGAACACCACTTTCAGCGTCGGGAAACGCTCAACCACGCGGCGCATGTGCTCGTCGATGAAGATCTTTTCGCGGTCGAATACATCGACGTCGCCACGGGTGACTTCACCGTGGATCAACAGCGGCATGCCGACTTCGGCCATGGCTTCCAGCGCCGGGAAGATCTTGTCGATGCTGGTCACGCCGGAATCGGAGTTGGTGGTCGCGCCGGCCGGGTACAGCTTGGCGGCGTAGACGAAACCGCTGGCCTTGGCCTGACGAATTTCTTCCGGTTGGGTGCGGTCGGTGAGGTACAGCACCATCAACGGCTCGAACTGACTGCCGGCCGGGCGGGCAGCGAGAATGCGCTGACGATAGCCGTCGGCTTCAGCGGCGTTGCGCACCGGCGGTACCAGGTTCGGCATGATGATCGCGCGCCCGAAGGTGCGGGCCACATCGGCAACGGTATTGGTCAACACGGCACCATCGCGAAGATGAATGTGCCAGTCGTCGGGACGCAGCAGGGTCAGGCGGTCGGACATGAGGGGATTCCAGGCGGGTCAAACTGAGGCGAATGCTACCGGAAAAGACTCTTGCAGGCACCCGCTATCAAGTTTTGCCACGCGCGTCCGATATCCCGGAGGTATGCCGTAAACATTGTGTGAATCGGTGTTTGTGTTTCACAAGCCAATGGAGCCTCCCGTGCGCCAGCGTTATTTAGCCCTGCTCAGTGTGTTTGCCAGCCTTCCCGCGATGGCGCTGACTTACCAGACCCGTCTGGAGAACATTGAGTGGACGGTCGCCGGCGACCAGTTCGAATGCCGCCTTACCCAGCCGATCACCGATTTCGGCTCGGGCGAGTTCGTGCGCAAGGCCGGTGAGCAGGCGATCTTTCGCCTGAACGCCTACAACGCCATGCTCGGCGGCGGTTCGGCGACCTTGCTCGCTGCCGCAGCACCTTGGCAGCCAGGGCGTGGCGACATCAATCTGGGCTCTGTGCGTCTGGGCAGCGGCAACGTGTTGTTCAACAGCTCGCAATCCCAGGCCGGGGGATTGATCAGCGGTCTGCTGGACGGTCGCAGCCCGGTGGTACGCCGTGCGTCTGGCGATGGCCGCGTCTCCGAAGTGCGTTTGTTGCCGGTGAAATTCAGCAAGGCGTTCAACGACTATCAAGGCTGTGTGGCGAAATTGCTGCCGCAGAATTTCGACCAGATCAAGCAGTCGCAGATCGGCTTCCCCGGCGAAGGCGTTGAGCTGGACCCGGCTGCCAAGGCCAAGCTGCAAGTGATGCTCGAATACATGAAGGCCGACCCGACGGTGAACCACATTGACCTCGACGGTCATTCCGACAACAGCGGCAATCGTCTGACCAACCGCGAATTGTCGCGCCGCCGCGCGCTGGCGGTGGTGGATTTCTTCAAGGCCAACGGCATTCAGGAATCGCAGATCACCGTGCGTTTCCACGGCGAGCAGTATCCGATCGTGCCGAACACCAGCAAGGCCAATCGTGCGAAGAACCGTCGGGTCAACGTGAAACTGTCGCGCGTCGCACCGACTACCGCCCCGGCTCCGGCGCCGCAAGCGGGTACGCCGGCCACGGCCGCAACGATTTCCTGACTCGCCGGTCATCGTCGCGCTCTCGACAGATTCTGTCGCTTTGTCGTCTTAAGCTGTCGCGCCTCTGTAAATTATCGCGTTTGAGCGGTAGACTCCCCGGCTTTCCGTAGAACCCCGTGGAGTGATGGCATGGCGGACGTAAACAAGGTCGTTCTGGCGTATTCCGGCGGCCTGGACACTTCGGTGATCCTCAAGTGGCTGCAGGATACTTATAACTGTGAAGTGGTGACCTTCACCGCTGATCTCGGTCAAGGCGAAGAGGTCGAGCCGGCCCGCGCCAAGGCTCAGGCCATGGGCGTCAAAGAAATCTACATCGACGACCTGCGCGAAGAATTCGTGCGTGATTTCGTGTTCCCGATGTTCCGCGCCAACACCGTTTACGAAGGCGAGTACCTGCTGGGTACTTCCATCGCCCGTCCGCTGATCGCCAAGCGCCTGATCGAAATCGCCAACGAAACCGGCGCCGACGCCATTTCCCACGGCGCCACCGGCAAGGGCAACGACCAGGTGCGTTTCGAACTGGGCGCCTACGCGCTCAAGCCAGGCGTAAAAGTTATTGCCCCTTGGCGCGAGTGGGACCTGCTGTCCCGCGAGAAGCTGATGGACTACGCCGAGAAGCACGCGATCCCGATCGAACGCCATGGCAAGAAAAAATCCCCGTACTCGATGGACGCCAACCTGCTGCACATCTCTTATGAAGGCGGCGTGCTGGAAGACACCTGGACCGAGCACGAAGAAGACATGTGGCGCTGGACCGTCTCCCCGGAGAAGGCTCCCGACACCCCGCAGTACCTGGAACTGACCTACCGCAACGGCGACATCGTCGCGCTGGACGGCGTCGAAATGACCCCGGCCACCGTACTGGCGACGCTGAACAAGATCGGCGGCGAGCACGGCATCGGTCGTCTCGACATCGTCGAAAACCGTTATGTCGGCATGAAGTCCCGTGGCTGCTACGAAACCCCGGGCGGCACCATCATGCTGCGCGCTCACCGCGCCATCGAATCGATCACTCTGGACCGCGAAGTCGCTCACCTCAAAGACGAGCTGATGCCCAAGTACGCCAGCCTGATCTACACCGGTTACTGGTGGAGCCCTGAGCGTCTGATGCTGCAACAGATGATCGATGCTTCGCAGGTCAACGTGAACGGCGTAGTGCGCCTGAAGCTGTACAAGGGCAACGTCATCGTCACCGGTCGCAAGTCCGACGATTCGCTGTTCGACGCCAACATCGCGACCTTCGAAGAAGATGGCGGCGCTTACAACCAGGCCGATGCGGCGGGCTTCATCAAGCTCAACGCGCTGCGCATGCGCATTGCTGCCAACAAGGGCCGCAAGTTGTTCTGAGTGGCTCAGACCCACGCGCAATAAAAAAGGCGGCCAGTTCAGGGCCGCCTTTTTTTTCGGAATTTTCA
This sequence comes from Pseudomonas sp. AC083, assembly GCF_979253165.1. Lineage (NCBI taxonomy): Bacteria > Pseudomonadati > Pseudomonadota > Gammaproteobacteria > Pseudomonadales > Pseudomonadaceae > Pseudomonas > Pseudomonas sp. AC083. Next base: position 57,486 of record NZ_CEEDDH010000022.1, read on the forward strand.
TCGGGTTCATCAGGCCGTTTCTCTTGTCTGCCCGCTTGCGGGATGTGCCACGCCTGTCAGCTGGTTCGCCCCAGCAGGGTAACTGTCTGTGTGCACAGGTTGTAAACGACACACAGTGTTGCACCTGAGCTTTTCTTCGCCTGTTTGATCTGTTGCAGCGAAGTATGCGCCAGAGAGTCCGAAACATGATTCGACAGAAAAACCAGCACTCGCGGATTTTTTTTACCGGCGCTCCGAAGAGTGTCGAGAATCGCATCGAACTCCCTGGACGCATCAACGTCCCGGGCGTCGATGATGTTCAGTTCGCTTATCAGCGGTGACAGTTTGATCGTCTGCACCACGGGGTTCGCTTGGCCATCGATATCGGTTGGTGGGTCAGGCGCGTTGTGAATCCTGCATGGACGCTGGAATCCGCCGCTCCCAGTGTTGCTGGACACGACGCAGCTGGTTATCTCGAAAGTGCACGATCCATCGGATTTTCGTAACGGTACTTTTCGTTCGCTGTCGCGTTCCGAATGTTCAGCCGCCTTCAGGAAATTTTTGTCCTTGCCGAAATCCGAGGGCGAGTAGAGCGAGCGGTGGTTGAAGTTGAGCGTGATAAAAAAAAGAAATAACAAGTAAAACGGAAAGCTGATCAGAAACCAGACATAAATCTCCCGGTCCTTGTTGTCGAGAAACGGCAGCGATACCGCCGCTGAAGTTTCCGAGATAATGGCGAATATCGCGATGACGGTCATTGGGTTAGTGATCTTGTTCGTTATCTTGAGCATGATTCAAGTTCTATGCTGTTTGTTTGAGGTTGAATATTTCTATATATAGCAAAAGCCTTCATTGAACTTTCAGGCTGTTGTTTCAAGTTTTATAGAAGGGCTGCCGGCGCGTCGAATATGCAGTAGCGGCGGTTCGTTACGTCATATGTCGAATCGGCAGCCAGCAGAAGTGGTCCAAGAAATTTCAAATGGCTCAACTGGAATTCGGAGCTGCGTAGGACGTGTGCGCAGTAAACGGAAATTCGCTGCGGTCTTGAAGGACGGGAAGCAATTGCGATGGATGCGACGGGACCTATTTGTGGGAATTATCCTCAATGCCTGTAGGGAATGTCTCTCGATGCAAATGCGTGTAAAAGTTGCCATGCCTTGAAGCAAGTGACTGGGATATCGTGCGTGTTCTAAAAATTCGAACAGCGAAAACTGGACTTGCCCATGAATAAAGTGCTGATCGTGGATGACCACCCCGTCATTCGACTTGCGGTACGTATGCTGATGGAACGGCATGGCTACGAAGTCATTGCAGAAACGGATAATGGCGTTGATGCACTACAAATTGCTCGTGAACAAATACCGGATCTTGTCATTCTGGATATTGGAATACCCAAACTCGATGGGCTGGAAGTTATTGCTCGCCTGACGTCCACCGCCATGCCGGTGAAAGTGCTGGTGCTGACTTCCCAGGCTCCCGGACATTTTTCAATGCGTTGCATGCAATCGGGTGCAGCGGGTTATGTGTGCAAGCAGCAGGATCTGACCGAACTGCTGAGTGCGATCAAGGCAGTTCTGTCCGGCTACAGCTATTTCCCCAATCAGGCCCTGCACACCGTGCGTACGAGTTTGGGCAATGCGAGTGAGGCGGACATGGTTGATCGTCTGTCCGGGCGGGAAATGATGGTGTTGCAGCAATTGGCGCGCGGCAAGACCAACAAGGAAATCGCAGACGGCATGTTTTTGAGCAACAAGACTGTAAGCACTTACAAGACTCGCCTGTTGCTGAAACTCAATGCGCGTTCTCTGGTTGATCTGATCGAGTTGGCGCAGCGCAACGGCCTGGTTTGAACGATTCGACAGCTGAGACCGTCATGGGCCGATCAAGCTCGGTTGTCGCAGAAAATGAAAAGCCTCCGCTTCGGGAGGCCTTCAGGTATCACAGATCAAAATCGTAATCGGCCAATTGCCTTTGCAGTCGGCGCTCCTCAAGCAGGTTGTCGATTGTGCGACGCTTGCTGAGGTTGGTCTTCGCCACCTCGACCACCGGTTCGACCTCATCGGCCTCGACGGCAATAAAATCTTCTTCTACATCCAGTTGCTCTTTGTCGGTACTCATGAAGTCAACTCCCGGCTAAGACTGCCTTTGGCGCTCCTTATATCGACATTACTGCGGCGGGTAAAAAAGATTTTTTCAATCGATGGATACGAAAAACCGATGACGGCTCAATCGTCAGAAGTTTTATGTTTGTATTCGCACAAATCTTCGATGCGGCAGCTGCCACAGCGCGGTTTACGCGCCAGGCAAACATAGCGGCCATGCAAAATCAGCCAGTGATGGGAGTCGAGCAGGAATTCTTTCGGTACAAACTTCATCAGCTTCATTTCAACTTCCACCACATTTTTCCCCGGCGCGATGCCGGTGCGATTGCTGACGCGGAAAATGTGCGTGTCGACCGCCATGGTCAATTGACGGAAAGCGGTGTTGAGCACCACGTTGGCGGTCTTGCGCCCGACGCCGGGCAAGGCTTCCAGTTCTTCCCGGGTTTGCGGAACTTCACCGCCGTGGCGTTCAACCAGCAAACGGCAGGTTTCAATGACGTTCTTCGCTTTGCTGTTGTACAGGCCAATGGTCTTGATGTACTCGGACAGCCCCTCGACACCCAGCGCATGAATCGCGGCAGGTGTATTGGCGACGGGAAAGAGTTTGGCAGTCGCCTTGTTGACCCCGACATCGGTGGACTGCGCCGAAAGAATCACCGCAATCAGCAGCTCGAACGGCGAAGAGTAGGCCAGTTCGGTTTTCGGCTCGGGATTGTCTTCGTGCAGTCGGCGAAATATCTCAAGACGTTTTGCAGCATTCATGGGCGATGCGTTTCCTTGATGACAGAGTTGCGGCGTGTCCACGCCTGACGTACGGCGAGAAGCAGGCCCAGTAAAACGAAAGCGCCGGGGACCAGCGTAAACAGATGCAGCCCATCGGGGAACAAAATCAGACCTTGCCAATGCTCCGAAAGACCTCGGCCAAGGCTGCCATAACCGATGATCTCGCGCAGCCCGCCCACCACCAGCATGAGCGTGCCGAACAAGGCGCAGCGTTTGAAGCTGACAGCGACGGGCTCGCGGAAGGCACCGTGGTATTCAAGCACGACGCAGTGCAAGGCGATCAGCCCTATGTAGAGCTCAGACGTCTGCTGCCATGACAAAAGCCAGCGTTGCGCCACAATATCCGCGCAACTGGTCAACGTCGCAGCAAGCGTCAGGCTGGCGAGCAACGCACGGGTGCCCGTCAGGCGTTCGCGCAGCGGCGACATGCAAACGGCAAAAACGCCAAGTACCGCGCCGAGCATCAAGGTTATCCCCAGTGCAGCGCTAAATGTTTGTGTGGCGCCCAATAGCGGCACCAGCATCAATAAACTTACCGTGCGTTTCATGAGCCAGTCCCCAACAGCAGCGCCCGATGCTCATCGAAGTAACGCAGTGCGTCATGAATCGCGTTGATGGCGGCACGGGAGGTAATGGTCGCGCCAGCGATTTGATCGAACTGCCCCTGATCCTTTTTCAGCGCCCAACCGGCGTCTGTCGGCCCAGTACGGGATTTGCCGATGAAGGCCTGAAGCCAGGCATTCGGCCATTCACCGATGTGACCGCCCAATCCCGGCGTTTCGCGCTGCTCAAGGGTTTTCACGCCTAGAACTCTGCCGTTTGCATCGATGGCTACCAGCAGTTCCAGAGTGCCTGCGTAACCTTCGCTGCGACTGCGCAACAGCACCGCAACTGTCTGTCCGGAGCGGGTCGCTCGATAGCCGCCTGACAGCGTGCTATGGCGCAAAGCAGGCTCGGCGAGCGTCAGTGGTTGCTCCAGCGGCTGATTGTCGTAGAGCGCGGCAGGCATGACATCGAGCAATTGGCGGCTATCGAGCAAGCGCTGCTCGCTGGCAATCTGCGGTGCACTGCTGCGCTGCAGCACGTATGTTGCGCTCGCGCCAATGAGTGCCAGCAGCACCAGGGTCGCGAGACTTGCTGAGCGGTTCACGCGTTCACCTTCGACTGGCGGCTGGCGGCGAAGCGCTCCAGCGTCGGCACCAGCAGATTCATCAGCAATACCGCAAACGCGACGCCGTCCGGGTAACCACCCCAAGTGCGAATTAGATAGGTGAGCAAGCCGACGCCAATGCCGAACAGCAGGCGGGCGAGGGCGCTTTTCGCGCCGGACACAGGTTCGGTCACGATAAAAAATGCACCGAGCATGGTCGCGCCGCTGAGCAGATGAAACAGCGGCGAACCATGGGAATCCGAACCCGAGCCGTTCCAGCACAACAGGCTGATGACGAACAGGCTGGCGAGCATCCCCACCGGTGCATGCCAGGAAAAGATCCGCCGCTGCAACAGCCACAGGCCGCCGAGCAGAAACGCCAGATTTACCCATTCCACACCGCGCCCGCCGAAACGGCCGAAGGCCGGGTTGCTGGCGAACAGCTCATCGATGGTCAGGCTTTTATTGATGCGCAGACTGTCCAGTGCCGTGGCCTGCGCCCAGGCGTCCGGTGCTGGAGCCGGGTTGAAAACCTGTTGCAACGCCGAGAGGAAATCGAGGCCATGACCGGGCCAGTGGGTCATCGCTTGCGGAAACAGCACCATGCTCAGGGCAAAACCAAGCATCGCCGGGTTGAACGGGTTTTTGCCGACGCCGCCATACAGATGTTTGCCGAACAACAGACCTGAAGCGGTCGCAATGACAGTCAGCCACCAAGGGCAATAAGCCGGCAGCGCGGCGGCCAGCAACATCGCACTGACCAGCGCGCTGCCATCACGCAGCGCCGGTTGCACGGCTTGTCGACGCAGGTTGGCGACGGCAGCTTCGACGAGCAACGCGCTGATGACCGCCAACAGCAAATTGATCAACACGCCCCAGCCATACAACCAGAACAAAGCGAGCAGCCCCGGCAGCGCTGCGAGCAGCACGGTATTCATCGCCTGTTGCAGGCGATCGTCCGCTGCCTCAAGGGGTGGCATGGTCTTGCACCTGGCGCTCGGCGTCAGTCACGGCTTGCTCCAGTGCTGCGATCTGCTCCGGCGCAGCCTCCGCTGCCTGAGCCTTTTTCAACTCGGCGCGGCGCATGGCCAACTGGATCTTGGCTCGCTTGAGTTCGGCGTCGTTGCTCGCAGCAGAGACGGCGGGAATCACCGGTTGGCTGCTTTCCAGCTTCGCCAGTGCTTGCTCGGCGGCTTCGAATTGTTGCTGCAGGACGATCAGTTGCGACTGCTGTTCGAACGTCGGCGGATGGCCGAAAGCTTTCAGCGATTTATGCAACTGAGCCCGACTCATCGCCACATCGACCTTGGCCTTCTTCAGCGCCGCATCGGCGTTCGCGGCTTTTTGCGCACGCACCCGCTCCAGCGCAGCCTGCACCGGGTCGGCGGTCGAGACTTGCGGTTGTGCCGCACGCGCGGCTCGCGCTTCACGTTCAGCCTGCTTTTGCTGTTCTTCACGCAGCAGGCGCTGGTTGCGGCGCTCGAAACGCTGGCGCGCATGGTCACGTTTGATCGCGCGGGCGCGCTGTTCTTCGAGATCAAATGCGAGACCGCCAACCACTGGGATCGTGTTCGCAGGCAAAGGATGCATTTCGATGCAGTCGACCGGGCACGGCGCAACGCACAGATCACAACCGGTGCACTCGTCGATCAGCACCGTGTGCATGAGTTTTGCCGCGCCGACGATGGCGTCGACCGGGCAGGCCTGAATGCACTTGGTGCAGCCGATGCATTCGGCCTCGCGGATGAAGGCGACTTGCGGCGGTGCCGGGCCACGGCTGATGTCCAGTTCCAGGACCGGTATTTTCAACAGCTCGGCCAGGGCAGCGATGGTTTCATCGCCGCCCGGCGGGCACTTGTTGATCGGCTCGCCGTCAACAATGCCTTGCGCATAGGGTTTGCATCCGGGATGTCCGCACTTGCCGCATTGGGTCTGCGGCAGCAGGGCATCGATGCGTTGAAGCAGACTCATGTTTTGATCAATCCACTGAATCCGAGAAAAATCACTGCGACCAGTCCGGCGCTGATCAGATCGATCGGCAGGCCGCGAAAGGGCAGGGGAATATCGTTGTCGGCCGTGCGCTCGCGCAGGTCGCAGAACACACTCAACACCAGCCAGAAACCCAGCCCGGCGCCGAGACTCAATGCTGTCGCGTGCAGCAGGCCTTGATCATTTTGCGCATTGATCAACGCCAGCCCGAGTACGCCGGCATTGCCGAGCAGCAGCGGCCACAATCCGTCGAACGGCCAATCCGGCAGCCCGCGCGCCAGCAGTTTCAGCAGCGGCGCGATCAACAACACACTCAACGGCAGAAACACGAACAGGCGCAGCGCTTCAAGCTGCAACGGCAGCAGTATCCACTGCCAGATCGCCTGACCAATAACGCTGACTACCAGCATCAGGCACAACGTCGCCAATCCCAGCGCATGTACCTGGCGTCGGCTGCCCGCCAGCAGCGGAGCGACGCCCAGCGGCCAGTGCAACACGAAGTTGTTGAGCAGCGCAGCACTGATCAGCGTTAACGCGAGTTCGGTCATGGTTCTGCCAGCGAAACGGGCGAGTGTCTCTTAAGGGTAGGCACTATCGGGCCAGATATGAAAAATCCCACCGGCATGCAGAGCACGTCGGTGGGATCGTTTTATCGCAACGTCTTACTTGATGCGCTGACCCGGCTTGGCGCCGCTGTCAGGGCTCAGCAGGTAGATCTCTTCACCGCCGGGACCGGCTGCCATCACCATGCCTTCGGAAATACCGAACTTCATTTTCCGTGGCTTGAGGTTGGCGATCATCATGGTCAGGCGACCGTCGAGCTTGGACGGATCCGGATACGCGCTCTTGATCCCGGAGAACACGTTGCGTTGCTCGTCACCGATGTCGAGGGTCAGACGCAGCAGCTTGTCCGCGCCTTCGACGTGTTCGGCCTTGACGATCAAAGCGACGCGCAAATCGATGGCGGCAAAGGCGTCGAAATCGATTTCCGGCGACAGCGGATCCTTGGCCAGTTCGCCGTTGCCCGCAGGGGCGGCTGCGCCAGTGTCGGTCTGGCTGGCGGTCAGGTCTTCCTTGGAGGCGTCGGTCATGGCTTGCACTTTTACCGGGTCGATGCGGGTCATCAACGGTTTGAATTCGTTGAGCTGGTGATTGGCCAGCAGGGTGGTGTGGTCATTCCAGGTCAGCGGCGCGACGTTGAGGAACGCCTCGGCATCAGCGGCCAGCAGCGGCAGTACCGGTTTGAGGAAGATCACCAACTGGCGGAACAGGTTGATGCCGGTGGCGCAGATTGCCTGGACTTCATCCTGCTTGCCTTCCTGCTTGTTCAGCGACCACGGGGCCTTGTCGGCGATCCACGCGTTGGCGCGGTCAGCCAGGGCCATGATTTCACGCATGGCGCGGGCAAAATCGCGGGCCTCGTAGGCGTCGGCAATGCTCGGCGCGGCGGCGAGGAAAGCCTCGGTCAGCTCCGGCGCGGCATTGTTGTCGACCAGCAGGCCGCCGTTGCCTTTGTGGATAAATCCGGCGCAACGGCTGGCGATGTTGACCACTTTGCCGACCAGGTCGGAGTTGACCTTCTGCACGAAGTCTTCGAGATTCAGGTCAAGGTCATCGACGCCACGGCCCAGCTTGGCCGCGTAGTAATAGCGCAGGTATTCCGGCGACAGGTGGTCGAGATACGTGCGGGCCTTGATGAAGGTGCCGCGCGACTTGGACATTTTCTGGCCGTTGACGGTCAGGTAGCCGTGCACGTTGATGCCGGTCGGCTTGCGGTAGCCGGCGCCTTCGAGCATCGCTGGCCAGAACAGCGCATGGAAATTGACGATGTCCTTGCCGATGAAGTGGTACAGCTCGGCAGTCGAATCCTTGCCCCAGAACGCGTCGAAGTCCAGCTCCGGCGTGCGGTTGCAGAGGTTCTTGAAGCTGGCCATGTAACCGATCGGCGCATCCAGCCACACGTAGAAATACTTGCCCGGTTCGCCCGGAATCTCGAAACCGAAATACGGCGCATCGCGGGAAATGTCCCACTGCTGCAGGCCGGCATCCAGCCATTCGGCGATCTTGTTGGCCACGGCGTCCTGCAGGGTGCCGCTGCGGGTCCAGGTCTGCAGCATCTGCTGGAAATCCGGCAGCTTGAAGAAAAAGTGCTGGGAATCCTTGAGCACCGGGGTGGCGCCAGAGATAGCCGACTTCGGATCCTTCAGGTCGGTCGGTGCGTAGGTCGCGCCGCATTTTTCGCAGTTGTCGCCGTACTGGTCTTCGGTGCCGCATTTCGGGCAGGTGCCCTTGATGAAGCGGTCGGCCAGGAACATTTTCTTTTCCGGGTCGAAATACTGGGTGATCGAGCGCTGGGCGATGTGCCCGGCGTCACGCAGCTTGAGGTAGATCTGGCTCGACAGCTCACGGTTTTCTTCGGCGTGTGTGGAGTGGAAATTGTCGAAATCGACGAGGAAGTCGGCAAAGTCGGCGCTGTGTTCAGCCTGCACGTTGGCGATCAGTTGTTCCGGGGTGATGCCTTCCTTTTCCGCGCGCAGCATGATCGCCGAACCGTGGGCGTCGTCGGCGCAGACATAGATGCATTGGTTGCCGCGATGCTTCTGGAAGCGCACCCACATATCGGTCTGGATGTATTCCAGCATGTGGCCAAGGTGGATCGAACCGTTGGCGTAGGGCAGGGCGCTGGTGACGAGGATCTTGCGTGGCTCGGACATGGGGCTTCGCTACTTGATGAAACGGAGGTCGGCCACTATAAAGCGCCGGCGCATATTTTTCACCCCTGCGCCACTGGGTACTTTGAGAGCTCGTGTGGTGAGGGGATTTATCCCCGTTCGGCTGCGCAGCAGTCGTGGATATCGTTACACACGCAGCTCCTGATGTACCGGGGGCGTAGGTTTTGGGGCGGCTTCGCCACCCAACGGGGATAAATCCCCTCACCACAGTGGCTTTTCAGCGCAAGTAATCTGTTCGCCTCAAATCGGTGTCCAGCGTACGATAGCCGCCATCTTTTCCAGTCTTGTTATCGGAGTTGCCCATGAGCGCCGTCACTCGCGCAGCGGTGGAAGCCGTCCTCAGCCAATACACCGACCCTTACCTGAACCAGGACCCGGTCAGCGCCGGGTGCGTGAAAAACATCGAGATCATCGGTGACCGCGTCAATGTGCAGCTGGAAATCGGCTACGCCGCCGGTTTGTTCAAGAGCGGCTGGGCGCAATTGCTGCAACTGGCCATCGAAAACCTCGACGGCGTGGTCATCGCCCGCGTGGAGGTCACCAGCGTGATCGCCGCGCACAAGGCCCAGGCGCAGATTCCCGGGCTGGCCAACGTCAAGAACGTCGTCGCCGTCGCGTCCGGCAAGGGCGGCGTGGGCAAATCCACTACCGCTGCCAACCTCGCGCTGGCGCTGGCCCGTGAAGGCGCCAAAGTCGGCATCCTCGACGCCGATATCTACGGCCCGAGCCAGGGCATCATGTTCGGCATTCCCGAGCGCACCCGGCCCGAGGTCAAGGATCAGAAGTGGTTCGTGCCGCTCAAGGCCCACGGTGTGGAAGTCATGTCGATGGCGTTCCTGACCGACGACAACACGCCGATGGTCTGGCGCGGGCCGATGGTTTCCGGGGCGCTGCTGCAACTGGTCACGCAAACCGCGTGGGGAGATCTGGATTATCTGGTCATCGACATGCCGCCAGGCACCGGCGACATCCAGCTGACCCTGGCGCAGAAAGTCCCGGTGGCGGGCGCGGTGATCGTCACCACGCCGCAGGATCTGGCGCTGCTCGACGCGCGCAAAGGCGTGGAAATGTTCCGCAAGGTCAACATCCCGGTGCTGGGCGTGGTGGAAAACATGGCCGTGCACATCTGCTCGAACTGCGGGCATGCCGAGCATCTGTTCGGTGAAGGCGGCGGCGAGAAACTGGCGACCCAGTACGGCGTCGAACTGCTGGCCTCGCTGCCGCTGTCGATGCTGATCCGCGAACAGGCCGACGGCGGCAAGCCAACCGTGATCGCCGAGCCGGACAGCCAGATCGCCATGGTCTATCAGGAACTGGCCCGCCACGTCGGCGCGCGGATCGTGTTGCAGGAAGCGGCCACGCCGGCGATGCCGAATATCACCATCAGCGACGATTGATCCATCGGCAGCGCTGAAAAACCTGTGGGAGCGAGCCTGCTCGCGAAAGCGGTAGATCAGACAACCAATGGGTTGAATGACACACCGCATTCGCGAGCAGGCTCGCTCCCACATTTGTTTCAGGGTGACAGTCAGATCCGCAAGCCGCCATCCATCTCCAGAATCCGCCCGGTGTAGTAGTCGTTTTCGAAGATATACGCCGCCGAATGGGCGATCTCTTCGGGCTTGCCCATGCGCTTGAGCGGAATTCCCGACGTCATCTTCTCCAGCGCTTCCGGCTTCATGCCCAAAGTCATCTCGGTTTCGATGAAGCCCGGTGCGATGCCCGCGACACGAATGCCGTAACGCGCCAGTTCCTTCGCCCAGGTCACGGTCGCCGCCGCGACGCCAGCCTTGGCTGCGGAATAGTTGGTCTGGCCGACGTTGCCCGCACGGGAGATCGACGAAATGTTGATGATCGCACCGCTGGTCTTCAGCTCGACCATCTTCGCTGCGACTTCACGGGTGCAGAGGAACACGCCAGTCAGGTTGACGTCGATCACCGCCTGCCACTGCGCCAGGCTCATCTTGGTCATCTCACCGTCCTTGACCTTCAGCAACAGACCATCGCGCAGGATCCCGGCGTTGTTGATCAGGCCGTGGATGGCGCCGAAGTCTTCCGCCACTTGCGCGACCATGTGCTCGACCTGTTCTTCATTGGCGACGTTGCACAGGTAGCTGCGCGCTTCGACACCTTTGGCTTTGCAGGCGGCCACGGCGGCGTCGAGTTTTTCCTGATTCAGATCGACCAAGGCCAGTTTCGCGCCCTTGCCGGCGAAATACTCGGCCATGGAACGGCCCAAACCCTGGCAACCGCCGGTGATAATGATTACTTTGTCGTTGAGTTGCATTCGCATGTCCCGCTGGCAGGTCTGAGTTGTTTTTGTTGTCGGCAACGCTCGATCGGCACCGGTCAGGCCTGATTGCATACGAACATTTGCCCGATGCGCGCCGGTTACTTTTCGCTGCGCGCCTGTCCGTTTTCTAGACGGAACCCATTTAAGGAGTCACAAATTGAGCGCTGAAGTGGCGAAGAATGCCCGAGAATTGCTTCTCAAGGAATACCGTGGAGTGCTGTCGACCCACTCCAAATCGATGCCGGGTTTTCCCTTTGGCTCGGTTGTGCCGTATTGCCTGGACGAGCAGGGTCGGCCGCTGATCCTGATCAGCCGCATCGCGCAGCACACGCATAACCTGCAGAAAGATCCGAAGTGCTCGATGCTGGTGGGCGAGCGCGAGGCCGACGACGTGCAGGCGGTCGGGCGGCTGACCTATCTGGCCCAAGCGCAGAAACTCGAAGACCCGGCCGCGATCGAGGCTGCCGCCGAGCGTTATTACCGCTATTTCCCCGACTCGCAGAATTATCACCAGGCCCACGATTTCGATTTCTGGGTGCTCAATCCGGTGCGCCATCGCTACATCGGCGGCTTTGGTGCGATCCACTGGATCGATAACCTGACTCTGGCTAACCCGTTCGCCGGCAAGGCTGAAATCAGCATGGTCGAGCACATGAACAGCGATCACGCCAAAGCCATTGCCCATTACGTCGAGCTGACCGGGCTGTCCAACAGCACGCCGGCGCAACTGGCCGGGATCGACAGCGAAGGCATGCACCTGCGCATTGGTCAGGCCGTCTATTGGTTGCCCTTCGCGGCACCATGTAATACGCCGACACAAGTGCGCGAGGCCTTGGTTTCTCTGGCTCACGCCCAGTCCTGGCCGAAAAAAGCGCAAAGTTAAGCTTGAATTCACGCAAGGGCGACGTCATCTAAGGCTTACTGCAAGGCATTTCTTGCGTTGAGGAAACTTTGATGCGCCCTTTTCTGTTGCTCTTTCTGCTGTTTCCAGTGCTGGAGCTGTTCGTATTCGTCAAAGTGGCAGGCTCTATCGGGTTCTTCCCGGCCCTGCTGCTGATCATTCTCGGCTCGATGTTCGGTGTGTTCGTGCTGCGCGTCGCCGGTCTGGCCACCGCATTGCGTGCCCGGGAGAGCCTGAACCGCGGCGAATTGCCCGCGCAGACCATGCTCGAAGGCCTGATGCTGGCACTGGCCGGCGGCCTGTTGATCATTCCCGGCTTCATCAGTGACGTGGTCGGTCTGGTGATGCTGTTGCCGGTCACCCGTCGTCTGCTGGCGAACAAGATGCGCCAGCGCGCTGAAGACCAGGCGATGCGCCAGCGTGCCTTCGCCGACGACCTGCAACCCCGTGGCGGCCCGGCCCCGCGCGAGCCGCTCGGTCGAGAGCCGAATGTGATCGAAGGCGAGTTCGAACATCGCGACAACAAGTGACATCAGCATCGACACGGCACCTGCGGGTGCCGTGCTCGTTTATGGCTGTTATTTACCGTGTCTGGATGAAAAATTTTTTCCGCCAGCCCTTGTAATCGGCTTGTACGCCCCTATGTATCGGTCACCGAAAGGTTTCCGGTATTCAAACCGGACAGACTTGCGCGGTTCGCTCGACGGACCGCAACCGGCGCAGGCCGGATTCGTTAAACCCGCCGGGACTACACCGGCCGATGAAAACCACAATTAGGAGAGATCGACAATGAAGCTTCGTCCTCTGCATGACCGCGTCGTCATCCGTCGCAGCGAAGAAGAAAAGAAAACCGCTGGCGGTATCGTCCTGCCAGGTTCGGCTGCTGAAAAAGCCAACCACGGTGTGATTCTCGCTGTAGGCCCGGGCAAAGCTCTGGAAAACGGTGAAGTGCGTGCACTGTCCGTGAAGGAAGGCGACAAGGTTGTGTTCGGTCCTTACTCCGGCAGCAACACTGTGAAAGTCGATGGCGAAGACCTGCTGGTAATGAGCGAGAACGAAATCCTCGCGGTTATCGAAGGCTGATATCCCCGTTCATTTTCCCGCTACTACAAAGTATTTAAGGAATATCGATCATGGCTGCTAAAGAAGTTAAGTTCGGCGATGCCGCCCGTACCAAGATGCTCAAAGGCGTCAACGTTCTGGCTGACGCGGTAAAAGCGACCCTGGGCCCGAAAGGCCGTAACGTGGTTATCGAGAAGAGCTTCGGCGCTCCAACCATCACCAAGGACGGCGTTTCCGTCGCCAAAGAAATCGAACTGGATGACCGCTTCGAAAACATGGGCGCGCAGCTGGTCAAAGACGTTGCCTCCCGTGCCAACGATGACGCTGGTGACGGTACTACCACCGCTACCGTTCTGGCTCAGTCGATCGTCAACGAAGGCCTGAAAGCCGTCGCTGCCGGCATGAACCCGATGGACCTCAAGCGCGGCATCGACAAGGCGACCATCGCCATTGTCAAAGAGCTCAAAGCCCTGTCCAAGCCATGCGCTGACTTCAAAGCCATCGCTCAGGTCGGCACCATCTCGGCCAACTCCGACAACTCCATCGGCGACATCATTGCCGAAGCCATGGAAAAAGTCGGTAAAGAAGGCGTGATCACCGTTGAAGAAGGCTCGGGCCTGGAAAACGAACTGTCGGTTGTAGAAGGCATGCAGTTCGACCGTGGCTACCTGTCGCCATACTTCGTCAACAAGCCGGACACCATGGTTGCCGAGCTCGACGGCCCGCTGATCCTGCTGGTTGACAAGAAGATCTCGAACATCCGCGAAATGCTGCCAGTGCTGGAAGCCGTTGCCAAAGCCGGCCGTCCGCTGCTGATCGTGGCCGAAGACGTTGAAGGCGAAGCCCTGGCGACTCTGGTTGTGAACAACATGCGTGGCATCGTCAAAGTCGCTGCCGTCAAGGCACCGGGCTTCGGCGACCGTCGCAAGGCCATGCTGCAGGACATCGCTGTTCTGACCGGCGGTACCGTTATCTCCGAAGAGATCGGTCTGAGCCTGGAAAGCACCACCCTGGAGCACCTGGGTAACGCCAAGCGCGTGACCCTGTCCAAGGAAAACACCATCATCGTTGACGGTGCTGGCGTGCAGGCAGACATCGAAGGCCGTATCGCTCAGATCCGCGCCCAGGTTGCCGAAACTTCCTCGGACTACGACCGTGAAAAACTGCAAGAGCGTCTGGCCAAGCTGTCCGGCGGCGTTGCAGTGATCAAGGTTGGCGCTGGTTCCGAAGTTGAAATGAAAGAGAAGAAAGCCCGCGTTGAAGACGCCCTGCACGCAACCCGCGCAGCCGTTGAAGAAGGCGTGGTACCTGGCGGTGGCGTGGCGCTGATCCGTGCTCTGGAAGCACTGACCGAGCTGACCGGCGACAACGCTGACCAGAACGTCGGTATCGCTGTGCTGCGTCGCGCTGTTGAAGCGCCGCTGCGTCAGATCGCTGCCAACTCCGGTGACGAGCCAAGCGTAGTCGTCAACGAAGTGAAGAACGGCAAAGGTAACTTCGGTTACAACGCTGCTTCCGGCGAATACGGCGACATGATCGAAATGGGCATCCTGGACCCAACCAAGGTAACCCGTTCGGCTCTGCAAGCTGCAGCCTCCATCGGCGGTCTGATCCTGACCACCGAAGCAGCGGTTGCCGACGCACCGAAGAAAGAAGGTGCGGCTGGCGGCGGTATGCCAGACATGGGCGGCATGGGTGGCATGGGCGGCATGATGTAAGCCAGCCCCGGCCCTGTAACGCAAAACCCCGCCTGTGCAAGCAGGCGGGGTTTTTTATTGCCCGAATCTCAGACTTACCCACATCCCCTGTGGGAGCGAGCCTGCTCGCGAAAGCGGTCTGTCATCCGACATACAAACCAGTTGGCCCGGCAATTCGCGAGCAGGCTCGCTCCCACAGGTGCTTTGTTTCAGGCATTGACCGGCTGTGTGTTCATCGCCGTCGAAGTCTTGCCAGCCGGGCGATAAAGCACCCAGTAATAAGCCCCCAGACAAATCAGCCAGCAAAAAATCGCCGTCCACACGTTGTGCGAAAAGAAGTGCGCGCCTTGCATCATGCGACTGATCGAGAACACCGAACCCAGCGCAAAGGCGAACACAAACGCCTGCCGCGCCAGTCGTGGACGGCGGTCACGCAGCACGAAGAACAGTGCAAACAGAGTGAACCCGGTCGCCGCATGGCCACCCGGCCAGCAACGTCCCGGCTTGTCCGTGGCGGGGCGATGCTCCATCAGTTTGCTGTAGGTCTCGTGACCGCCGAATTGCTCCAGGCTCCATGGGCACTGCACGGCGGTGACGGCTTTGACCGGCGTAACAAACGAAGTCGCCAGCCCCAGCGACAGCACCAGACAGCCCAATTCACGCTTGAATGGTTTCAGCCGTTCGATGAAAAACGCACCGATGAAACCCAGAATGGCAAACACCGAGAAGCCGATCACCAGCTGTTTCGCCCGGTCATGCAGGATGTCTTCAAGAAAATAGCTGTGCCGCCCGATGAAATCGCCGGCCACCGGGTCGTAGAACATTTGCGCCAGAACCATGTCCAGATCGGTCAGTTCGAGCAACAGCAAAATGATCGCCGCCGCTGCGGGAATGCCCAGACACAACCACCAGTTCAGCGGTCTTGAAGCGGGAAGGGCAGAGGTCGACACCATGGCAGGTTCCTTGGTCGATGAACGGAGGAGAGAGCGTAATCGCGCGGAGTCTGCGCGCACTGGCGTCGGCGATTTGTTAACCGAAAGTGAAAAAAACGTCGCAGCGCGCGCAGTGCAGGTTTATCGAAAAACGCCCCTAGCCCTGAGCCACACTTGGCCGTAAGCTGCGCGGGCCAAGACGGCCGTTACCCCGTTCGGAGGAGATGTCCATGCGAATTCTGCTGGTCGAAGACAACCGTGACATCCTGGCCAATCTGGCCGATTACCTGGGCATGAAAGGCTATACCGTCGACTGCGCACAAGACGGCTTGTCCGGTCTGCATCTGGCGGCGACCGAGCATTACGACTTGATCGTGCTCGACATCATGCTGCCCGGCATCGACGGCTACACCTTGTGCAAGCGCCTGCGTGAAGACGCCCGGCGTGATACGCCAGTGATCATGCTCACCGCCCGTGACCAACTCGACGACCGTCTGCAGGGCTTCAAGTCCGGTGCCGACGATTACCTGATCAAACCATTTGCGCTGTCCGAACTGGCCGCCCGCGTCGAAGCGGTCATGCGCCGTGCTCAGGGCGGCGGTCGCCGGGCATTGCAGGTCGGTGATCTGAGCTACGACCTCGACACCCTGGAAGTGACCCGCGAAGGCAAGCTGCTCAAGCTCAACCCGGTCGGTCTCAAGCTGCTCGCGGTGTTGATGCAGAAGAGCCCGCACGTGCTGCGTCGGGAGATTCTCGAGGAAGCGCTGTGGGGCGATGACTGCCCGGACAGCGACAGCCTGCGCAGCCATGTTCACCAATTGCGCCAGGTGATCGACAAGCCATTCGCCAAGCCACTGCTGCACACCGTGCACGGTGTCGGTTATCGCTTGGCCGAGGGGCGAGATGGAGTTTAAGCAGAGTCTTTCCCAGCGGATCATCATCGCCTTTGCGCTGATGAGCGCACTGGTCGCCGGCGCATTCGCCATGGGTATCGTCGCGACGGTGCACCTGGTGGAAGAGAAACTGATTTCCGCAGGGCTGGGCGGCGACCTGCAACGCTTGCTGCTGATGGACAACGTCTCCGACTGGAGCCATCGCCCCGAGCCGGATCAGTTGTTCTATTTCAGTGGCGGGCCGGGGGATTTCGACCTGCCCAAGGATCTGCGTCACCTCGATGCCGGTTTCCACGAGGTCTTTCGCGAGCAGCTGTCCTATCACGCCATGGTCGAAGTGGTGGATGGTCGGCGTTATGTTTTGCTGCAGGATCAAAGTGATTTCGAAGAGCGCGAGCGCGTGCTGTTTGCCGTGGTGCTGGTGGGCTTCGTGCTTAGTCTGGCGCTGGCGGTGTTTCTTGGCTGGGTGCTCGCGCGCAAGGTGATGGCGCCGGTGGTGCGCCTGGCGCGGCAGGTCCGTCATCGCGACCAGCTGCTGGGGCTGGCGCCACCCTTGGCGCCAGACTACGCGGCGGATGAAGTCGGCGAACTGGCGGTGGCGTTCGATGCCACGCTGGGGCGCTTGCGTCAGGCGCTGAACCGCGAGCGTTTGTTCACCAGCGACGTCAGCCACGAATTGCGCACGCCACTGATGGTCCTCGCCAGTTCCTGCGAACTGCTGCTGGAAAACCCCGGTATCGATCAGCGTGGTCGCGCTCAGGTCGAGCGTATTGCCCGGGCCAGCGAGGAGATGCGCGAGCTGGTGCAGACTTTCCTGATGCTGGCGCGCGCACAGAACGAAGAGGCCGGCGCCGCGCCGCAGCAGAACCTCACGCAAGTAGCCGAAAGCCTGCTGTGCCTGTGGCGCGAACCGATCGAGCGCAAGGGCCTGACGCTGATGTTCGAGCCGGGTGATCCACCGGACACACGTTACAACGCGACCTTGCTCAATGCGGTGATGGGCAACTTGCTGCGCAACGCACTGCATTACACCGAAGAGGGCTTCATTCGCCTTTCCCTTACCGCCAAAGGCTTCATCGTCGAGGACTCGGGGGTGGGTATTCCCGAGGAAAAACGCGAGGCAATGTTCGAGCCGTTTGTGCGCGGTAGCGAGAAACGTGGCGAGGGTCTGGGCCTGGGCCTGTCGCTGGTCCAGCGCATCTGCGAAAACCAGGGGTGGACAGTCAGCCTGAGCACGATGGACCCCAATGGCTGCCGATTCGAGGTAGATCTTGGCGTGAATACCGGCAAATAGTGGCTCGAGGCTACTCCCGCCCACCTGTCTAAATCCTGTATAACGTTGTAATACTTTGCAGATTTACCTGACAGAATTTTCACAATTGGATGACCTGACACTGACACACCGCTGCTTAAGGTGGTGTCATCAGAACAGGAGTCCAGATGATGGCCGACCCGATCAAGCTCGATTTTTCCGAAAAGTACGACGACCAACACGCACAACGTTACCTGCGCAAGCACAAGGAAAGCCTTGGCCGCCGCCTGTCGCACTGGCGCGACGAGCAATTGGGTCGCAAGGCTCTGGCGCTGGCGGGGGATCCCGGTCTGGTGCTGGATCTGCCCTGCGGTGCCGGACGCTTCTGGCCAATGCTCGCGGAAAAGCCCAACCGGGTAATCATCGGTGCGGACAATTCCGAGTCGATGATCAACACCGCGCTGCAAGGGCAGCCAGCCGATGTGGTCAAGCGCGTACAACCGCTGCACACCTCGGCGTTCGATATTGCTTTGCCGGATAACGCAGTCGACAGCATCTTCTGCATGCGCCTTCTTCACCATATCGGTGAAGCCGAGCACCGCAAGGTGATCCTGCGCGAATTCGAGCGGGTAACCCGTGACAGCGTGATTGTTTCATTGTGGGTCGATGGCAACTTCAAGGCGTGGAAGCGCAAGCGCGCCGAGCTCGACCGGCCGAATCGTGATTACCAGAATCGCTTTCTGATTCCGGCGGCGACGATCGAAAAAGAATTTGAACAGGCGGGTTTCCGCATTCAGGAACAACTGGACTTTATACCGCTCTATGCGATGTGGCGGGTTTACGTATTACGCAAGAGGTAGAGGATGGCAGTGCAAGCAGCGGTTGAAGCGAATATCGCTCCACAGGATGGTTTCGATTATTACTGGGCCCAGCGTGGCGATTGGGTTGAAGAGCCCAACGTGCGCCGCGGTGGCGAAAGTGGTGTGCAGCGCATCGTCGGCCGTGACGGCCAGTTGCTTTACGCCAAACGCCAGACCGGGCACATCTATCGCAGCTGGTTGCACCCCTTCGGTCGCCCGACCGTATTGCGTGAACTCGATGCGCTGACCGGCGTAAGCAAACTCGGCGTGCGTGTTCCGCAAATCGTTTTCTGCGGCGCTCAGCCTGATCCGCAACACAAGTGGCGCGCACTGCTTGTCACCAAATCCCTCGACGGTTTCCAGGAGTTGGAGCAGTGGCTGGCCGCTGCCGGTGGTCGCGATCAATGTGGCGACGTGGTTTACGAGAAAGTGCTCAAGGACCTCGCTGAAAACCTGGCGCGCATGCACAAGGGGCGCTGGCAGCACAGTTGCATCTACATCAAACACGTTTTCGTTCGCGTCACCGGTGAAGGCGAAGCGGCGCAGGTTGAAGTGGCGTTGATCGATCTGGAGAAGTGCCGCCAGCGTCTGACCCCCTATCGCGCCGCACAGCATGACATGAAGCAACTGCGTCGCCATTCGTCGTTCCGCGATGCCGACTGGAAAAAACTCGTCTACTTTTATGAGACGGCGTTTGGCAGCGCTATCAAAGGTTTATAGCGATGAAACTCGAAATTGCACGAGGTTTGTTCCTGGTCGGGGCCTTGGCAGTTGCTTCACTGGCGGTGGCTGCCTGGGAGCAGCCGCGCATGCAGGTCATAGGAGCGTCCGGGAACGACGCTCATTGTTCTGTTCCACGGGTGGCGAAAGCCTCCGTGGCGACCCAGCCCGATCATGATTTGCTGTTGTTCATGTTCGGACTGTCTCAGGGAATGAGGCCAGCCAGTTGAAACGATTGAAGCCCAAATAAAAGGCCTCGCAATTGCGAGGCCTTTTTTATTCCACAACTTTCAAAATACATATCGCCCTCTGTGGGAGCGAGCCTGCTCGCGAAGGTGTGTCAGTCGACATCAATGCAACTGAACTACCGCATTCGCGAGCAGGCTCGCTCCCACAGGGAAATGTGCACTATCTGGCATCTGGCTTAGCCAGGAAGGTATAAACACACGGCAGCACGAACAACGTAAACAACGTGCCAATCGACATCCCCGTGGCAATCACCATGCCGATATCAAAGCGGCTCACGGCGCCCGCGCCGGTGGCCAGAATCAGCGGCACCATGCCGAACACCATTGCCGCCGTCGTCATCAGCACCGGGCGCAAGCGAATCGCCGCTGCCTCCTCCACCGCTTCACGGGCGCTCAGGCCCTTGTCCTTGCGCAACTGGTTGGCGAACTCGACGATCAGGATGCCGTGCTTGCTGATCAGGCCGATCAGCGTCACCAGCCCGACCTGGGTGTAGATGTTCATGCTCGACCAGCCGAGGAACAACGGGATCAGCGCGCCGCAGATCGACAGCGGTACGGTCACCAGAATCACCAACGGATCGCGGAAGCTTTCAAACTGTGCGGCCAGCACCAGAAAGATGATCGCCAATGCCAGAGCGAAAGTTACCCACAATGCGCTGCCTTCCTGCACGTACTGGCGCGAGGCACCACCGTAGTCAAAGGCAAACCCGGCCGGTGCTTCTTCGCGGGCAATCTGTAACACGGTGTCGATGGCTTCGCCCATGCTCACCAGCGGGAAACCGGAAATCTTCGCTGCGTTGAGTTGCTGGAACTGATTGAGCTGGCGCGGTCGCGCGCGGTCGCTGACCTTGATCAAGGTCGACAGCGGCAGCAATTCGCCTTGAGTGTTTTTCACGTAGTAATTGTTCAGCCAGTCCGGGTTGTCGCGGTAGGCCCGTTCAACCTGGGCGATGACCTTGTAGCTGCGCCCGTCGATGGTGAAGCGGTTGATCTCCGCCTCGCCGAGCAAGGTCGCCAGCGTGCTGCCGAGGTCGAGCATCGACACGCCCATCTGCGCGGCCTTGTCGCGGTCGATATCCACGACCACTTCCGGCTTGTCGAACGCCAGATCGAGGTCGACAAAGGCGAACTTGCCTGACTCCATGGCGCGTTTCTCGATGCGCTCGGCGACTTGCAGCAGCAGCTCGTAGTCATTGGCGGTGTTGACCACGAATTCGAAGGGCAGACCCTCACCGGTGCCGGGCAGGGAGGGCAGGTTGAAACCGAAGATCTGCAGGCCGGGAATGCTCTCCAGTTTGCTCTGCACCTCGGGGAGGATTTCCATCTGCGTGCGGCTGCGCTCGTTCCATGGCTTGAGCAGGAACCCGCCGATACCGGCCTGCACGCCGTTGTAGCCGTTGATCTGGAACGAGGAGTAGTACTCGGGAAACTCCTTGAAGATGGTGATGAATTCGTCGGTGTAGGTGCTCAGGTAGTCGAGGTTGGTCGGCTGCGGTGCGCTGGCCATCATGAAAATGATGCCTTGATCCTCGTCCGGGGCCAGTTCCGACTTGGTGAACTTGAGAAACACCGGAATCAGGCACAGCACGATCACCGCAAACACCAGCACCACCGGCCGCGTATTGAGCGTGCCGTGGAGCATGCTTTGATAGCGGCGCTTGAGGCCTTCAAAGACGCGGTCGAGGCGATGGGCAAGGCCGCTGGGATTCTCTTCGTGGCGCAGCAGAAACGCGCACATCATCGGCGACAGCGTCAGGGCGACGACGCCGGAAATCACCACTGCGCCGGCCAGGGTCAGGGCGAACTCCTTGAACAACGCCCCGGTCAGCCCGGTGAGGAAACCGATCGGCGCATATACCGCCGCCAGAGTGATGGTCATCGACACCACCGGCATGGCAATTTCCCGGGCGCCTTCCAGGGCGGCATCGAACGGCGTCTTGCCTTCCTCGATGTGCCGGTGGATGTTTTCCACCACGACGATCGCGTCGTCCACCACCAGACCGATGGCCAGCACCATCGCCAGCAGCGTCAGCAGATTCATCGAGTAACCCATCATCTGCATGAAGAACATCACGCCGATCATCGACAGCGGAATGGTCACCACCGGGATCACTACCGAACGCAGAGCGCCGAGAAACAGGAACACCACGACGATGACGATCAGCACCGCTTCGAACAGGGTTTTCACCACCTCATCGATCGAGGCCTGAATGAACAATGTCGCGTCGTAGGCGATTTCGCTTTTCAGGTTCGGCGGCAGCTGTGCTTCCAGCTCGGGCATCAGCTTGCGCACTTCTTTGATCACGTCCAGCGGGTTGGCGCCGGGGGTGGCCTTGATGCCGATGTACACCGACGGCGTGCCACCGAACGAGCTGATCGAGTCGTAGTTTTCCGCGCCCATCTCCACCCGCGCGACATCGCGCAGCAGCACGCGGCTGTCGCCATCGACCTTGAGCGGAATCGCCGCGAAGGCTTCGGCGGATTTCAGTTCGGTGTTGGCGTTGATGCTGGTGACGGTGTACTCGCCTTTCACCTCGCCGGCGGCGGAGAGGAAGTTGTACTGGCGCACCGCCGCAGTCACGTCGGCGGCGCTGAGGCCGAAGCCGGCGAGTTTCACCGGGTCGAGCCACAGACGCATGGCGAACACCTGATTGCCGAGAATTTCCGCTTCGGCCATGCCCGGCAGCGTCGCCAGTTTCGGCTGGATGACCCGCGACAGGTAATCGGTGATCTGCGGGTTGCTCAAATCCTTGCTGAAGAAGCTGATGTACATCAGCGCCGAAGCGTCGGCGGATTCCTTGCTCAGCACCGGGTCTTCGGCGTCCTGCGGCAGCTTGTTTTTCACTTCGTTGGCCTTGGCCAGCAGTTCGGTGAACAAGCGGTCGGTGTTGGCACCGATGCGCGCGTAAATCGAAATCACCGAGAAGTTCTGGCGGCTGACCGAGGTCATGTAATCGATGCCCTCGGCACTGGCCAGGCTCTGTTGCATCGGCTGGGTGATGTAGCCCTGAATGGTTTCGGCGTTGGCCCCGGGATAAGCCGTGGTCACCGTGATCAGGGCGTTTTCCATTTGTGGGTACTGGCGCAGCGGCAGCTTGCTCCAGGCCTGGAAGCCCAGCAGCACAATCAGCAGGCTGACCACGGTGGCGAGCACCGGGCGGCGGATGAACGGATCGGTAAAAGCCATGGGAATTCCTTGATCAGTCGGCGCGAGGCGGACTGTTCTGCTCGCCGAGGGTCTTGTCGTCGCTGATGGCGATGTGGGTACCGTTGTCCAGTTTGATCTGGCCCGCTGTTACCACTTGTTCGCCGCTCTGCACGCCCTTGTTGATCATCACCAGGCCATCGCGGCGTTCACCGGTCTCGACGAAACGACGTTCGGCGATCAGCAGCGGTTGGCCGTTGTCATCCTTGGCGACGCTGCCGTCCTCGGCCTTTTTCTGCCCGACCACATAAATCGAGTTGCCGTACAGGGTGTAGGTGATCGCGCTTTCCGGCACGACGACGTGCTTTTGCGGATCAGGCAGCAGCACTTCAAGGCTGGCGAACATCCCCGGCAGCAGCTTGCCGTCGGGGTTGGCCAGGGTGGCGCGGATGAGGATGTTGCGCGTGGTGCTTTCGACGATCGGATTGATCGCGCTGATCTTGCCGACGAAGGTCTGCCCCGGATAAGCGGCGACGGTGAACTGTACGGGCTGGCCGATAGCGAGTTTCGGCACCGATTGCTCGGGCACGTAGAAGTCGGCGTAAAGACTGCTCAAATCCTGCAACGTAGCGATTTTGGTACCGCTGGCGAGGTAGTCGCCAACGTCGACCTGGCGGATGCCGATGGTGCCGCTGAATGGCGCGAGGATGCGTTTTTTCGCCAGCGACGCGTTGAGCTGATTGACCGTGGCCTTGTTCTTTTGCAGCACGGCGGAGAGGCGGTCGTACTCGCCTTTGGAGATCGCGCGGCTGTCGACCAGTTGCGCGCCACGGCCGAAGTCCAGTTGCGCCAGGCCCAGATCAGCCTTGGCGGTTTCGAGCAGGGCGGTTTCCACGGCGCTGTCGAGTTGCAGCAACGGTTGCCCGGCCTTGACCTTCTGCCCGGATTCGAATTTGAGTTCAGTGACGGTGCCGGCGACTTCCAGACTCAAGTCGACACCTTGCAGCGCCTTGAGCGTGCCGACGGTGGGCAGGCGCATCTGCCACGGCTGTTCGCCGGCAGTGGCCACGGCGACGCTGATCGGCGGCTTGGGCTTGGAAAAGCCCTGGATCATCGTGTAGATCGAAAAGGCTTTGTATCCGCCCAGTACCAGGACGATCAGCAAAACAACACCCAACATGATCAGCATGCGGCGACGCAGCATATTTCCATTTCCTTGGATAAATCATGAGACAGGCGGGCACATTACTCCGAGTCAGGTGGGGATTCCAACTGGCAGTGTTTACAGGTGCAGCGGGACACAATCCTGTGGTGAGGGGATTTATCCCCGTTGGGCTGCGAAGCGGCCCCCTGAATCCTTCAGTCATACCGCAATTGCAGTTTTAAGGGCGGCTGCGCCACCCAACGGGGATAAATCCCCTCGCCACAGG
Source organism: Pseudomonas sp. AC083 (assembly GCF_979253165.1). Taxonomy (NCBI): domain Bacteria; kingdom Pseudomonadati; phylum Pseudomonadota; class Gammaproteobacteria; order Pseudomonadales; family Pseudomonadaceae; genus Pseudomonas; species Pseudomonas sp. AC083. The sequence continues at coordinate 81,654 of NZ_CEEDDH010000022.1, forward strand.
TTGATTGTCAGCCACGGGGCTTGTTGTCAGGCCATCAAGTGCAGATGGTTGTCCCAGAGCCCCGCCGGCAATTCCAGCGGCTTGGCCAGCAGCTGTTCCTGCCGGCAATCGTAGTAACGGCAACGGCCCTGACCCGAGGTCACGACAAAGCCATCCTTTACCGCACCGACGCCGGCGCAATCAGGCAAAGGCGCATCGAGGCGCAGTTCGCCGCTGTCCAGATCCCAGATAAAGAAGCGATTGCCGCGCGGCGCTGTCAACGCGACCAGACGCAGGTCGCTGTGCACCGCGACGCTGGCGGTGTAGTGCCCCATCGCCTGCAACTGATCTTCCGCTACGGGGAACGCCACGAACGCTTGCCCGGGTCGCTTGATCGCCAACAGCTCCGAGCGCTCGTGCGACGGCCCCATGAATTGCTGACCGGCAACGATGGTGCCGTCACTGGCGATGCCCAGGTGGCGCACGCTGTTCATCTGCTGGGCGAGGGTTTCCTTGCTCAGCAACGTGCCGTCGCGCTGCATCAGCACCAGGCTCGGCTCCATGGCGTTGAGGTTCATATCGACGCGGCTTTCCGCCTCGGTGCGAATCCCGCCGTTGGCCACCACCAGCGTCTCGCCGTCGGGCATCCACGACACCTGATGCGGGCCGAGGCCGTGGGTAGAGATCTCGCCCGTGTGCACCAGCCGTTCGCCCTCGAATTTGTACACGCCGAGCAGGCCACGGCCGGGATCGCTCGTGTCGTTCTCGGTGGCGTACAGGTATTCGCCGTCCTTGTGCACCACGGCGTGGCCGTAGAAGTGCCGGTTCGGCTGCGAGGTCACGGTCTGCAGCAACGTGCCGTCGCGCAGGTCGATCAGGTAACTCTCGGTACCCGGACGCCGTGCAACGAACAGCGCCAGCGGCTGCGTCGGATGATTGATGATGTCGTGGCAACGCTGGCCGACGTGGGTGGCGAACACCCGCGTACCGTCGAGCCGATAGCCGACGGCGTAATGCTTGCCGTCAGCATCGTCGCGCGCCGACAGCAACAGCGGGCTCTGATCCTTGCGTTTGAACAGCGTCCAGCCGCCCAGCGTCACTGCTCCCAGCAGTGCACTACCTAAAGTCAGAACCTGACGTCGCAGCATGGCACTTGCCCTCATCAGTCACCGTCGTTGGCGTTGAAGCCCAGTTGGATGCCCAGCGCCTTGGCCAGTTCGCCTTCGTGCAGGCGATGGACGACGTTGAGGCTGTCGTAGATGTCGTTGAGTTGCTGACGACCGGCGTCGTCTTCGAGCATTTCGCCCAGCGAGCGCTGGGTGCTGTCGAACAGCTTCAGCGACGCGGCATAGGCGGCGTCGATCTTGTCCGCCAACGGTTTCTGCTCCGCCGGCAGCAGACCGCGCAGGCCTTTGTTGTCGACGCCTTCCCACACGGTTTTGGCAGCGGCGAGGCTGGCTTCCAGCGCCGTCAGCGACGACTGGCTGCGCCACGCATCCGCCTGGAACGGCTGCGGCACGCCTTTGCTCTGACGGCCCATCGGCGTGCCGAGTTTTTTCTTCAGGGTATCCAGTGCAGTCACTTGTACGCGCAGCAGATCGGCGATCGCTTCGTGGGAGTCGGCGTAGCGCTGGTTGGGGAACTTGCTCATCTGCGCGAGCATGCCGTCGGTGTTGTTCCAGCCCTGCAGGATCTCTTCGGCCAGTTGCTTCTGGCGTTCGCCGATGGCGATCAGCAGCGGGCAGTATTTGGCTTTTTGCGCGTCGTTGGCGACGTCAGGCTTGGCGTCGAACAGGATGTATTCGTAAGCCGACAGGCCTTGCACCACGACGCTGGATTTGGCCAGTGCGGCGGCGTCGATCTGCGGCTGGGCGACGACCAGTTGCTCGACCTGACGGCCGACGAGGTTTTTCTTGTCCGGCCAGAACTGCACTTGCCACGAACGATTGCCCTCGGCCAGCGGACCGATCAGCAGCGGTTGCAGTTCGGCCCAGGCTTTCTGCGCGTGAAGGAAGTCGGCACGGGCAGTTTCCAGGCTTTCCTTGCCCTGGCAATAGGCGAGGGCGCTGACCGCCAGTTGCCGGTCGGCTTCGACCCAACGGGTGTAGGTCGGCAGGATCACCGATTTGGCGATCGCCGCCGAAGTGACCGCTTGTGGGTCCTGCGGCGAGCAGGCGCCGAGGGCGAGCGCGGCAAGGCTGGTGAACAGTAACTTGGGACGGAACATGTCGGGCTCCCGATGTTTTTTCAGTATTTAAAGTGAGTTCAGAAACGCCAGCAACGCAGCGCGCTGCTCGGCATTGAAAGACAAAACCTGTTGCTGCGCCGCCGTCGCTTCGCCGCCATGCCAGAGCACCGCTTCGAGCAGGTTGCGTGCGCGGCCGTCATGCAAAAACTGGGTGTGACCGCTGACCGCTTGCGTCAGACCAATCCCCCACAACGGCGGGGTGCGCCAGTCGCGGCCGGAGGCCTGAAATTCCGTGCGGTTGTCCGCCAGGCCTTCGCCCATGTCATGCAGCAGCAAGTCGCTGTACGGACGAATCACCTGATTGGCCAATTCCGGTTCGGCGGCATCGGCGGCGGTGGTGTATTTCGGCGTGTGGCACGACTGGCAACCGGCCTGGAAAAACAGATTTTTGCCGGCCAGCACCTGTGGATCGTTGACGCCACGGCGCGCCGGCACTGCGAGATTGCGGCTGTAGAACAGCACCAGCCGCAGGATGTTGTCGCTGACTTCCGGTTCGCCGTCCGGGCCATTGCCGTTCGGCGCCTGTTTGCAGGCAGTCTGCGCCTCGGTGCAATCGTCGAACGGCCGCAGGCTGGTGGTCAGGCCCATGTCACCCGAGAACGCATGAACATTCTGTTGATTGAGATTCGGCTGCCCGGCTTTCCAGCCGAACCGGCCGATGACGGTTTTCTGCAACTGGTCATCCCAGACACGGTTGGGCCGGCCGTTGATGCCATTGTTCTCTTTCGCCTGGGCGGTGGCGTTGGCGAGGATCGCTTGCTCAGGGATGGCTTCGAGCAGGCCCAGACCAATCATCGGCGGCGCCACCCGCGCGGAAAAACGCGTGTCCGGGTGCATCGGGCCGTAACCGAGTTGAGTGATCTGCAGGGTCGGTTTGCGCAACTCGACCTCGGTGCCGTCCTTGAAACGCACCAGCACTGGCGTGTAGTCGACACGCACTTTGCCTTCCGGGGCGACGCCGGGCACGGCCATGTCCTGGAGCTGCCCGCCATACACCGGCTCCGGAACCACGCCGAGCTGTTCGATGACTTTGGCGTAGGGCGGTGCGTCGGGAATCGACAGGCGTACCAGCATCGACACTGCATTGCTTGCATCAGGTGCCGGCGGATGCCCGCGACCGTCCTTGATGTGGCAGTTCTGGCAGGCGTTGGTATTGAACAACGGGCCGAGGCCGTCGCGCGCCGTGGTGGTCGACGGCGCGATCACCCACGGGCTGCGAAAGAAACTGTTGCCGACACTGAAATCCACGCGCCGCGAGGGCGGCAGGTTGGCCGATGGCAGGGAAAAGGCGTTCTGATCGCTCTTGCGCACAGTTGCCGCACCGCCCGAACGCGCTTCCCCCGGCTCGGCCTTGGTGAAACGCGGGGCGTCATCGCAGGCACTCAGGCCCAGGGCCAGCAACAGTGCGGACAAGCGAAGCGGCAACGACAGCATCAGACATCCTGCAAACGGGCGAAAACAAAGGCGCAAAGTCTAACAGGGCGGGGGAGTTTGAATAAGAGGAATTATCGTTTGCTTGATATCGCGCAAGCTTTGAAGCGCATGCCAACACTGTGGGAGCGAGCCTGCTCGCGAAAGCGATGCCCGACGCGCTGAAAATGCTGCGCCGGATAAAGCCTTCGCGAGCAGGCTCGCTCCCACAGGGATAGTGGTGTGCCAATAATGAAAAAGGCGACCCGAAGGTCGCCTCTTTTTGAGCGGACGCTGCGATCAGAACTCGTGATCGGCGTTGTCCGGATTCAGGTCGCTGATGCCCAGTTTGCCCGCAGCCGCTTCGATCGAGCCGGTCTGCTTGACCAGCGCGGCGATGGCGTCGCGGACCACCTGGTTGCCAGCGGTGTTGCCGGCGGCGATCAACTGGTCGTAGTGCTCACCCTTGTTGGCGTGATCGACCATGACCTGGATCTTCGCTTCGGTCGCGGCCAGATCGGCTTTCAGCGCGGTGTCGGCAGCCGGGTCGGCCTTGGCCACCAGCGACGACAGGCTGGCGCCGGTCAGCTTGGTGCCGTCAACACGGGTGTACTCGCCCAGGTAAACGTTACGCACGCCTTTGGCGTCGTAGAAGTGCGAGTAGTGGGTGTTGTCGCTGAAGCAATCCTGCTCGTCTTCCGGGGAGTTGGCTTCCAGGGAAACCTTCATGCGCTCGCCCGCCAGTTCACCCAGGGACAGGCTGCCCATGCCGAAGAGCATTTTGCGCAGGCCGGTTTCGCCTGGCTCGGCTTCCAGGGTGGCGCGGTAGTTGTCGGCCACGTTCGGCTTCCAGTTGCCGACCATTTCTTCCAGGTCGCTGACCAGCAGTTGGGTCACGGCTTTCAGGTAGGCACGACGACGCTCGTTATGACCACCGGTGGCGCCGGCGCCTTCCAGATAGTCCGAGGCCGGACGGTTGCCAGCGCCAGGGCCGGTGCCGTTCAGATCCTGGCCCCAGAGCAGGAATTCGATCGCGTGGTAGCCGGTGGCAACGTTCGCCTCGGAACCGCCCAGCTCGTTGAGGCTGGCGAGTTTTTCCGGGGTGATTTCTTTCACGTCGACTTTGTCTTCGCCGACCTGCACTTCGGTGTTGGCGATGATGTTGGCGGTGGCGCCCGGGTTACCCAGTGCGTGCTCGTAGGATTTGTCGACGTAGTCGATCAAGCCCTCGTCCAATGGCCAGGCGTTAACCTGACCTTCCCAATCGTCAATGATGGTGTTGCCGAAGCGGAATACTTCGCTCTGCAGGTACGGCACGCGCGCGGCAACCCAGGCAGCCTTGGCGGCTTTGAGGGTGTCGGCGTTCGGCTTGGCGAGGAACGCGTCGACCGCGCTCTGCAGGGTTTTCGCGGTGGATTCGGCATCGCTGTAAACGGCGAAGACCATGTCGGCGTAGTGCGCGACCACAGCCTTGGCGGCGGCATCGTCAACTTTACCGGCGGCAGGAGCAGGTGCAGCGGCAGGGGCTGGAGCTGGAGCAGCACTGCTGGAAGCCGGAGTCATTTCGGAGGCTTTTTCTTTGTCCTTGCCTTCGCCGCAACCGGCGAGGGAAATAGCGATGGCCAGCAGACTGGCGGTAGCCAGAGGCATACGAATCATGGCGAACATCCTGCTTCGGTAGTTGAGTGGACTGGCGCCGGTGGCGCGCAAAACTGCGACATAATGCAAATCTTTCGCATTATGTGTAAAGGCGTGCTTGGAAATATTTCTTATTTGCGCAAGAAGATCAAAAGATCGCAGCCTCGTTTCACTCGTCGGCTCCTACAGGGGGAACGCATTTCAAATGTAGGAGCTGCCGAAGGCTGCGATCTTTTCGCTTTATAAAATAGCCGCGTTGCTGCGTTGCGCCTGCTTGAGGTAAATACCCAGCTCCCGCGCCGGCAGCGGTTTGCTGTAGTGGTAGCCCTGACCTTCGTGGCAACCCTCGGAAATGATGTAGGTTTCCTGCTCGGCGGTTTCCACGCCTTCGGCAATCACCTGCATGCCCAGGCTCTTGCCCAGTTGGATGATCGCGCGGACGATGGTCGCGTCATCGTCGTCATCGAGCAGGTCCTGCACGAAGCTCTTGTCGATCTTGATCTTGTCCAGCGGCAGGCTTTTCAGATAACTGAGGGACGAGTAGCCGGTGCCGAAGTCGTCGATCGCAATCAGCGCACCGGAGCGGCGCAGGCTGAGCAGATGCTGGGCGGCGGTGGTGATGTCTTCCATCAGGCCGGTTTCGGTGACTTCCAGTTCCAGGCTGCGCGGCGGCAGGCGGTACATCTGCAGCAGGTTGTTGACCACCCGCGGCAGCTCGGCATGATGCAGTTGCACGGTGGACAGATTGACCGCCATGCGCAGATCGACAAAACCCTGATCGTGCCACTCGCGCAATTGCTTGCAGGCCTGATCGAGCACCCACTCGCCGATGGCGATGATCGTGCCGTTCTGTTCGGCCAGTGGGATGAACAGGTCCGGCGGCACCAGCCCGTGTTCCGGATGTTGCCAGCGGATCAGCGCTTCGACGCCGACCACGCGGTGATCGCGATAACTGATCTGCGGTTGGTAGACGAGGTAGAACTGGTCGCGGATCAGCGCATCGCGCAGGTCTTTTTCCAGCTCGCGACGACGGCGCATCTCGCTGTCGACGCTGGCGATGTAGAACTGATAGCGATTGCGCGAGCGGGTCTTGGCCAGGGTCATGGTCTGCTCGGCTTTCTGCAACAGCTTCTCGGTGCTGTCGCCGTCCTCCGGAAACAGGGTGATGCCGATGGTCGCGCGCAGGCGGATCTCCTGATCGTCGAGGGCGAAGGGCGCCTCGAGGTCATCGAGAATGCTTTGCGCCAGTTCTGCTGCTTCGTAAGGTTGTTCAATGTCGGCCTGCACCAGCGCGAACTGATCGCCGCCCAGGCGAGCGAGGGCGCCGAGACGACCGCTGTGGGCACGTAAGCGATCGGCCAGGGCCAGCAGCAATTGGTCGCCGGTCTGGTAGCTGAATTGCTCGTTGATGCCCTTGAAGTCATCCAGGCCGACGCACAACACCGCGACGCGGCGCTGCAATTTGCCGGCATCGACGAGAATCTTGTCCAGTTGCTGCTGCAATTGCTGGCGATTCGGCAGGCCGGTGAGGAAATCGTACTGGGCCATGCGCAGCAGGCTGTTTTCCGCTTCGTGGCGCAGGTGGGTGTTGCGTTCGATGGACTCGAGCAACTGGTTGGCGGTGTTGATCCACAGGCCCAGCTCGTTTTTTTCGTGGCCCTTGATCTGCGGAATCTTGTGCTCGCTGGGACGATCGGGGTTGATCTCGGTGAGGTGCTCGATGATTCGCGACAGCGGTTTGGTCAGCAGCCAGTGATAGACCAGATACAGCACCAGCCCCAATGCCAGCGCACGCAGTACGCCGGAGATGAAAATGATCACCGAGCTGACGATAAACCCTTCGCCATAAGTGGCGGTGTCGAGTGTGATGCTCAGGTCGCCGTAGTACTCGCTGTAAGGGCCACGGCCGACCAGCTGCGTGGTGAAGGTGCGTTCCTGGCCGAGAATCAGGTCGGTCAGCCAACGGCTGTTGGAATGCTGCAGCTCGCGGGATTTCTGCGCCAGCATGGCTTCGTTGGGGTGGCCGATGGAGGCCTGACGCACGGCGTCGTCCTGGAACAGCCCTTCGATCACCTGCATGCCCATTTCCCGATCCAGGCTGTACACGGCCTGGGTCGAGGGATCGCGGAACATGTCGAGGATGCGCTCGGCGTCGCCGGCCACAGCCTGACGGGTCTTGTAGGCATCGAAGACAATCTGCGCGCAGCTCAAGACTACGCCTACGATCAATGCCGACAGGAGCACGACCCGGAGCAACTTCACCGACAAGCTGTTCTTGAGTTCCAGCTTCAAAGGGTTATTCCTTGTTCCGTGCGGGTAGCGTCAAGTTGCCATGAGTATTGGCAATCCCGGGTTGGCAGTCAAAGGGACAATCGGGCACGGGAAAAGTCGCCGTGATCCTGGCCGCAATGTCGTCATTTGAGTAATAGCTCTGAATTAACTGTGTCGGTTGCAGTTGCCTTCAACTTGAGCACTGGGTCAAAGATTTTTTCCTGCCTGTGATGGTAGTCGGCTGGGGGCTGGCGGCAAACGGCGCGAAGCTGCTTTTATCGTGCGAGAAACGCCATGCGCCGGGCATAAAAAAACCCGACCGAAGCCGGGTTTCTCGTCTGGCGCGAAGCTTAAGCGGTGAAGGTCTTGCCTTCGAACTGCTCGGCCACGAACTTCCAGTTGACCAGGTTCCAGAACGCTTCAACGTACTTCGGACGCAGGTTGCGGTAGTCGATGTAGTAAGCGTGTTCCCAGACGTCGCAGGTCAGCAGCGGGGTGTCGCCGCTGGTCAGCGGGTTGCCGGCGCCGATGGTGCTGGCCAGGGCCAGGGAGCCGTCAGCCTTTTTCACCAGCCAGCCCCAGCCGGAACCGAAGGTGCCGATCGAGGTTTTGCTGAATTCTTCCTTGAACTTGTCGAACGAACCGAACGCTGCGTTGATGGCATCTGCCAGGGCGCCGGTTGGCTGACCGCCGGCGTTTGGCGCCAGGCAGTTCCAGTAGAAAGTGTGGTTCCAGACCTGAGCGGCGTTGTTGAAGATGCCGCCCGAAGAAGTCTTGACGATTTCTTCCAGGGTCTTGCCTTCAAACTCGGTGCCTGGCACCAGGTTGTTCAGGTTCACGACGTAGGTGTTGTGGTGCTTGTCGTGGTGGAACTCCAGGGTTTCCTTGGAGATGTGCGGCTGCAGGGCATCGTGTGCGTAAGGCAGCGGCGGCAATTCGAAAGCCATGATGATTCTCCTAATCAGGTCTGTTGCGGTGAGCGCAAGGCCGATCACGGGCGGCCGGAAATGCACCGGCGAGTTTTTACTCTTTGCGGCGCAGGGTTCGGATCATAGCACCGGGGTCGCGCCTTAACCACGCAACAACTGTGTGGGATAGAGGTTCCAGAGCCTTTGGCAATTATTCATCCGGCGATGATCAGCTGTGCGGCCACGGCGAACATCATTAACGCCACCACCAGATCGAGAATGCGCCACGTGCTCGGGCGTGCCAGCCATGGTGCCAGCCACGCCGCGCCGAGGGCCAGGGTGAAAAACCACAACAGCGAGGCACTCGCCGCGCCGACCACATAAGCCCCGGGCACCGATTGCTGCGCGCCCAGCGAGCCGATCAGCAAAACCGTATCGAGATAAACGTGGGGGTTGAGCAAGGTCACCGCCAGCGCGCTGAGCATGACCGCTCGCAGCGAGCGCACGGTCTGGTTCTCGCCTTGCTCAAGGCTCTGTTTCGAGCAGGCCCGGCGCAGTGCCTGGCTGCCGTACCAGATCAGAAACGTCGCACCGCCCCAACGGGCGATCGCCAGCAGGGTCGGGTTCTGCGCGAGGATCGTCGCCAGGCCGAACACCCCGGCCGCGACCAGAATTGCGTCACACACCACGCACAATGCCGCCACCGGCAAATGGTGTTCACGGCGCAGGCTTTGCGCCAAGACAAAAGCGTTCTGCGTGCCGATCGCCATGATCAGGCCGAACGCCACCAACAGGCCGTTTACATAGCTTTGCCACATGAGAGAAATCCTTGAAAGAGAGTACTTGCTGGCTATTCTCCGGTGTGACGCTGTATAAGAAAAACCAATAGTGCTGATCGCCCATTAGGAAAACTGATGTTCGACTATAAATTGCTTTCCGCGCTCGCCGCTGTGGTCGAGCAGGCCGGATTCGATCGCGCTGCACAGGTGCTGGGCCTGTCGCAGTCGGCGATCTCACAGCGCATCAAATTGCTTGAAGCGCGGGTCGGTCAGCCAGTGCTGGTGCGCGAAACACCGCCAGCGCCGACCGAAATCGGCCGGCGTCTGCTCAACCATGTGCAACAGGTGCGGTTGCTTGAGCGCGACCTGCAATCGGTGGTGCCGGCGCTGGACGAAGAAGGCCTGCCCGATCGCCTGCGCATCGCCCTCAACGCCGACAGCCTCGCCACATGGTGGGCCGAGGCCGTCGGCGATTTCTGCGCCGAGCAGCATTTGTTGCTCGACCTGATCGTCGAAGACCAGACCGTCGGCCTCAAACGCATGCGTGCCGGTGAAGTGGCCGCGTGTCTCTGCGCCAGCGAGCGCCCGGTGGCCGGCGCACGCAGCGTATTGCTCGGCGCAATGCGTTATCGGGCGCTGGCCAGTCCAGCCTTCATCGCCCGGCATTTTCCCGATGGCGTGCGCGCCGAACAGCTGCCGCGCACCCCGGCGCTGGTGTTCGGCCCGGACGATTTTCTCCAGCATCGCTATCTGGCGCTGTTGGGCGTCGACGGCGCGTTCGAGCATCACTTATGCCCGTCTTCCGAAGGCTTCATTCGCCTGACCGAAGCCGGTCTGGGCTGGGGCCTGGTGCCAGAGTTGCAGGTGCGCGAGCAATTGCAACGAGGGGTGCTTCGCGAATTGCTGCCAGATAAACCGATCGACGTGCCGCTGTACTGGCATCATTGGCGCAATGGCGGCCAGTTGCTCAATCTACTGACCGAACAACTGCTGCGCTCCTCAAAGCAATGGCTAGTGGCTTGAACGCAGCTGCAAGCGTCAAGCTGCAAGCGTCAAGCTGCAAGCGGCAAGAACACGCACCGTTTCAACTTGCAGCTGAAAGCTCGAAGCTTGCAGCTGCTTCCCTGGAGTTTTTGATGAAGATTTTGGTTACCGGCGCCAGCGGCTTTATTGGCGGGCGCTTTGCGCGTTTCGCCCTGGAGCAGGGCCTTGAAGTGCGGGTCAACGGTCGCCGGGCCGAGAGCGTCGAGCATCTGGTGCGCCGAGGCGCGGAGTTCGTGCCGGGCGATCTGACCGACGCCGATCTGGTGCGGGATCTGTGCAACGATGTCGAAGCCGTGGTGCATTGCGCCGGTGCTGTCGGTGTGTGGGGGCGTTATCAGGACTTTCATCAGGGCAACGTCGAAGTCACCGAAAACGTCGTCGAAGCGTGCCTCAAGCAGCGGGTGCGGCGGCTGGTGCATCTGTCGTCGCCGTCGATCTATTTCGATGGCCGCGACCATCTCGGTCTGACCGAAGAGCAAGTGCCCAAACGCTTCAAGCATCCCTACGCCGCGACCAAATATCTGGCTGAGCAGAAGGTCTTCGGCGCACAGGAATTCGGTCTGGAAACCATCGCCCTGCGCCCGCGTTTCGTCACCGGTGCCGGCGACATGAGCATCTTCCCGCGCCTGCTGAAGATGCAGCGCAAGGGCCGCCTGGCGATCATCGGCAATGGCTTGAACAAGGTCGATTTCACCAGCGTGCAGAACCTCAGCGAAGCCATGCTCAGCAGCCTGTTGGCGCAAGGTTCGGCGCTGGGCAAGGCCTACAACATCAGCAACGGCACGCCGGTGCCGCTGTGGGACGTGGTCAATTACGTGATGCGGCGGATGGACGTCGATCAGGTGCGCAAATATCGCTCCTACGGTCTCGCGTACAGTGTTGCGGCGCTCAACGAAGGCGCGTGCATGCTCTGGCCGGGACGCCCTGAGCCGACCCTGTCGCGCCTGGGCATGCAGGTCATGAAGAAAAATTTCACCCTCGACATCAGCCGCGCCCGGCATTATCTCGACTACGATCCGAAAGTCAGCCTGTGGGCTGCCCTCGATGAGTTCTGTGCGTGGTGGAAAGCCCAGGACATCCGTTGAAACGATTCGGCCGGGCGGCAATGAACCGCCTTGCGGGTTGAGGGTCAATGCCTGCGGCTGCGGCGGTTATACTTCGCAGCATTTAGCCATCACCGCGTTTGCCAAAGGTTGCCTCAATGTCCATGCGAAACGATGCCCACGACGACGATTTCGACAACGTGCCAAGCCTGCGCGCCGACCCGTTCGATGACGATGACATCGCGCCCGGCCCCCGCACTTCCGTGCATTCGCGCAGCGCGCCAGTGGTCAAGGTCAAGGCCGCCAGCACCGGGCCGCTGTGGGCGCTGGTCGGCGCGTTGTTTTTTGCCTTCATCGGTCTGGCCTGGTGGAGCTTCCAGCAGATTTCGTTGATGGAACAGCAACTGGTCGCCACCCAGGAAAGCTTCGCCCGCATCAGCGAGGAAGCGGCGGGGCGCCTGCAGGATATTTCCGGCAAGGTTGTCGCCAGCCAGAGCAACGTCAGCAGTGACAGCGAAGCGCTGAAGCTGCAAATCAAGCAACTCGAAGGCAAGCTGCTCGACCAGAGCAAGCAGCAGCAAGGCGTGGCTGGGCAGGCCAGCGAACTGGACAAGCGTCTGGCGCAGATGACCGCGCAGACCACCGAACAACAGAACGCCAATACGCAGTTGCAGGCTCAGGTCAAAGCCTTGAGTGCCGAGTTGGCGACCATCAAAAGCACTCCGGCCGATACCAGCAAGGTCGATGCGCAGTTGAAAGCCTTCGACGCCCAGTTCAAAAGCCTCGGCGCCGATATCGCCGCGCTGAAGAAACAGGGCAATCCGAGCGCGGCGATCGATCGTCTGGAGCAGGACATCGTGGTGTTGAAAAGTCAGCAGGACAACCGCCCGGCAGCGCCACAGGGTGGCGGCAATACCGCCGAGTTCGATGCGTTCCGCGCGCAGATGACCCGCAACCTCAACACCTTGCAGGCGCAGATCCAGAATCTCCAGCAGCAGATCAATTCCCGCCCGTAAGCGCTGAGCGAGGCTGGCGAGCGTTGCTTGCCAGCTTCACGGCGCAATGTTCAGAAACGCTCTGAATATCTCTACATGACCGCAAGCCGTCTACGCTCTTGAAACACCAAAAAGAACGAGGGATGCGCTATGGGGTTTTTGCATAAAGTGGCCTGGCTCGGCCTGATGTTGTTGGCCGGCTTCGGCCAGGCCAGCGCCGCCACCGCCGCCAAGGATGACAGTCAGGCCGCCATTGCCCTGCTGGAAAAAGCCTTGGCCTACTACCACGACAATGGTGACAAGGCGTTCGCCGCGTTCAGCCGCCAGGGTGAGTTCGTCGACAAGGATCGCTACGTGTTCGTCCTCGACACCAAAGGCGTCATGCTTGCCAGTGGCGGGCCGTCGTCGGCGCTGATCGGTCGTGATGTCAGCGAAGTGCTCGGGCCGGATCTGCAGAAGGCGTTCAAGGATGCGCTGAAAGTGCCGGAAGGCAACGGTATCCAGCAGGCCGAATACCGCTGGCAGAACTGGGCCGACGGCAAGGTCGAGCGCAAGCATGTGTTCTACCAGCGCGTCGGGCAGCGCATTCTCGCGGTGGGTTACTACCTGCCACGGGCCTCAGCTGAGCAGGCCAAGGCCTTGCTGGACAAAGCCGCGACGGATCTGACCAAGAACGAGAAGGGCACGCTGACCGCGATCAACTCACTCAAGGGCGGTTACTTGCAGGATGACCTGTATGTCTTCGTGGTCGATCTGAACAATCAACGCTACGTCGCCCACGGCACCAATCTACGCTTGATCAACACTGATTTTGGCAAGGTCAAGGACCCGGAAGGCAAACCGGTGGGCGAGCCGATTCTGGCGCTGATCGGCAAACAGGATGAAGGCGAATACGAATACCGCTGGAAAAACCCGGTGACCGGCAAGATCGAGGACAAGCATGCGTACCTGAAAAAGGTCGGGCACTTTCTCGTCGCGGTGGGCTACTACAGCCCTTGAGCGAACACTGTTCCCTTGTGGGAGCGAGCCTGCTCGCGAAGCAGTGTGTCATTCAGCTATGTGTCGGCTGACACCGCGCCTTCGCGAGCAGGCTCGCTCCCACAGTGGTATTTGTTGCGGCAATTATTTCGCGCCGTGTTCGCGCCCGCGCAACAGGTTGTTCGGCATGGCAATCGCCGCCGCCAGCCCCAGCAACGACACTGCCGTGCTGACCCAGAGCAAGTGGCGGAAGGTCACCAGCAGCTCCGCGCGCAAGGCGTTCTGCGCTTCGCCGGGTGCTGCGTTCAGGCCATCGAGCAGAACGTTGCCCGAATGCCCTTCGCTGATCAGCGAGCTGCTCGCAAGGTGGGCAAAACTGGAATCGTGCAGCAACGCCAGCAGCAGCGCCGACATCAACGCCACGCCCACCGCGCCGCCCAGTGAGCGGAACAGGTTGGTGGTGCTGGTGGCGACGCCGATGTCGCGTTGTTCCACCGAGTTCTGCGTGCCAACCAGCGAGGTCGGGAACTGCATGCCGCCAGCGATGCCGCTGAGCAGCATGAACAGACCGCTGAGCAGTGTCGCTTGTGGCGGACTGAAGGCCATGCCGAGAATCGAGATCGGCATGAGGATCGCCCCGGTGAGAATCTGCGGTTTGTAGCGTCCGGTGATCGAGGTGCGGCGGCCGGCGAAATAGGCGCCGATCGGCAAGCCCATCGCCAGTGGCAGCAAGTGCAACGCGGCGCTGTCGGCGCCGGCGCCGGTGACGCTTTGAAAGCGCAACGGCATCAGCACGATCAGCGAGATGGCCTGGAAACTGGTGAAGAAAATCGTGCACCAGCACAACAGGGCATTGCGGTTGGCGAACAGGTGCATCGGCAGCAACGGCTCCCGCGCCCGGCGTTCATGCCAGACGAACAGCGCCAATACCACCACGGCACAAGCGAACAGGCCGAGCACTTCGCTGCTGCGCCATGAATGACCCTGGCCGACTTCGGTGATGCCGAGCAGCAACGCGGTCAGGCCGATGATCATCAGCACCGTGCCGAGGTAATCGATCACCGGTTTGCGTTGCGGAATCGGCAAGCCGCGCAGATTGCGCCGAGCCACCCACCAGGCGCCGAGGCCCAGCGGCAGGTTGATCAGAAACACCCAGCGCCACGACAGGTATTCGGTCATGTAGCCGCCGAGCACCGGGCCGGCAACGCTGGCCACGGCGTACATGCTGCTGAAATAACCCTGATAGCGCCCGCGTTCACGTGGCGGGACGATGTCGCCGATGATCGCCTGACTCACCGAGATCATGCCGCCGGCGCCGATGCCTTGAAGGATTCGTGCCAGCACCAGTTGTTCCATGCTCTGCGCCATGCCGCAGAACAGCGAGGCAAGGGTGAACAGGCCCATGCCGAACAACATCAGTTTGCGCCGCCCGTAAAGGTCACCGAGCTTGCCGTAGATCGGCACCGCCACGGTCATCGCCACCATGTAGCCGGAAATCACCCAGGCCAGCAGGCTGACGTCCTTGAATTGCGCGGAGATCGCCGGCATCGACACGGCGACGATGGTCTGGTCCAGCGCACCGAGGAAGATCGCCATCATCAAGGCGACCAGCACGCTGCGAATGGCCGGTTTGGGCGTTTCAGGCTGATTGAGAGTGGTCACGGAAAACCTGCGGGCAGTGATGGACCCGCGCGGCCTTCGCGCGCGGGTGGATGCTCGCAGTGTAAGTCGGTAGGAAGCTATTCGATAGCCTCGTACGGAAGCCCGACGTAATTTTCTGCAATGGTTTTTTGCCCTGCTTGCGAGCTGACAAAGTAGTCCAGTTCCGACGCGCTGATGCGCTGGCTGAATTCATCGTGCTCGTCGAAGCGATGCAGCATCGACGTCATCCACCAGGAAAACCGTTCGGCTTTCCATACTCGGCGCAGGCAGATCTCCGAGTATTTTTCCAGCAGATCAGTGCGATCTTCGCGATAGACCTTCAGCAGAATATTGAACAACGTGCTGACATCGCTGGCGGCCAGGTTCAAGCCCTTGGCGCCAGTGGGCGGTACGATATGGGCAGCGTCGCCGACCAGAAACATCCGGCCGTATTGCATTGGTTCGACGACAAAACTGCGCAGCGGCGCGATGCTTTTTTCGATCGAAGGACCGGTCACCAGTTTTTCCGCGAGGGCATCCGGCAGGCGTTTTTTCAACTCATCCCAGAAACGCTGATCGCTCCAGTCATCGACGTTTTCATCCGCCGGCACTTGCAGGTAATAGCGGGTACGGGTGGCCGAACGCATGCTGCACAAAGCGAAGCCGCGTTCGTGGCGGGCGTAGACCAATTCATCGTGGACCGGCGGTGTGTCGGCAAGAATGCCCAGCCAGCCGAACGGGTAGACCCGCTCGAAAATCTTCAGGCAATCGGCCGGAATCGACTGCCGCGCGACGCCATGGAAACCATCGCAACCGGCGATGTAATCGCCATCAACGCGCCAGCTTTCACCGTCCTTTTCGAAGGTGACAAAAGCTTCGTCGCTTTTCATGCCATGGGGAACGACATTGCTCGCTTGATAAATTGTTGGCGCGCCGGCCTCCCGACGAGCGGCCATCAGGTCGCGGGTGACCTCGGTCTGGCCGTAGACCATTACTGTTTTGCCGCCGGTAAGCGCATGCAGGTCGATGTGCACCTGACGCCCGTCCAGCGCCAGATCGAAGCCGCCATGAACCAGACCTTCGGCATCCATTCGCTGACCGACGCCGGCCTCACGCAGCAGCTCTACCATGCCTTGTTCAAGCACACCGGCACGGATGCGCCCAAGAATGTAATCGGGCGTCTGGCGTTCGAGGATCAGGGTGTCGATGCCAGCGTTGTGCAGCAACTGGCCGAGGAGCAGTCCGGAAGGACCGGCGCCGATAATGGCGACTTGGGTTTTCAGGGTTTTCATTGTTTTTATGACTCGCAAGCTTCACGCAGCAACAACCGGTGAATGATTTTATGGATCGAGTGCTTGCATTTTTCCCTTGCGGGTCTGTCAATTGAAGGTGAAAACTGAGCCGATACCTGTACATTCTGCCAATCGGTGCGATTATCGCCCAAAAACCAGAGGCCTGGATTGAAGTATGAACAAGCCTGCCCTGCCTTCGATTCCGGTGTTCAAGCTCTATGGTGAAAGCCTGGACTGGCCGACCCCGGACTTGCTGCACTGTGAAACCATTTCCTCGCGCAGTCGCGAACATCAATGGGAAATCAAACCTCACCGCCACGCGGATCTGTGCCAGCTGCTGTTCGTTTTCAAAGGTCAGGCAGAGCTCGAAATCGAAGGCCAGCGCACGCAACTCGAGACTCCGGCGATACAGGTGCTGCCACCGTTGTCGGTGCACGGCTTTCGTTTTTCCGAGGATGTTGAAGGCTTCATCGTCACCTTGGCCACGCCGCTGATCAACCATTTGCAGGCGCAACTGGGCGATTCGGTACACGCGTTGGCCCGGGCGGAAAACTACCCGGCCGGCAAGGATGGCGATTATCTCAACAGCCTGTTTTCAGCGTTGCAGGCCGAGTACAACGGCCATCAACCGGCGCGGGAAATGCTCATGCATTCGCTGGTCAGCGTGATCATGGTCTGGGTCAGCCGCCAGGCGATCGTTCGTCACAAGGCCAGCCAACGGCCGCAACGCCAGCGCGAATACCTCAACGGTTTCATTCAGTTGGTGGAAGAGACTTACCGCCAGCACGTCAAGGTCGAAGACCTCGCCCATCGCCTGGGCATCTCCGTGTCGCACCTCAACGGCACCTGCCGTGAACTGGCCGGGCAACCGGCGTTGCAGATCATGCACGAGCGTCAGTTGCTGGAAGCCAAGCGCCTGCTGACCTACACCAGCATGACGATTTACGAGATGTCGGAGCTGTTGGGTTTTTCCGATCCGACCAACTTCACCCGGCTGTTCCGCCGCCGCGTGGGGATTTCACCAAAGGCATTCCGCGACCGCTTGAAGGCCGAGCAGCAACCTTAAAAGCACCACCCAACACCTGTGGGAGCGAGCTTGCTCGCGAAGGCGGAGTGTCATCCAACAAACAGGCTGACTGACCCACCGCTTTCGCGAGCAAGCTCGCTCCCACAGGGTTGCATTCCAGCTCAGGTCTATCAGCGCAATGCGTTCAGCGTGGCATTGTGCGGAATACACCGCTCGTAGTTGCAGCTCGCATACTCGCGCGGCAGCTGGCGCAACTGCTCGACCCGCCAGGCAGCGGTGCCGTACAGCGCCAGCGTGGCGGCGCAGGTGATGAAAATGGCGGCGTATCTTTTTGTTTTGATGTTCATGGTGTTCGACCTCTGAACGTCTACCTTGCGGTATTACTTTGAGCATAGGTCAGGCAGGCGCAGCTGCAAGCTTTAAGCGGCATGCGGCATGCGGCAAGCGGCATGCGGCAAGCAGCAAGCTGTCACGACGCGGTCAGCTTGGCGCTTGTGGCTTGAGGCTCGCAGCTTCATCCCACGCGGGATTTTCGGGAAAACGCTGAACCAGAAAGTCGAGCATGCTGCGCAGTGCCGCCGGCATGTGTTTACGTGAGGCGTACACCGCGTAGATATTCATCTGGCGCGGTTCTGCGTGTGGCAGCAAACGCAGCAGTTCGCCGTTGTGAATATGCACGCCAGCCTGGTAGGTCGGCAGCATCGCCACGCCCGCGCCGGCCAGGGTTGCGCGCAGAAGGGTGCTGGCCTCGTTGGCGCTGATATTGCCCTGCACCGGCACCGAAACCGGTTCGCCATCCTCCTCGAAATGCCACAGGCTCTTGCCGAAATAGGAATGGGTCAGGCAGTTGTGTCGGCTCAGTTCCTCCACCCGCAACGGCGCCGGATGCTCAAGCAGATACGCCGGTGCTGCGCAGACCACCGAACGGCACACGGTCAAGCGTCTGGCGATCAGATTCGGATCAAGATCGTTGCTGGTGCGAATCGCCAGATCGATGCGTTCATCGACCAGATTCACCGTGCGGTCGAGCATTTGCAGATCGATACTCACGCCGGGGTAAAGCTTGACGTATGCCGCGACCGCATCGGCCAGTTGCGCCTGGCCAAACGAGGTGCTGACGCTGATCCGCAGCAATCCGCGCGGCGCGTCATCGGGTTCGCTGACGGCGGCCTGCATGTCGTGCGACAGGTCGAGCATCTGCCGGCAGCGCGGGAGGATTTCACTGCCAGCGGCGGTCAGGCTCAATTTGCGCGTGGTGCGGTGCATCAGCCGCGCGCCGACCCAGTCTTCCAGCTCCGCCAGATAGCGCGACACCACCGGCCGCGACAGGTCGAGGTGGTCAGCCGCCGCCGACTGACTGCCGAGGTCCACCACCGTGACGAATACTCGCATTGCTTGAAGCCGATCCATGATTTGCCCGCTTTCAGAAACAAACTATGTCCAAGCATCGCATTTTTTGTACTGAGTCTGGCAACTAAGCTCTGTTCATCGCCAGACTGGCATTCGCAATCCGGAGCAACAAATGATCGGCTTCACCCCCTTCAAACGCGTTCTGCTCGCCGCAGCATTTTTCGGCTTTGCCGCCCATGCATCCGCCGCCGAGCTGAGCCTAGATGTCTACAATCCGGGCACCCAGGCGATTTTTCCGGTCAGCTCGGTGCTGGTCAGCGGTGAGAAAGAAGCGATTCTGGTCGATGCGCAATTCGGCAAATCCCAGGCCGAACAGGTGGTGGAGAAGATCCGCGCCAGTGGCAAACAGTTGACCACCATCTACATCAGCCACGGTGACCCGGATTACTACTTCGGCCTCGACACCCTGACCAAAGCATTCCCGCAGGCGAAAGTGCTGGCTTCGCAGCCGACTGTCGATCACATCAAGCACACCGTCGACGGCAAACTGGCCTACTGGGGGCCGAAAATGGGCGCCGATGTGCCGGCGAAAACCATCGTCCCGGACGTGCTCAAGGGCGACAGCCTGACCCTCGAAGGCAAGCAATTGCAGGTGATCGGCCTCGACGGCAAGCAACCGGATCGCAGCTTCGTATGGATCCCGTCGCTCAAAGCAGTGGTCGGTGGCGTAGTGGTCGCCGAGAACATTCATGTGTGGATGGCCGACACCCAGACCGCGCAATCCCACGCCGACTGGCTGCACACCCTGCACGCCATCGAAAGCCTGAAACCGCAAACCGTAGTACCCGGCCATTTTCTGGGCGACAGCAGCCGCTCGCTGGCCAGCGTGAAATTCACCGCTGATTACATCAAGGCCTTCGATGCCGAAACCGCCAAGGCCAAAGACTCTGCTGCACTGATCGCAGCGATGAAAAAACGCTATCCGCAACTCGGCGAGGAAAGCTCGCTGGAGCTCAGCGCGAAAGTCGCCAAGGGCGAGATGCAGTGGTAAGCCGAACCTGAACACGCAGCATTTTCAAGCCAACTGGAGAATGTCATGAGCAAGATTGCAATCATTGGTGCCACCGGCCGTGCCGGTAGCCAACTGCTGGAAGAAGCCGTGCGTCGCGGCCACAGCGTCACCGCCATTGCCCGCGATACCTCAAAGGTCGGTGATCGCGCCGGTGTCGTCAGCAAGAGCCTCGACGTGCTGGATTCGGCGGCGCTGCAAGCGGCGGTGGCCGGTCACGACGTGGTGATCAGCGCAGCGCATTTCGCCACCGTCCCGGCCTCGGCGATTGTCGGACCGGTGAAGCAGGCAGGCGTGAAGCGCTTGCTGGTGGTCGGCGGCGCCGGTTCGCTGTTGCTGCCGGATGACACGCGAGTGATCGACAGTGCCGGTTTCCCGGCCGAATACAAAGCCGAGGCGAGCGCGGGGGCGGCGTTTCTTGATGCGTTGCGTCAGGAGCAGGAACTGGACTGGACTTTCCTCTCGCCGTCGGCGGAATTTGTCGAGGGTGAACGCAGCGGCCAATATCGCGTCGGCAAGGATCATCTGTTGGTCAGTGCCGATGGGCGTAGCTGGATCACATTTGCCGATTACGCGATTGCGCTGATTGACGAAGTGCAAACGCCGAAGCATTCGCGCCAGCGTTATACCGTCGGTTACTGATCTGAAATGCTGTCCCTGTAGGAGCAGCCGAAGGCTGCGATCTTTTGATTTTGCTTTTCAAGATCAAGATCAAGATCAAGATCAAGATCAAGATCAAAAGATCGCAGCCTTCGGCAGCTCCTACAGGGGTATAGCGGTGTTCAGCGGGTATGTGCCTGCTCAACCAGCCAGAGCATCAGTTCCTCAAGTTGCGGCGAGGGTTCGGCTCCAGCAGGCACCACCACGTAATACGCCAACCCCGTCTTCACCTTCAACGCAAACGGCATCAACAGCCGCCCGGCGTTCAGATCATCACCAATCAGCGACCAGTCCCCGATCGCCACACCCGTGCCGTGCGAGGCCATCGACATCGCCTGATCCAGCGTTTCGAAATGCTGCCCCCTGCCAAGGTTGCCCAAGCGCAATCCCGCTGCATCGAGCCATACCGACCAGTCCTGAATGTCGTGGGTCGGGTGCAATAACAGATGCTCTTGCAAATCCTGCGGTGAATTCAGCGCCGGCGAACCCTTGAGCAATTGCGGCGAGCAGACCGGTGTCAGTTGCTCGTCGAACAGATGCAGTGCGCCTGGCGAATGGTCCGGCGGCGGGCCGTAGATCACCGCGGCGTCGAATTGCTCGCGCTGAAAATCCACCCCGTGTTGCAGCGAGGCCGTCAATTTGACCGGCACGTCCGGGCGTTCCTTTTGCCATTGCAGCAGACGCGGCAGCAGCCAGCGCATCACGCAGCTCGGTGCCTTGAGTTGCAAGGTTTGCCGCGTCAGACCGATCTGCTCGGTCGCTTCACTGATCAGCCCGAAGACCTTTTCCACTCGCGGCAGCCATTCGCGGCCTTCGGCCGTCAGCGCCAGACCTCGGGCCAGACGAATGAACAACGGATAACCGAGCTGTTCTTCGAGCCCGGCGATCTGCCGGCTCACCGCGCCCTGAGTGATGTGCAACTGCTCGGCGGCGCGAGTGAAATTGCAGCATTGCGCGGTGATCCAGAACGTATGCAGAGCGGGCAGGGGGGGCGGGCGTTTCATGGCGATCCGAGGTATGACGTGGCGACATGGCTAGTATGACTTTTAATCGATTGTTGCTGCCAGTTGCGCACCGTTCCAATGGGCACTCCACGGACCCTGTGGGAGCGAGCCTGCTCGCGAAGACGGTTCAAGGTTCGACACGGATGTTGGCTGGACCGCTTATTCGCGAGCAGGCTCGCTCCCACAGGGAGTGTTCAGTGAATGAAAGGGCAATCAACATGGCAACGTGCGGCGAAGTACTGGTCAAGCTGTTGGAGAATTACGCGGTCGAGCAGGTGTTCGGCATTCCCGGTGTGCACACCGTCGAGCTGTACCGAGGCCTCGCGCGCTCAAGCATCAACCACGTCACGCCTCGTCATGAACAGGGCGCCGGGTTCATGGCTGACGGCTACGCGCGTACCAGCGGTAAACCCGGTGTGTGTTTCATCATCACCGGCCCGGGCATGACCAATATCACCACGGCCATGGGCCAGGCTTACGCCGATTCGATTCCGATGCTGGTGATTTCCAGCGTGCAGTCGCGCAGTCAGTTGGGCGGTGGGCGCGGCAAGTTGCATGAACTGCCGAACCAGAGCGCACTGGTCGGCGGCGTCGCAGCGTTCTCGCACACGCTGATGTCCGCTGCCGAACTGCCGGTGGTGCTTGCTCGCGCTTTCGCGCTGTTCCAGGCCGGGCGACCGCGTCCGGTGCATATCGAAATTCCGTTGGACGTGCTGGTGGAAGAGGCCGATGAGTTGCTCGCCAGCCTGCCGGTGAATATCGATCGCGCCGGCGCCGCACCGGCTGCCGTGGCCCGCATGAGCGAACTGCTAGCCACGGCGCAACGTCCACTGATTCTCGCCGGCGGCGGTGCTATCGACGCAGCGCCGCAGCTGACCCGACTCGCCGAATTGCTCGACGCTCCAGTGGCGCTGACCATCAACGCCAAAGGCATGCTGCCGACCAGTCATCCGTTGTTGATCGGTTCGACGCAGAGCCTGGTTGCCACCCGCGCGCTGGTCGCTGAAGCCGACGTGGTGCTGGCGATCGGCACCGAGCTGGCCGAGACCGATTACGACGTGACCTTCGCCGGCGGCTTCGAGATTCCCGGCGAGCTGTTGCGCATCGACATCGATGCCGATCAGACCGTGCGCAACTACCCGCCGCACGTCGCACTGGTCGCTGATTCGCGCAACGCCGCGCAAGCCTTGCTCAGCACGCTGATGCAAAAGCCGCTGGCCGAGCGCCGCAATGATTGGGGCCAGGTTCGCGCCGCGCGTCTGCGTGATGAATTGGCCGCGAGCTGGGATGCGCCGACGCTGGCGCAGACGCGTTTGCTCGAAACCGTGCTGCACGAATTGCCCGAAGCGGTGTTCGTCGGCGATTCCACGCAACCGGTGTACACCGGCAACCTCACGTTCAACCCCGGGCGTCCGCGACGCTGGTTCAACGCATCCACCGGTTACGGCACCCTCGGCTATGCGTTGCCGGCGGCGATTGGTGCGTGGCTCGGCGGCCAACTCGATAACGGCGCGCGCCCGCCAGTGGTGTGCCTGATCGGCGACGGCGGCTTGCAGTTCACCCTGCCGGAACTGGCCAGCGCCGTTGAAGCACGGGTACCGGTGATCGTCCTGCTGTGGAATAACCAGGGTTACGAGGAAATCAAAAAGTACATGGTCAACCGCGCCATCGAACCGGTCGGCGTGGACATCTATACCCCGGATTTCGTCGCCGTGGCCAAGGGCCTCGGTTGCGCCGCGCAAGCCATCAGCAGCATCGACGAATTGCGCGCCGCGCTGCGCGAGGCGACGGACCGGCAAGGCCCGACACTGATTGAAATCGACCAGAACCAGTGGATGCAGGCGGTGGCCCAATGATCAGTTTTCCAACCACACTCGACGGGCTCTACATCAACGGTCAATGGTCGTCGGGCCGCGAGCATCTACGGGTGATCAATCCCGCCAGCGAAGCGCTGCTGACCACGGTCAATGGCGGCGACGAACAGGCCGTCGATCAAGCGATCAGCGCCGCGTACGAAGCGTTCGAACACTGGTCGCAGACCTCCGGCACCGAGCGCGCTGCGATCCTGCGCAACATCGCCAACGGCGTGCGCAACGGTCGCGAGCATTTGATGAGCCTGCAATCGAGCAACAACGGCAAGCCGCAGTTCGAAGCGGCCATCGATGTCGATGACGTGATCGCCACTTTCGAGTATTACGCCGAACTCGCCGAAGGCCTCGACGCCGGGCAGGACAGCAACGTGCCGCTGCCCAGCGATGACTTCAGCGCACGCCTGCGTCGTGAGCCATGCGGCGTGGTCGGGCTGATCGTGCCGTGGAATTTCCCCATGGTCACCACCGCATGGAAACTGGCGCCAGCGCTCGCCGCCGGTTGCTGCGTGGTACTGAAACCCTCTGAAGTGACGCCGCTGCCGGAGCTGGAACTGGCCGCGATCATCGCTGCATCCGGGCTGCCCGACGGCGTGTTCAATCTGGTCTGCGGCACCGGGCTGGCGGTGGGCGCGCCGTTGTCTGCCGATCCTCGCATCGCCAAGATCTCCTTTACCGGCAGCAACGCTGTGGGTGTGCAGGTGATGCAACGCGCTGCTGAAACCGTGAAGGGTGTGAGCCTGGAGCTGGGTGGCAAATCTTCCTTGCTGGTGCTGGCGGATGCCGATTTGGATCTGGCGGTGGAACTGGCGTGTGGTGGGGCGTTCTTCAACGCCGGGCAAATGTGCTCGGCCACCAGTCGGGTGCTGGTTGCCGAGGAATTGATGGATGAATTTCTTCAGCGCCTGCAAAAACGTGCGGAGGCGATCCGAGTCGCTGATCCGTTTGATGCGGAAGTGGAGATGGGCGCGCTGGTCAATCAGGCGCAGTACCAACGAGTGCTTGGGCATATTGATCGCGGTTTGAGCGCCGGGGCGAGGTTGGTGTGCGGCGGTAATCGTCCGGCGCATTTGCCGCGCGGTTATTTTCTGCAACCGACGGTGTTCACCGACGTGCCGCTGGACAGCGCGTTATGGCGTGAAGAGATTTTCGGTCCGGTGGTGTGTGTGCGCAGTTTCGCCAGTGAGAGCGAGGCGATTGCGCTGGCCAACGACACGCAGTTCGGCCTGGTCGCGAGTGTGGTGACACGCGATGCTGCAACGGCGGATCGCGTGGCCAATGCCTTGCAGGCAGGGCTGGTGTGGATCAATGCTCCGCAGGTGATCTTCCCGCAGACGGCTTGGGGCGGTTACAAGCAGAGCAGCGTCGGCCGCGAACTGGGGCCTTGGGGGGTGGCGGCGTTTCAGGAGATCAAGCATGTGATCCGCGCGGTCTGATCATAGATATGTAGCGCCTGGACTGACCCCTTCGCGAGCAGGCTCGCTCCCACATTGGAATGCATTTCCCTGTGGGAGCGAGCCTGCTCGCGAAAGCGCCATAAGCCCCACTTCAGATTCCGGATCAGACCGACAGCCGCAACCGCGCCAGATCCCGCAACGGCGGCGCGCCAAACAGGCGGCTGTACTCACGGCTGAACTGCGACGGACTTTCATAGCCCACCCGATACCCCGCCGCCGAGGCTTCCAGCCCTTCGGTCAACATCAGCCGCCGCGCTTCTTGCAGGCGCAGCTGCTTCTGATATTGCAACGGACTCATCGCCGTCATCGCCTTGAAACGGTGATGCAACGTCGACACGCTGAGGTTCACTTCCCGCGCCAGATCATCGATGCGCAGCGGCTGCTCGAAGTTGCCGTTGAGCCATTTGATGGCCTGGCTGATGCGATGGCTCTGGCTGTTGGCAATCGCAATCTCATACAAACGATGACCCTGCGGGCTGCGCAGCAGACGATAGAGAATCTCCCGGCGAATCAACGGCGCGAGCATGGCGATGTCTTTCGGCGCGTCGAGCAGCCGCGCCAGACGCAGCACCGCGTCGAGCATGGCGCTGTCGATTTTTTCCACGTACAGACCACGTCCGGTCGGCCGCGTCGGCACGCCCATCGGGCCGGCGTCGGCGATCAGCGCGGTGATTTCGGTCGGATCGATATCCAGGCGCACGGCGAGGATCGGTTCCTCTGGCGAGACATTGACCACCCGGCCGCTGAGCGGCATCGAAACCGACACCACCAGATAATTCAGCGGGTCGTAGTTGAAAAACTCGTCGGCCAGACGGACCTCTTTGCGCCCCTGCGCCATGATGCACAGCGCCGGCTGCGCGAGTACCGGGGCAAAGTCATGGGACTGGGTGTGGCGCGACATCACCAGCGAACCGATCGCGGTCTGGTAGCTGCCATCGTCGCTGGTGTTGCGGCGGATGATCGCCGCCAGCTCCGCGCGCTGCTTTTCCATGTCGGCGCTGGGTTCGGCTTGAAAACGATCGAATGACGTCATGCACGGCATCCTCGGCAAGTGAGGGGGGAATGCAGCAGAGCATATGTTTGTGCAAGCAGCAGCGGTAGACACATTCTGCCAAATGCTTGCCTGATTCTGCATCGCGATATCCATCAGCATCGACGCGATGCCTGTGTGTAGGAGCTGCCGAAGGCTGCGATCTTTTGATTTTTGTTTTTGAGATCAAAAGATCGCAGCCTTCGGCAGCTCCTACAGGGCAGCGGCGCCGGCCGGGGTTTTGGCAAGTCTCGCAGGATTGTGCAACGCGAAGGCAGGAATCGACTAACGGCGCGGCAGCCCCGGCCGTTAATCTTTGCTCCAGTCGCAGCCCGTCCCCCGGCTGCCACGCGATTTCATGGAGGGTTGATCATGTCCAAGCAAATGCCTGTCAGTCATATGGCCTTCGTTCGTGCCCAGGCCGGGCGTTCGGCGGAACTCGGCGTGCGCCTGAGCGCGTTGATCGAGGTCTCGCGCGCTGCGCCCGGCTGCCTGAGTTTTTCCCTGCAACAATCGCAGTGCGACGCCGATCTGTGGCTGGTCAGCGGCTACTGGAGCAGTCAGCAGATAATGACGGCTTATTTCAACAGTCCGTCGATGGAAGTCTTCGCCGAGCTGGTCCAGGACCTGGTGGTCAACAGCCTCGACTTCCACACCTTCAGGGACGTATCCGCCGCGCAGGCCCTCGGTCAATGCACCGCGCCGATACACAAACTCGCCGGTTGAGGGTTTAATGTCCGGCTTATTTGATTGAGCCAGGATCCGCGAATGGCACGTAAAGAGTTTGAACGCTTCGAAGCAGTCTCCGCAGTCGTCCCCGTTGAGCTGGGCGGCAACAAGGGTTATTACGCGGCCATTGCGGTCAAGGCCCTGGTCGATGGCGGCGCCCCACGCTTTCACAAGTTGCTCGATGAGCAGGTGTTTCCCGGCGCTATCGCTGCCGATGATGCGGCCATCAACGAGCTGGACAAGCTCAAGGGCGTCACTGACGACGCCGAGCTGATCTGGTAATTACTTCTGTGCGCCCGGGCGCCACATCTTGAACAGAGCCTCAGGCCCCAGCTGGAAATAATCCGCCGGCCCGCCGCCGCGCAAAATCGGTTGTGCGGCGGCGGTGTCGTAGATGCCGTCCTTCAGCAGCCATTTGGCGATGTGCACCGCAACCACCTCACCGAGGATCAGCCAGCTCGGTACGGTTTCGCCATCGGCGCGTTGCAGCTGGATGATCTGCGTGACCTTGCACTCGAAGGACACCGGGCTTTCGGCGACCCGAGGTACAGAAATCACCTTTGACGCCACGGTCGTCAGCCCTGCCAGTTCAAACTCGTTGACCTCAGGCGCAACCATCGCGCAGCTCTGGTTCATCTGCTCGGCCAACGGGCGCGTGGCGAGGTTCCAGACGAATTCGCCGGTCTGTTCGATGTTGTTCAGACTGTCTTTGCGCCCGACGCTGGAAAAACCAATGATCGGCGGCACGTAGTTGAAGGCGTTGAAGAAACTGTATGGCGCGAGATTGAGCCGGCCTTCGGCATCCTGGGAGGAAATCCAGCCGATGGGCCGCGGGCCGACGATGGCGTTGAACGGATCGTGAGGCAGGCCGTGGCCGTTGGCGGGTTCGTAGAAGTGGATGTCATCGGGCATGGGGAGCGGATTCCTGAGCTGCATTCGGATGCAGCCATAGTGCAAGGACCCGGCGCATATTTCCAGCCAGACGCGAGACCCCGTAGGGTTCGTGGCAGGACACAGATTTTGTGGCCTGCCAGCGAAGTAGCCCTATCAGTCAGTCACGATCCGCGAATGCTTCTGGGTGTCTTTCATGGTGATGTACACCAGCAGCGACACGGCAATGCACGCGGTGACGTACCAGTAGTAACCGGTTTCCATGCCGATGCTCTTGAACCACAGCGCGATGTATTCGGCAGTGCCGCCGAAGATCGATACGGTCAGCGCGTACGGCAGGCCAACGCCCAGGGCGCGGATTTCGGTCGGGAACAATTCGGCTTTGACCACCGCGTTGATCGAGGTGTAGCCGCTGACGATGATCAGCGCCGCCATGATCAGGAAGAACGCGCCCCACCAGGTCTGGATGGTGTGCAGGGTCATCAGGATCGGCACGGTGAAGATCGTACCGAGCACGCCGAACGCGATCAGGATCGGGCGACGACCGATCTTGTCCGACAGGCCACCGATGATCGGTTGCAGGCACATGAACAGGAACAGCGTGGCGGCGGAAATGGTGGTCGAGTCGGAGATGCTCATGCCGACCGTGTTCACCAGGTATTTCTGCATGTAGGTGGTGTAGGTGTAGAACGCCAGGGTGCCGCCCATGGTCAGGCCGACCACGGTCAACAACTCTTTCGGGTGGCGCATCAAGGTGCGCATCGCGCTTTCCTTGGATTTTTCTTTCTTGGTGAACGACTCGGTTTCTTCCATGCCGCGACGCAGGTACAGCGCCACGACCGCACACAGCGCACCGATGGCGAACGGGATACGCCAGCCCCACGCGTAGAGCTGTTCGGTGGTCAGCATGTTTTGCAGCACGATCAATACGCCGAGGGCGATGAGCTGCCCGGAGATCAGGGTCACGTACTGGAAGCTGGAGAAGAAGCCGCGACGTTCCTTGGTCGCCATCTCGGACAGATAAGTCGCCGAGGTGCCGTACTCGCCGCCGACCGACAGGCCTTGCAGCAGGCGGGCGAACACCAGCAGGACCGGCGCGCCGATGCCGATGGTTTCATAGTTCGGGCTCAGGGCGATCAGCAGCGAGCCGAAGCACATCAGGTACACCGAGGCCATCAGCGCTTTCTTGCGCCCGACCTTGTCGGCGTACATGCCCATCAGCCAGCCACCAATCGGACGCATCAGGAAGCCCACGGCGAAGATCGCAGCGGTGTTCATCAGTTGCGCGGTGGTGGAACCGGCGGGGAAAAAGGTTTTCGCGAAGTACAGGGAGAAGGCGGCATACACATACCAGTCATACCACTCGACCATGTTGCCGACAGAGCCGCTGAAGATCGATTTGATCCGGCTGGCGGTGGTTCTCGGTTTGGCCGGCACGGCAGCCGACCCAAGGGGCAGGGCGTTGGAGTTATCCATTGAAGGATCCTTCGTTTAATTGTTTTTGTGGAGCGCGTCGGAACGCAGCCTGCCAGGGCTATAGCAGGAGGTGTGCCAAGGGGTGAGGGGCCGGTTTAGAGGCTGTCTCTTATACACATCTGACGCTGCCGACGAACAGTGTATGGTGTAGATCTCGGTGGTCGCCGTATCATTAAA